>NZ_JBMPPJ010000015.1:0-165154 GCF_049339865.1 Undibacterium sp. TC9W | reverse complement strand
ATCCCGAACAGGACCGTGAAACGATTACGCGCCAATGATAGTGCTGCAACCAGTGTGAAAGTAGGTTATCGTCAGGCTTTTATTCCGCAGACCCCCGCTCATTTATTTGAGTGGGGGTTTTGCTTTTAAGTGAGAATAGTCGATTTTGTAAGCGGTTTCGCAGATTTTAGTGAAATAGCCAGGAAAAAGACTAGACAAGAAGCATAAAGATGAAGTATAATTTTGCTTCTGTTGATGTGGTGACACACATCAAGTTTATCTGACTAGGCAAGAATATGGGTGCTTAGCTCAGTTGGTAGAGCGGCGCCCTTACAAGGCGTAGGTCGGGAGTTCGAGCCTCTCAGCACCCACCACAGATAAACAGCAAGAACGGTTAAGTAGTTTCGGAGTGGTAGTTCAGTTGGTTAGAATACCGGCCTGTCACGCCGGGGGTCGCGGGTTCGAGCCCCGTCCGCTCCGCCAGTTATAAAGAAAAAAGACAAGCGATGCTTGTCTTTTTTTTCGTCCGCGTTTTCCTGTAATCCAGGCTAGCATCTACCTTGATCCACGAATGCCACTGTAAACACCAGCCCGCTAGCCTCCTGCCTGCGCAGGAGCGACGACATTAAATTTACGGTTGAAATACCTGCATGCGAATACAAGGGCTTGAATTTCCCCAACAATTCATCGATAGCCCTGAGAAGGCTGGCAGCCCGAGGCCCAGGTTATAAGAAAGCTAGCCTCAACCCCGTCGCTTCAGCGCAGGCTGTTGCCCACCGTCGTTGCTTGATATGCCGTGCGGTGAGTAAGCTAGTGGTTCAGCAATGAAGAAACGGTGTACCAGGCACACTTTACTATGGCAAGGAAGCACTGCGACCTGGAAATAAAATAGATCTAAACAACAGAGTAGAGGCTAGAGCATATATCGTTCAATTTCCGTTCACTTGTGTAACGAAGGCTGCTCGTCCTTCCTATCTGCCTCTGCGTTGAGAACTCTTAAAGTGCGTCATTAATGCTGCGCACAAAACAAAACCCCCGCCCAATTACCTGAGCGGGGGTTTTGTAGGGCAAGAAGCGTCAACTCATCAAGCAGCTTGCGCGCTATCCATCTCACCATCCAGCGCAAACACCACATCGCTGAGCAAACTGGCCAGCTCGGCAGTCATCAGCACAAAGTCTGCATCAAAGCGTTCTTCTTCATTACTACCCTTGTCCTTGCTTTCATCAAGCACATCGAGCGGTTTGATGCGCTTGATTGTCAATGTGTCGGTCAGGACAAAGCTGACTTTGTCATCCCAGGTCAGGGCCAGCTTGGTGCATTGTTTGCCAGCGGTAATATGTTTTTGGATATCATCCGGTTCCAGTGTGTAGCGTACATAGCGTACGGTGGCCTTGTCTTCGGTAGAAGACTTCAGTTCAGTATCCTGGTCTATGGTGAAGCCCTTCGGGGCTTCATTGCCGGCCAACCAGCCTGTCATGGCTGCCTGTGGAGAAGTCTTGGTACGCAAACCTTCCAGTGGCAGCTTGTCGCAGCACTTCAGCAAGAGCTTGATGACCTCGTCGGCCTTGGATGGGCTGGAAGCGTCGATGACTAGCCAGCGGTTCACAGGGTCTATCCACACATTGGTATTGCGCTTGACGCCAAAGGCGCGTGGCAGCAATTCTTCAGTGATGCGTTCTTTCAGGTCTTTCATGGCCTTGCGGCCAGGTGCAAAGCCTTGTTCTTCTTCTATTTCCAGCGCTCGGGCCTTGGTGACCTGGTTAATGACACTGGATGGCAGCAGTTTTTTTTCTGTTGCCAGCGAAATCAGGAATTGTTGATTGACGCTATGTACCAGTTGGTCATTATTGCGAGGCGATGCCCAGCCCTGGCTTTGCATCTCGTTCGAGGCGCATTGTGAAAACGCAATGCGTGACAATTGGGCATGCAACTCCTCGGCAGTGATCTTCCAGGGAGTTGTCAGACGAAAAACTTGCAGATTCTTGAACCACATAGCGTATCCAGACGAAGAAAACCTAGCATTCTACACGTCTGCGCTGGGCCACTCACGACCAAAAACACCTCTTTCGCGGCAAGAACCAACGCTTCGTCGCTTTCTGGCATACATAGCAGATCAGCTTTGCAATACTTCTTACATCGCAGCAAAACAAACCGGCGAAATAACGCTAAACCCTACTAAACAGTATTCAAGGAGATCATCATGTTGAACCAAATCATCAGCGGCACACCAATGTATGTATGGGCAATTCTGGGCTTTCTGGCATTTCGCGGCATCAAGGCAAGCGTCGATCGCGAACTGACAGTCAGGGCAGTGGTCATCATTCCCCTGGTCATGCTGGCCTTGTCTGTACAAGGCATACTGTCCGGTTTCGGCGCTGATCCTGTGGTGCTGGCAGCGTGGCTGGTAACCATGACAGCAGGTGCTGTAGTATCCTGGAATATGGTCAGCGACAAAAACGTCCGCATCCTGGCTGACAAGGGTACGGTGTTTTACCGTGGTAGCTGGGGCCCGCTGGTCATGATGATGTCCATCTTTGTCATGAAGTATGTTGTCAATGTGGCTTTGCACGTGAATCCTGCCCTGCACAGCAACATGTTGTTCGCCGTTATCAGCACTGCCTTGTTTGGCCTGTTCAACGGTTTGTTCCTTGGCAAAATGCTGCGTGTCCTGATCATGTACAAACAAGCAATGTCTTCCAGCACAGTATTTACCGGCTCTGCTACGGTTTAAAACGCAATCGGGTGGCAAAAGCAGGAGGATGAGTAGTAATTCGTAACAAGAAGATGCAAGATTCGCTTGCGGCATCTCAGACAGGGGCAGGGTGAGACAGTATAATGTCCCCTGTCCTTATTTTATTTATTGTCAAAATACAATAAAAATTGCGTGCCATGCTAGCTGAACAAAAACAAGAATTACTGAAACTATTCCAGAATGCGGTTGAACCTATCTTGGTCGGTTCCGAGCTCAAGCCCACGATAGCACTGGAGCGCCCGCGTGATCCTTCCCATGGTGATGCAGCTTGCAATATCGCCATGCAGATCGCCAAGCCGCTGCACAAGAATCCGCGCGAACTGGCACAGGCCATCGTTGCAGCAGTAGAAGCACAAGATAGTCCGCTGGTTGCCAGTGTGGAAATCGCTGGTCCTGGCTTTATCAATATCCGTCTTGCTGCTGCGGCCAAGCAGGCAGTGGTCACGACAGTTTTGCAAAAAGGCGCAGAATTCGGCAAAAGCCAGCGTGGTGCTGGCGAAAAAGTGGTGGTTGAATTTGTTTCTGCCAACCCTACTGGCCCTCTGCATGTAGGCCATGGCCGCCAGGGTGCTCTGGGCGATGCTCTGTCTGCCTTGATGGATGCGCAAGGCTACGATGTCAGCCGCGAGTTTTACTATAACGATGCTGGTGTGCAGATCAATAATCTGGCCCTGTCCGTACAGGCGCGTGCCAAGGGTTTTGCGCCCGGCGAAGCTGGCTGGCCAGAGTCTGCCTATAACGGCGACTACATCGCCGATATCGCCAGGGATTTCCTGGCGAAACAAACCGTTTCTGCCGGTGATTGTGCACCTGTCACAGCCAGTGGTGATGTCGATGATATTGAATCCATACGGCATTTCAGCGTGACCTATCTGCGCCGTGAGCAGGATGCAGACTTGCTGGCCTTTGGCGTCAAATTCAATAATTACTATCTTGAGTCTTCGCTGTACAAAGACAACAAGGTCGAGACAACGGTTGCCGCCCTGAAGGCAGCAGGCAAAACCTATGAGCAGGAGGGCGCGCTGTGGCTGCGTACGACTGACTATGGTGACGACAAAGACCGCGTCATGAAAAAGTCAGATGGTACTTACACCTATTTCGTGCCGGATGTGGCCTATCACGTCACCAAATGGGAACGTGGTTACCGCAAGGCCATCAATATCCAGGGCAGTGACCATCATGGCACCATAGCCCGGGTACGTGGCGGCCTGCAGGCTTTGAATGTAGGCATACCGCAAGGCTATCCCGACTACATCCTGCATAAGATGGTTACCGTCATGAAGGATGGTGCCGAGGTCAAGATCTCCAAACGTGCCGGTTCTTATGTGACCGTGCGCGACCTGATCGAATGGTCAGGTGGTGGCGATGAGCAGCGTGGCCGTGATGCCGTGCGCTTTTTCCTGATTTCGCGCAAGGCGGATACAGAATTCGTGTTCGATGTCGATGTCGCTCTGGCACGCTCTGAACAAAACCCGGTATTTTATGTGCAATATGCTCATGCACGGATTTGTCGCATGCTGGAACAATTCTCCACTGACGAAACAGCCTATGCAGCGTTGACTTCCGTTGATTTGTCACCGCTGACAGCACCAAGTGAAGCCAGTTTGCTGACGAAGCTGGCAGAGTACCCAGAGGTTCTGGAAAAAGCACTCGACGAACTGGGCCCGCATCAGGTGGCGTTTTACTTGCGCGAGCTGGCTGGCGAATTGCATAGTTATTATTTTGCCGAAAAAGTCCTGGTTGAAGATGAAGCCATCAAGCTGGCCAGACTGGCACTGGTACTGGCAACCCGTCAGGTCTTGCGCAATGGTCTGGCACTGATCGGTGTTTCAGCACCAACACAAATGTAAATTTATTGCCTCATCTAGCTAACAAAACACGTCGGAGACGCATGAAATCTCAACAGAACGCCCCAAAACAAAAAAATAGCCAGCGCGGCAGTACCCTGACTGGCATCATCATCGGCCTGGTAATCGGTCTGGCTATTGCAGTGGGCGTGGCCATGGTGATTACCAAGTCATCGACGCCATTCACCAATAAAAATGGTAAATCGGACAAGGCAGATATTCCCCTGACGCAGTTGCAGGACCCTAACAAGCCTCTGTATGGCAACAAGGATGCTGCCAAAGAAGCCAATAAGGAACTGACTGCCAGCAAACCGGCAGAAACAGTAGCGCCTCCAGTTAAACCCGTAGAAGTCAAACCGCCAGAAAAAACGGCAGCAGAAAAAGCTGCCGAAAAAGCAGAGAGGGCAGAAGCTGCCGCTGCAGCCAAGGCGGACAATGCTGACGAAAAATATATTTACTTTTTGCAGGTTGGTGCGTTTAAGGAACAGGTGGCAGCAGAAAACAGCCGAGCCAAACTGGCACTGATTGGTTTTGAAGCTCGTATCGTGGAAAAAAACTCAGACGCCGGCACCATGTACCATGTTCGTCTTGGCCCGTATGCGCAACTCGAAACAATGAACCGTACCCGTGCCCGCTTGTCAGAGAATAGTGTGGATGTTGCCGTGGTTCGCACAGTCAAGTAACAGACCAGTAAGTAATCAACGTGCAATGAGCGTGCAATAAGCGTACAAAAAGCGATTAATAAAGGAAACGTGATGCAATTCTTCAGTCAAATCAAACGCCGCATGTTCATGCTGGCTGGCCTGTCTCTCGTGGTTGGTGCCGTCAATGCCAGCCCGACTGCTCCGCAGCCTGGTGTTGAATATCAGGTCTTGAAACGCCCTCAACCTGTTGATAGTGGCAAGAAAATTGAAGTCATTGAATTCTTTGGCTATTTTTGCCCGCATTGCTATGCTCTGGAACCTTTGCTGGCAGAATGGGTGAAGAAGCAGGGCGACAATATCTCCTTCAAGCGCATCCACGTGAATTTCCATGATCTGGTGCCACAGCAAAAACTCTACTTCACCATGGAAGCCATGGGCAAGGCCGATGAATACCACATGAAAGCTTTCAACGCTTTCCATGTTGATCGCAACCGTTTGCAAACAGATGCCAACATCATGGAATTCGTTGCCAAGTCCGGCCTGGACAAGCAAAAATTTTCCGATATCTACAATTCTTTCTCTATCACCAGCAAGCTCAGCCGTGCCACCCAACTGGCAAATGCCTACCAGATTGACGGTGTACCGTCGATTGCCATTGATGGCCGCTTTGTGACTTCACCTGTGCTGGCCGTCTCGACCATGACCAGGGTGACAGAAGACATACAGAACCACGCAGTCATACAGGTGCTCGATAGTCTGATCGCCAAGATACAAAAAGAGAAGAGTGGCGCACCAGCCGCGGCACCTACTGCAGCCTCAGCCAGCTCTGCAACTTCGGCCAGTTCAGCGGCTTCAGCCAAGGCAGCAGCCAAAAAGAAATAAGTAGTAATAGAGTTATAGATAGTCCGCCATCCCGGCGGACTTTTTCATTGGATATCATGAAAACAGTCTTCATCACTGGTGCATCTTCTGGCATAGGTGCCGCGCTTGCCAGAGCGTATGCTGAGCAAGGCGTTACCCTGGGCTTGCTGGCACGCCGCCAGGAAGTGCTGGAAGAACTGCGGCAGAGCCTGCCTAATCCTGGCCAGCATCATATCTATGCGGTGGATGTCACCGATCATGAGGCCCTGGCAAAGGCTGCCAATGATTTCATGCAAGCCGTTGGGCAAGTCAATATCGTCATCGCCAATGCCGGTATTTCAGTTGGCACGCTCAGCGAATATGCAGGTGACATCAAGGTGTTTGACAGCGTACTGCAAACCAATTTGATGGCAACGGTGGCGACTTTTTCACCTTTCATCAATGCCATGAAAACTTATGCGCATAATGTTGATTGCCGTCTGGTCGGGATAGGCAGCGTCGCTGGCATACGTGGCTTGCCGGGGGCGGGTGCGTATTGCGCATCCAAGGCAGCGGTCATCAGTTATTGCGAATCGCTGCGGGTAGAATTACGCGATAGCGGCATACGCGTCGTGACGATTGCGCCGGGCTATATTGATACGCCCATGACCAAGGGTAACCCTTACCCCATGCCTTTCCTGATGCCGGTCAAGGCCTTTTGTGCCTCTGCCCTAAGGACCATTGATGCTGGCAATACTTACCGCGTGATCCCCTGGCAAATGGGCGTGGTCGCCAAGATAATGCGCATCTTGCCGAACTGGCTGTACGACGCAGTCTTTGCCCGGGCACGCCGCAAACCGCGTGCCGACCAGGTGTGAGCATGTTGATTGATGCGCTAGGTACCGTGCATCAGCCCTACGTAGTCAATGCCGGGGCTGCGGCTGAGCCGCGCATCGTCAGCCTGGTGCCTTCCATCACCGAACTGGTTTGCGAACTGGGGCTGTCGCCTTATCTGGTTGGGCGCACCGGTTTTTGCATACATCCGAAATCTGTAGTGCAAACTATCCCCAAGATAGGTGGCACCAAGGATGTGAATATAGAAAAAATCCGCAAGCTGGCGCCTACCCACCTCATCGTCAATATTGATGAAAATGAAAAGCCCACGTTAGAAGCGCTGGCAAAATTCATTCCCCATGTCATCGTCACCCATCCACTGGTGCCACGCGATAATCTGGCCTTATACCAATTGCTGGGCGGCATATTTGGTGCCCAGGAAAGAGCGCAGGAATTGTGTAGTCAGTTTGAAGATGCCTATGCTGCCCTGGACCATGCAACAGCCGACTCCCGGCAAGTTGTGTATTGCATCTGGCAAGACCCGTGGATGACAGTCAGCCGCGACACCTACATCGCCGCCATGCTGGCGTTGATAGGCTGGCAAACCTGGTCGCCACCAAACAGCATTTTGCGTTACCCGGGTTTTCAGTGGGCTAGTGCAATGCAACATTCCATCGACAGGGTTTTGCTTTCTACCGAACCCTACCGCTTTACTGAAAGCCATGTCGATGCGCTGGAGAAGCAACTGGGCCTGCCTGTGCAGCTGGTTGATGGTGAAATGCTGTCATGGTATGGCAGCAGGGCAATTGCTGGTTTGCAATACCTGAAGCAATTGTCTGCGCAATAAGGTTATGCAATTCTGCGTATCCGCCCCAAATTCGAAATACGTCTATACAATTTACACAAAAATGCCACACTGCACAGCACAATAATTGACACTCTAATATCTGGACAACCATACTTCTGGGCATACCAGTTAAGGTTTTCTATATATTCTTGGAGAAGTTTGTTATGAGTAAGATGCGCAAAGCGATTTTACTTGCCCTGTATGGTGCAAGTGCAGCAACTGTTTTCACTCCCGCCATGGTGAGTGCGCAAACTGCTCCCGCAGCGGAAAAAGCCACAGACCCAGCCATACAAACCATGACCATCGTTGGTTCGCGCCGTGCCAATACCAGCGCCACCAATACGCCGCTGCCTGTCGATTTTATTTCGGTATCCAAAGCAGCAGAGCAGGGTGGTCAGTTTGACCTGGCACAGACCTTGGCCAATATTTCGCCTTCCTTCAATTCCACCCGCCAGACCGGTGCTGATGGTGCCGATCTGGTAGATTCTGCCGCCTTGCGTGGACTGGGTTCAGACCAAACTTTGGTGCTGGTGAATGGCAAGCGTCGCCACACGGTATCGCTGGTTAACCTGTTCGGTGCCCGCAACCGTGGCAATACCGGTACGGATTTGAATGCGATACCCGTCATGGCGATCAGCAATGTACAAGTCTTGCGCGATGGTGCGGCCGCCCAGTATGGCTCTGATGCGATTGCCGGTGTCATGGACATCACCCTCAAGAAAAACCTTGGTTGCGAAGCCAGTTTTGGTTATAGCCAGTACTCTGTCGGCGATGGTAAAAACTACCTGCCATCTGCCTACTGCGGTATTGCCCTCGGTGAAAAAGGCGTACTGGGCATCACGGTGGAATATACCGACCGTGGCCGCTCGAATCGTGCTGACCCAGGTAACCCGCGTACTATTGGCGACACCAAGGTCACAGGTCCTACGGTTTATTTGAATGGTGAAGTACCCAACGGCGGCAATGACAAACTGTATTTCACCCTGGGTACACAACAACGCAAGGCTTCTTCTGCCGCGTTTGCCCGCGGTGGCATAGGTTCTGATGACATCCCTTCGCGCAATTCTGCTGCCATGTATCCAAATGGTTTCGTGCCTTACATCAACGGCGACATCAATGATATCTATGGCACCGTAGGTTATAAATGGGATATCGGCGAATGGCGTGCCGACCTGTCGCAGACCTATGGTTTCAATGAACTGAAGTACAACGTCAGCAATACCATCAATGCATCGATTGCCAACAAGGACTTGCTGGCCGGTGGCAAGGGTATCAGCCCTAGTCGTTTTGATGCCGGTGGTTTTTCTTTCTCCCAAGCGACCACCAATCTGGACTTCAGCCGCTTCTTTGATGGTTTCATGAATGGCGTCAACGTTGCCTTCGGTGCTGAATACCGTCGTGAAAACTACAAGATCACTCCCGGTGAGCCAGGTTCATACAATGATGTCGATGGCCTGGGTTTTGGCGGCAATGCCGGTAGCCAGGGTTTCCCCGGCTTCCAGCCTGGTGACCGTACTGACAAAAACAGGAACAGTGTCGCTGCTTATGTTGATGTAGAAACCGATATCACCAAACTCTTCAAGCTGCAGACAGCTGTCCGTGGTGAGCGTTATAGTGACTTTGGTTCAACCCTGACCGGCAAACTGGCAGGCAGTTACAAGGTGTCTGATGATGTCCTGATGCGCGGCTCTATCAGCACAGGCTTCCGCGCGCCATCACTGCAACAAGTGTATTTTTCTTCGACCTTTACCGACTTCATCAGCGGCAAGCCTATGGACGTCGTGCTGGCACCAAATGGCGGCACAGTCGCGAATGCTGCAGGCATCCCCAAACTGAAAGATGAAACGTCGAAAAACTACACATTCGGCCTGACTTTCAAACCGAATAGTGCATTTGCCATGACAGCCGACTTGTACCGCATTGACATCGCTGACCGCATCGTCTTGTCCGGTCGTTTTGATGCTGACAATTACCCAGCTCTGGGTACTACGCTGCAAGCGCTGGGTGTAGGTCAGGCACAGTTTTTTGTGAATTCCATCAATACCAAGACCCAGGGTCTGGATTTGACGGCATCCCATAAAACCAATCTGGGGGCAGGCAAATTATCGACTTATCTGGGTTTGAACTACAGCAAGACGGAAGTCACTAAGGTACAGGCGCCGGCATCCTTGAAAGGCTATGAAGATGTCTTGCTGTCTGAACGTGAGCGCCTGTTCATAGAGCAAGGTGGCCCAAGAATGAAAGCCACTCTGGCCTTCAATTATGAGCAGGGGCCATGGGCAGGCGAGTTCAAGGTCATCCATTACGGTTCACAAACCCTGGGTACTTTCTCAGGCACAGCCGCTGGTGTACCAAATGCCTATTACGAGCCTAAAACCTCGGCTGACGTGGCTTTGACTTATGCCTTCAATGACACCACCAAGCTGACCATAGGCGGCAACAATGTATTCAACGTCAAACCGACTCGTCAGGACCCGAATGAAACCGATAACGGCTTCCACTATGACAGCGTACAGTTTGGCCTGGGTGGTGCTTCTTACTTCCTGAAACTCTGGAAAAAGTTCTGATCCAGATCCCAGCCTGGGCGTAGTCTCGCCCATCAAAAAAACCGGCCTGCATGCAAATGCCAGGCCGGTTTTTTTATCAGGATAGTATGTATCAGGTTTTGTTGGTCAAAGTCACCCCGGCAATAACCAGCAAGCCACCGACTATCATCGAAGGTAAGATAGGTTCACCCAATATCAGCGCACCGAGACTGATACCGAATACCGGCACCAGATTATTGAACACCGCCGTGCGTGCCGGGCCTATGCTTTTCACGCCTTCGTAGTACCAGACAAAACCGATGACTGTGCCAAACGCCCCCAGATATACCAGCGAAGCCAGTACTTGCCAGCTCAGGCGGGCGGGTTCAAAGCGCGGTAATTCCAGTAACGCACCCAGACCCAGCAAGAGCAGGCCCCATAGCGACGCATAAGTGGTGGCTGCAATCGGTGACAGTCCCTTCAGGGCGTGACGCCCTATGATGGTGTAGGCGGCCCAGCCACAAATCGCCACCAGCATGAACAGCTCACCCTTGCCCAGCGATTGCGATAAATCATGCATGGCACTCATCAAGTCACCACGGGTAATCACCACTGCCGCACCGGCAAAGGCCACCATGATGCCCAGCCAGCGTAGTTTGCTGAGCCTTTCTCCAAATAGCAGCGCCAGTGCCAGCGCGGTGACTATCGGGTTCAATGCCACAAACAGGGCAGTGCGCCCGGCGGGCATGTTTTCCAGCGCTGCAAAAAAGCACAGGTTATACGAGAAGATGCCGGTCGCACCGAGTGCAAAGGTCGCATGCATTTGCTGCTTGCTGAGTTTGGGCAAGCCACCTTCGAGACGCCAGGCCAGCAATAACAATAAAACGCAGGCAACAGCAAAACGGATAAAGGCCGCAATCATGTGCGGTATCTCTTTGGCGACCAGGCGTCCGGCAATGAAAGTGCCACCCCAGAACAGGGCGACACAGACAAGTTTCAGATAGGTAGAGACAGGGGCTTTGTTCACGATAATCCAGGCAATGCAAAAGCCAGTTAGCCTACACCAAAATCAAGCCCCTGGTTTTCACTTGTGCATGCTGCGCAAACCTTGTTCATAGATCACTTCGGCTATCTGTATTGCATTCAGGGCGGCACCCTTGCGCAGATTGTCGCCACTGACGAATAGCGCCAGGCCATGTGCTACCGTAGGGTCAGGGCGCACCCGGCCAACGAATACAGGATCGCGGCCAGTCGCCATCAAGGGATTGGGCACTTCAGTAACGACCACACCGGCAGCACAGCTCAGTAACTCAAGCGCTGCATCTGCTGAGATGCTTTTTTCGAATTCTGCATTGATGGACAGTGAATGTCCTGTAAAGACTGGCACACGCACACAGGTGCAGGAGACGCTCAATTCCGGGATACCAAGTATCTTGCGGCTTTCATTACGCAACTTGATTTCTTCTTCGGTATAACCGTCTTCAACAACCTGATAGTTGTAGGGCACGACATTATAGGCAATCGGCACCTGCCATTTCTTCGGTGCGGGGAAGTCTATGCCTTCACCATCATTGACCAGCCTGGTGCAATCATCACCTGCTTTTTGCATCTGACTTGCCAGCTCTTCGACGCCCGCAACACCACCACCCGACACGGCCTGATAAGTGCTGACGACCAGACGCCGTAGCACAGCTTTGTCATGCAGGGGTTTCAGCACAGGCATGGCTGCCATGGTCGTACAGTTGGGGTTTGCGATGATGCCCTTGGGGATATTTGCCAGATCATGCGGATTGACTTCTGCCACCACCAGCGGCACGGCAGGGTCCATGCGCCATGCCGAGGAATTATCGATGACCAGCGCACCCGCAGCCGCGACCACCGGGGCCAGGCGCAAGGAGGTATCTCCACCTGCCGAAAAAAACACGACAGCGAGGCCAGAATAATCAGCCGTCGCTGCATCTTCAACGGCGATCCGGCTGCCTTTCCAGTTCAGTGATTTTCCGGCAGAACGCGCAGACGCAAACAGGCGCAATGAGCTGACCGGGAAGTTGCGCTCTTCCAGCAGCTTGAGCATGAATTCACCGACCAGGCCAGTTGCGCCGACGACACCTACATGCATGCCATGTGGGTAATGTTCGAGCGACAAGGCAGAGCGTGCCAGTCGCGGTGGACTGGCAACGGAAGCCTGATGATCTTGATGATTAAAACTTGATGCCATGTAAATCTCCTTAAAGTGGCCAGGAGACAGGTATCAAGCTATATGCACCCGCCTCGTAGGCGGGTTGCGAAAAAATGAAAAAGCGCTAACCCACCATTGCGATAATGGTGGTCTTAATGCTCAGCGTGGATGCAAAGTGGCTTTTCATAAATTGATGGTAACAGACTTGATAAAGACGATCAAGCCGTCGGTTTTGCCGGTTCAAGCCTACATAATTTCCAGCAGCAGGACGCCACGCGCAGGCACTTTGAGTTGTTGCGTCTGTTCAAATTCCTGTCCAGTGATCACATCTTTGGCCTTGGCGTTTGCAGGCAAAATTTCTGCAAAGCGTGTTGTCGCCAATTCTGTCTCAGCCGCATTCTTGTTCATCACCACCATGATTTTGTGCTTCTGGTCATAGCGGAAGTACACATAGATGCCATCTTGCGGTGCAAAGTGCATGAGCTTGCCTTGGTGGATAGTGCTCTGGGTCTTACGCCAGTTCAGCAGCTTTTTGAGAAAGGCTTGTGCTTCCAGTTGTCTGGCATTCAGACCTGCACCGGTGAACGCATTTACTGCATCACCTGTCCAGCCACCGGGAAAGTCTTTTCGGAATGCACCGTCATCCCTGTGTTTGGTGCTGGTCATTAAAATCTCGGTGCCATAATAAAACTGTGGCGTGCGCGGCATGGTGGCGATATAGGTGATCGCCATCTTGAATAAATCCAGGTCTTCATCAAGTGCGCTGTACAGGCGGCTGACATCATGATTGCCCTCAAACAGCACCATCGCTGATGGTTGTGGGTAGAGCTGGTCATTGATCAGGGCTTCATACAAAGTGGCAAAGCCGGAATGCAGGTTTTCTGGTGCAACCAGAGCCTTGCGCAAAGTGTCATGCAAGGGATAGTCCATCATGCTGGGCATGTGCGAGACATAGCCATTCGCATTCTTGTGCCCGCGCAACCAATGCGCTACCAGATTGGGATTATCTGACCATTCTTCGCCTACCAGTGTCAGTTGCGGGTATTCCTGCATGACGCGGCGCGACCACTCTGTTAAAAAGGCAGGGTCAGAATAGCCATAGGTATCTGCCCGTATGCCCGCCAGCCCCGCATATTCTATCCACCAGATGGTATTTTGTATCTGATAATTCGCCACCAGCGGGTTGCGCTGGTTCATGTCCGGCATATGCACTTCAAACCAGCCCTGGGTGTAATTCTTTTTATCGATGGCAGACGCATACGGGTCACTGACCGTGGTGCGCGCATGGTAGGTCGGTGTAAATTCACTGTTATAGCTGAGCCAGTCTTTGCCGGGCAAATCTTTCATCCACCAGTGGCCGTCTCCTATGTGATTCAGCACGATATCCTGGATCACACCTATGCCTTTCTTTTTTGCTTCGGCTACCAGCTGGAGATATTCTTTATTGCTGCCCAGGCGGGCATCGACTTTGTAATAATCGGTGGCGGCATAGCCATGGTAAGAATAAGCTTGCTGATTATTCTCTACGACTGGTGTAGGCCAGAGCATGGTGTAACCCATGCCGGCAATGTAATCCAGGTGGTCACGTATGCCTTTCAGGTCGCCACCATGGCGGCCAGCGCTGGCATCATTGCGGTCCAGCTTGTCGGCAAAGCCGGGCAGACTGTCATTGCTGGTGTCGCCATTGGCAAAGCGGTCTGGCATAAGATTCAGGATTGCATCTGCCGGGCCAAATCCCAGCCTTTGTGCGGATCCTGGCTCACGTGCCCTGAGTTCATAGGGGATGCTAAATTTTTGCTCCTCATGTTGCATGCTGATATTGAATTTACCTGAGTGGGTGCCTGGCGAAATTTGTAAATCCAGAAACAGATAATTGGGGTTGCTGAGCTTGCGCACGCCCTTGATGTGCACGCCTGGATAATTGATGCGCGCTGTGTAGGTGGCAATTTGTTTGCCATGCAGCATGATTTGCAGCTTGTCACTCTTCATCCCCACCCACCAAAAACCGGGTTCTACATGTTGCACGACAGGCTGAGCCTGTACAAATACAGGTAGCAAGGCTAGCAAGCTAATGCACAGACGTGCCAAGGCTTTGGTTTTCATGTTGTCTCCTGATGGGTAAAACTTATTTTTATGTATTTAAACTACATTTGTCTGGTTATTTTAATTTATTAAGCTTAAATAAAGCATTCTTATTCATCTTGGTTGTGTATTTTAATTACATTAGTCTTCCTGTGAAAATATCCGGTTTGCTCCAAAGCTGGAACTGGCGCTGGAAATTGCCTCTTTTTTGAGCTTCATCCAGTCACTTTGTTTGATATTTTCTAGCTTATCAAATCAGGCTGAGTCGTCTCAGCAAAAGCAAGGGCGTTAGCGCATATAAAGCGCAGCCCCAATCCCGGGAGGATGTATGCAGGATATTTCAAACTTAAATTCGATTTTTGGTGATGTGCAGGCTTTGCAAAGCAAGTTCAAATCCAGACTGGCTGATGCAGAACAGAGTGCCGACAAGTTCAAGGCGGCATTGCAAACAGCAGTCAAGCCAGAAACCAAAGCTGAACTGGTGAGTACTATCAAGGAGAAAGCCGCTGACCTTGGTGCAGATACCAAGACCACCGACCTGGCAGCGCAAATACAGGCGACACTGACAGCCTTGCGCGAGCAATTGCAGGCGCCGCCGCCTGCTGTGCCTCCTGCGGCGGCAAGCACTGTGGCAGCAGTCACTGGCGCGTCAGCGAGTTCAACAGCAGTAACCAGCGTCAGCGATACAACTGCCAGCAGCAAAACCACGGCTGCCGCAAGTAAACCTGCTGCCACGCCGCCAGCCGTACCCACCACGACCATTGCCGCAGTCAACCCTACCCATGCCGCTTACAGGGTGTATGACCCGGCCAATCCATCGGCTTTTGTCTCGCCATCCAATCCCGGCGGTGGCCCCAATCTGCTGGCGGCAGACCTGGTCTTTAATACTGACCCAAGGCCGGATTCTGTGAATTCGATCAAGCGCCCAACGGCAGAGCAAGGTTCGGCTGAGTGGGGTGATCAGCTGAAAAACTATGAAGTCGCTTATGAAAAATTAAGCAAAGAGAATAATGACTGGAACCAGAAAAACATAAAAATGCGTAACCAGACACTCGCAGCTTCACCTTATGCAGCATTTGTTACTACTACCGGTGCGGTTAATCTGGCAGCACAAACCGATCCTTTTTATCAGGCTATGCTGGCTGACCCTACCAGGGCACCCGCCTAGTTTTATTGAAGTTCTAAAGTCACTGGAACCCGTCAACTAATCTGGCGGGTTTTTGCTTTGTGCTTGCACAAAACCACCTGAAAAAATAATTTTCAAACTGCTGGAATAAAGGCTGCTCAGCTTACGTATATCCCTGTGTAAGCAGTTTGCGCGTCAAATGCTGCTGACATTCGTTTAGCCACCTATACTACATTTACATTTTCAGGAGCCTTTTGATGAAAACCAGACAAATTTGCCTTGCCCTGCTGACCAGTGCCACATTCATCGCCGGTTTTGCCCAAGCCCAGTCCGCACCCAAGGTCGCAGATGGCATACTCGTCAGTGATACCGGCATGACTTTGTATAGCTTTGACAAGGATGTCGCCGGTAGCGGCAAAAGCACTTGCAATGGGCCATGCGCAACAAACTGGCCGCCAGTTGCCGTACCCGCCAAGCTGCCATCCGGCAAATATTCTGTCGTCACCCGCGATGATGGCAGCACACAACTGGCGTATGACGGCAAGCCGCTGTACCTGTACGCGGCGGATAAAAAAGCCGGTGAGCGTACTGGTGACAACTTTAAAAATGTCTGGCATCTGGTCAAGGAATAAAGCGTGCCGTGCGATAAATTTCAAGCCACTTAATGTCTGACAAATGAGTCAGTCGGATAGCCGCAGCCAGTTACTGGCTTGCATCCCCCGCCTGCGTCGCTATGCGCGTGCGCTGGTGGGTGACAGGGCGGGCGCGGATGATCTGGTGCAAGACACCATGGAACGCGGCTGGCTGAAGCTGGGCTCATTCCTGCCGGATGGCGATATGCGGGCCTGGTTATTCAGCATCATGCATAATCTGCGGCTGGATCAATTGCGCAAGCCATCGCTGACTACGGTAGAGCTCGATGATGAAGACGCATCCTTGCCCGCCCTGGCCGCCAGCCAGAGTCATGGCCTGGAATTACGCGACCTGCAGGCAGCATTGCAGCAATTGCCACTGGAGCAGCGCGAAGTATTATTGCTGGTCGTGCTGGAAGAAATGCGTTACGAAGATATTGCCCTTACTTTGAATATCCCGCTGGGAACCGTGATGTCACGCTTGTCGCGTGGCCGTGAAAAACTGCGTGCCATTATGGAAATGCGCCCCACCAGCACAGTCTTGAAAGTCGTCAAGTGAACAAGGCCAGATCATGAAACACGAGCCCGTCAGCGAAGCAGACTTGCATGCCTATGTCGATGGCCAGCTGCCTGTTGCCCGCGTGGCGGAGGTGGAAAGCTATCTGCAGGCGAACCCGGCTGAGCAGGAAAAAGTGTCTGCCTGGCGCAAACAGAATGCCGGCCTGCATGCCTTGTTTGATCCTATTGTTGATGAACCTGTGCCTGCCCGGCTCAGTTCAATACTGAGACCAGCTACTCCCGCGGCCAACCAGCCTGTCTGGGGCTGGCGCCATCTGGCAGCCGGTATAGCGATTGCCTTCGTCAGCGCCAGTAGCGGCTGGTGGTTGCATGCACGTAGTGATACCAGCGCGGTGCTGGCACAGGCTGATGTGCAAAAAAATGGTGTTCATGGCGCTGCAGGCTTTGCCCATCAGGCTGCGGTGGCGCATCTCGTATATAGTCCTGACGTGCGCCGCCCGGTAGAAGTGGGGGCAGAGCAGGAAGAACAACTGGTTGCCTGGCTGTCCAAACGCATGGGCAGCCCCATGCGTGCACCCAAGCTCGGCAAACTATCGTATGAGCTGGTTGGTGGCCGCCTTTTGCCGGGCGGCACTGGCCCAGTGGCGCAATTCATGTACCAGGACGCGACCGGCCAGCGCCTGACCCTGTACGTCAGCAATGATCAGGTGCAAAACAAGGACACTGGTTTCAAATTCCTGCAAGATGGCAAGGTCAATGTGTTTTACTGGGTCGATGGCAAGTTTGGCTATGCCTTATCGGGCAGTATCAGCAAAGCAGAACTCGCACGCATTTCCAATGCCGTGTATGAGCAACTCGAAAAACCTTCCTGAGCCAGTTTTGCTGGCAAGAGATTTGTCACGCTAAGTAAATTCAGGTGACAGGCTCGCCGAAAATATCTATTCTTTCCTCCTTCTATGCCAAAGCGGTCTTTAATGACGGTGCTTGGTAAAATTTAGCAAGCCAGGCTGCAATGATGCAGCCTGCCAAGGATGGGATATTTGCATGCGTAAATGGACATTGACAGGATTATCGGCAAGCTTGTTTTCAGGCGTATTGTCCGGCTTGTTATTGAGTAGCGCCGTATTCTTGCCTGTGGCAAGTGCCCAGGCTGCATCGGCAATCCCAACTTATACCTACGAGGTGGTACATGCCTACCCGCATGACCCGAATGCCTTCACCCAGGGCTTGTTTATCAAGGATGGCTTCCTGTATGAAAGTACGGGTTTGCAAGGTCGCTCTACCGTACGCAAGGTCAGGCTGGAAACCGGTGAAGTCCTGCAAAAAATGGATTTGCCCAGACAGATTTTTGGCGAGGGCATCACCTGGTGGGACAAGCGCATTATAGGCATCACCTGGACTAACCAGGCGGGTTATGTGCTTGATCTCGACACTTTCGCCTTCCAAAAAGAATTCGCCTACAAAGGCGAGGGCTGGGGCATTGCCCGCAATGATAAAGAAATCATCATGAGCGACGGCACCTCAGAATTGCGTTTCCTCGACCCGCTCACTTTGCGTGAGACCCACCGTATCAAGGTCACGGCAGATGGCAAGGCAATAGATCAGTTAAATGAACTTGAATGGGTAAAGGGCGAGATTTTCGCTAACATCTGGCAAACCGATAACATCGCCCGTATTGACCCCAAGACCGGCAAGGTCATAGGCTGGATCAATCTGAACGGCTTGCTCTCCATGGGCGACCGCATCATGGGTAACCCTGATGTCCTCAACGGCATCGCCTATGATGCCGCCAAAGACAGGCTGTTTGTGACGGGTAAATTGTGGCCTAAATTGTTTGAAATCCGTTTGATCAAGCGCTAGACCTGATGATGAATAAAATTCTGTATTTCCTGCTGTCCGGTTTTTTGCTGAGCGCATTCTCATCGAATAGTCTGGCGTCTGATGCCAGGCTGGAAAACCAGCTCATACTTGCCCTCAAAATCAGAGCTGATGGACAAGACAGGCAGGCCGAATCCAGGCCTGTGATACGGGCTTACCAGCAAGCGGCGATCATCAGTAAAAAGCCGCAGCAGCGTGCCGACTACATTGATTTTTATCTCTTGCAAAAACCAGCCAGCTTCATGGGGCATACATTGATTTTGCTGGAAGAAGAATACATGGATAAGTATGTAGGCTGTTGTGTCAGCCCTGGCCTTGGCCTGGTGCGGCAAGTAGAAGCTGATACTCGTCCACTGCAGGATTTTGCCGAGAAAAATGCCTGTACCTTCAAACCGCATGCCGATGTGTTCGATACCCTGAAGACTTATGGTATCAGGCATAAACTGCCCAAAGCCGATTACGCCACACTCAGTTGCCGTGAGCGAGATGCGCAAAAATAAATGTAGTCGGCCATGCCTGCATAGACTTTAATGGCTTGTATATGCTTGCCTTTTTGTATATAAAGTAAGTCTTGCCGGCCCCGTCGTTTCCATCCTGAAAGGAACGCGTCATGTCTGAGTCTTACCGTACCCCGTCTGATATCCATCCCAGCCTGATTTATGATGATGCGCCTGCCGCCATAGACTGGCTGGTCAAGGCCTTTGGTTTTACCTCCCGTTTCGTGGTGCCTGGTGAGGGCAACCGGGTAGAACATTCAGAATTGAGTCTGGGTACAGGCGTCATCATGGTGGCTTCGCCCAAGGCCGAGACGCATCATGTCAGCCCCAGATCCTTGACCGGCATTTCACAGGCGCTCAGCGTCTATGTGGATGACCCGGACGCCCATCATGCACGGGCAATTGCCGCCGGTGCCAAGCTGGTGCGGCCACTGCAAACCGAGGATTATGGTGCCAGGGGTTATATGGTGCTCGACCCTGAAGGGCATCTCTGGTATTTCGGCAATTACCGGCCCGGTGAATACTGGCAGGATGTGCAAGACTGAACTGAACATCATCATTCATTAGACACTGAGGGAGTGTATTCATGCATAAAGGTAGCTGCCATTGCGGCAAAATCGCATTTGAAGTAGAGGGTGAAATAGACAGCGGGCTGGCCTGTAATTGTTCCATCTGCCAGCGCAAGGGTTCGCTGCTGTGGTTTGTGCCATTCACGAATTTGCACTTGCTGACGCCGGAAGAGGCCGCCAGTACCTACCTCTTCAACAAGCATGTGATACAGCATAAATTTTGTCCTACTTGCGGCATGCATCCTTATGCCGAGGGCGTCGATCCCAAAGGCAACAAGGTGGCAGCCATCAATCTGCGCTGCCTGGAAGATATAGACCTGGCAGCCATACCCGTGCATCACTATGATGGCCGTGCTTTATAAAAAAGGATGAGGATGTTCAAAAAATATTTGGGAGCAGCCAGTGTATTGCTGGCCATTGCCAGTCCGGGATTATTGCCTGCACATGCAGCCGACTCCACTGATGCAAAAAACGTCGCCCTGGTCGCGCAATTGACAAAGCTGTCTGACGACTGGGATGCCGCCATCGTCCGCAAGGACAAGGAAGCGATAGAAGCCAATATGGCAGAAGACTTTCGTCAGATAGACGGCGACGGCGATCTTGAAACCAAGACCAGTTTCGTCAATGGCCTGGTATCAGACAAGCTGGAAATTGATCCCTACAAGGTAGAGGATTTTGAAATACGCCTGTACGGGAATGTTGCCCTGCTCAGTGGCCGCACCAAGATGACTGGCCGCTATGAGGGCAAACCTTTCAAATCACATTACCGCTATATCGATATCTATGCACAGCGCGATGGCAAGTGGCAGATAGTCAGTGTGCAGATCAGTAGAATACCGCAGCAATAAAAATATCGCCTCAGAGTACGTGTGAGTACGTGTGAGAGCGTAGGCGTGGGCGATATTTCTTGACGCTTAATTGATGACGAAGCGCAAGACTCCATCATTCCCCGTTTCCCTGCGCAAGACACCGTCATACCAGAGCTTGTGCAAGTGGGCCAGCGCTTCGCCTATCGCGAAAGTCAGTTGATGAGAATCGAGTGTGCGACGGAACATGATGGGGACAATGTCCATCGCTGATTGTGGCGTGGCACAGGCCGTCTTTACCTCTTCCAGTCGCTCGGCATGGTGGTCTTGCAATTGCTGTACGCGGGTATGCAAGCCCTTGAAGGGTTTGCCATGAGAAGGCAGGATCAGCACGTCTTCTGGCAGTGGCAGGTATTTTTGCAGTGAATCCATGTACTGCTGTACGGGATTGGCTTCTGGCTCTATGGCAAACACCGATACATTGGTAGAGATGCGCGGCAACAGCATATCACCAGAAATCAGGATATTCAGTTCTGCGCAATATAGCGAAGCATGTTCGGGGGAATGGCCAAATCCAACGATAACCTGCCAGCGACGTTGCTTGATGACGACATCCAGACCTTCTTGCATGCGGTGGTAGGCGGTTGGTACAGTCGGCACCAGTCTGGTGTAATGGGTTTTTCTTTCCTGTATCTGTTCCTGCATGCCGCTATCAACCAGGCCATGCTTGCGAAAGTGCGGGAACATGGCCGTGCCGTCCGCACCCGGCAGGCTGGCCGACATCATGCGGGCAAAGGCGTATTCGCCTGCCGTCATCCATAGCTGTACATTCCAGCGGCTGCACAGCCAGTCAGCCAGGCCTATATGGTCGGGGTGACAGTGGGTGGCAATGACGCGGATGATGGGCAGGCCACGCAAATGGTTGTTGAGGTCGCCGAACAAAATCTCCCAGGCATCACGGGTGGCGTCGCTGGCGATGCCGCAATCGACTGCCGTCCAGCCACGGACCTTGCCCTGGCAGGTCTCCAGTTCATCTTCCAGCAGCCACAGGTTGATATGGTTCAGCGCAAAGGGCAGGCCCATGCGTATCCACAGCACGCCGGGGGCGATTTCCATGGTCTTGCCGGTGTCGGGCAAGGTTTCGCCAAAAGGGTAGTGGAGTTGTTGTTCCAGTAAGTTCATGCTCGTCTCTGTTGTTATTGTGGTGGCCAGGGCGTGTTGCCATCTGCTGCCTGTTTTCTCATTATGGATGACTCCAGAAGGACTGGAATAGCCTACAATGCGATTTAAAACTATTTGACGTTAACGTCAACTGCATCAAGTGCAGATTGTAATCAGAAAACTGTTTCTGTGTTTTTTCACCAGATTGACCATGGCCACCTATACCATTACCGAACTTGCCCGCGAATTTGATATTACCCCGAGGGCGATACGATTCTATGAAGACCAGGGTTTGCTGAGCCCCACACGTGAAGGGCCGGGCGGCCGCAACCGTGTTTATACAACGCGGGAGCGCACCCATCTGAAGCTGACACTGCGCGGCAAGCGACTGGGCCTGAGCCTGTCGGACATCAAAAGCCTGGTCGATATGTACCGTTCTCCCAAGGATACCGAAGTACAGTTACAGAGTTTCCTGGTGGTGCTGGCCAGGCACAGGGCGGCGCTGGAGCAACAGCGCGAAGACATAGAAATCATGCTGGCAGAAATCAGTGCGCATGAAGAAAAAAGCCGTAGTTTGCTGGGGCAACTGGACCATGCAGAAAAATAAGTCTGGTCTTATTTAACAGGACTGCCATGGACTGCATGAGTAATTCGATAAGATTTATATTGAGCTTGCAGTAGAAAAACATCAAACCAGTGAATTGACGTTTACGTAAACGTCAATTAGACGTATTATTTTTGCCTGAGATGGTTTTTCCTTGGTTATTGGGGGTTTTATGAGCAATCAGGCAACGCAGCAAAGTGCAGCGACACTGGATCACAAACTGGCCCTGAGCTTGCTGGAAAGCTTTAATGCCCAGGGTGCATTAATGGCCTGGAATGCCCGCCTGACCAGCATCACCCCCGGCGCATGTGAAATCAGCCTGCCTTTCAGTGAGGTAGTCAGCCAGCAGCATGGCTATTTCCATGGTGGTGTGATTGGTACTATAGCTGATGCGGCAGGTGGCTATGCCGCGAATACCCAATTGATGCCGGTGAGTGAGTGCTTAACTGCAGAATACAAGATCAATATCGTTGCACCTGGCAAGGGCGACACTTTGATTGCCCGTGGCAAAGTCTTGAAGGCAGGTAAAACCCTGGTGGTATCCAGTGCAGAAGTGTTTGTGGTGGACAAGGGCCAGGAAAAACTCTGTGCCATCATGCAACAGACTTTGTTTGTGATACCCAAGGCAGAATCAAAGATATAGGCTATAGGCTTAACAAGGCTGGCATGCTTGACCATAAGTTAGCATAAGCCAGTGAATTTTAATTTCATAAAAGTGTGAGGACGACATGCTGCATTTACCAGGTTTGACTTTTGATCACGGCGAAGACATCGCCGCTTTGCGCGAAGCCGTGCAGCAATTTGCCCAGGCAGAAATCGCCCCGCGTGCCGCCGAGATAGACCGTAGCGACCAGTTCCCCATGGATTTGTGGCGCAAGATGGGTGACCTGGGCATTCTGGGTGTGACCGTCAGCGAAGAATACGGTGGCGCCAACATGGGCTATCTCGCCCATATCATTGCCATGGAAGAAATTTCCCGTGCTTCTGCCTCAGTCGGCCTGTCGTATGGTGCCCACTCCAACCTGTGCGTGAACCAGATCAAGCGCAATGGTACAGAAGAACAAAAAGCCAAGTACCTGCCAAAACTGATCAGCGGCGAACACATAGGCGCGCTCGCCATGTCCGAGCCAAATGCTGGTTCCGACGTGGTCAGCATGAAGCTGCGCGCAGACTGGAAGGGTGACCGCTGGGTACTGAACGGCACCAAGATGTGGATCACCAATGGTCCTGATGCCGACACGCTGGTCGTGTATGCAAAGAACGACCTGGAAGCTGGCCCACGCGGCATGACAGCCTTCCTCATAGAAAAAGGTTTTAAAGGCTTCAGCATTGCGCAAAAGCTCGACAAACTCGGCATGCGCGGCTCCCACACGGGTGAACTGGTATTCGAGGATTGCGAAGTCCCGGCAGAAAACGTGCTCGGTGGCTTGGGCAAGGGCGTTAATGTTCTGATGTCTGGCCTGGATTTTGAGCGTACCGTCTTGTCGGGCGGCCCTCTGGGGATCATGCAAGCCTGTATGGATGCGGTAGTTCCTTATGTGCATGACCGCAAGCAATTCGGCCAGCCTATCGGTGAGTTCCAATTGATGCAGGGCAAGCTGGCAGATATGTATTCGACCATGATGGCGTGCAAGGCCTATGTGTATGCAGTCGGTCAGGCTTGCGACCGCGCCACGACGCCAGAAGCAGTGCGCGCCCTGCGCAAGGATGCTGCAGGTGCGATTTTGTACTCGGCAGAAAAAGCCACATGGATGGCTGGCGAAGCGATACAGACACTAGGTGGCAATGGCTATATCAATGAATACCCGGTCGGTCGCCTGTGGCGCGATGCCAAGCTGTATGAGATAGGCGCTGGTACCAGCGAGATACGCCGCATGTTGATAGGCCGTGAGTTGTTTGCAGAAACCAAGTAACAGGGATTGTTGTAAACTGAGTCTATTTGACCATGACACATTTGCATATCACTACACCGTTGCTGGAACACCGTTCTCTTTCAGCCAGCTTGGACAAACAAGTCTGGCTGAAAATGGAAAACAACCAGCCTTCCGGTTCTTTCAAGTTGCGTGGCATCGGCCTGATGTGCCAGCGTGCGGCAGAGCAGGGTGCTAAACACTTTGTCTGCCCCTCTGGCGGTAATGCCGGTTTTGCTGCCGCTGTTGCTGGCGTGGCCCTGGGTTTGCAAACCACCATCGTCGTGCCGCAAACCACGCATGAAAGTGTGCGAGCGGCAATACGGGCAATCGGCGCGACAGTCATTGTCGCGGGCAGCGTCTGGGATGAAGCCAATCAGGAAGCTTTGCGCCTGTGCGAGCAGCCGGGTGCCGTGTATATCCCGCCGTTTGACCATGCTGATATCTGGGACGGCAATGCCACAACGATAGATGAAGTGGCGGGCAAGCTCGACTTTGATGTCGTCATCTGTTCCGTCGGTGGTGGTGGCTTGCTCAGTGGCATCGCCCTCGGCCTGGAGCGCAATGGCCTCGGCCATATCCCCATCATCGCCTCAGAGACTGAAGGCGCAGCTTCTCTGCACGCAGCCGTGCAGGCCGGTGAACTGGTGACTTTGCCGGCGATTACCTCGATTGCCAGCACCCTCGGCGCGAGACGTGTTGCACAGCAGGCATTTGACTGGACGCGCAAGCGTACTATTCATACGGTCACCGTCAGCGATGCCCAGGCTGTGCTGGCGTGCCTGGCTTTTGCCGACGATATGCGCACTCTTGTGGAACCGGCCTGCGGAGCAGCTTTGGCAGTTGCTTATCAGAACTTGCCGGTATTGGCTGAGTATAAAAAACCACTGATCGTGGTTTGTGGTGGCATCGCCGTGGATTTGGATAAACTACAGGCTTGGAAAAACCAGTTCCAATCCGTAGTTAAGACTGAGTGAGCCCCAACCATGCCCCACACCCATTTCCCCAAATTGCTGTCTTCACAAATCGCCTTCGATATCGCCAGGACGATACTTGATGGCTTTGACAGGCATTACCATTTGTTCAGGGCCAGTAGTCAAAGAGCAAAGCAGCAATTTGAAACGGGTGACTGGAAAGCCGCACAAATCGCCGCACGCGAACGCATAGGTTATTACGACACCCGCGTGCGCGAATGCGTGCAGGCACTGGAAGATGAATACGCAGAAGAAGACCTCAGCGACGAAGTCTGGCGCGAAGTCAAACTGCATTACATGGGCATGCTGATCGATCATCTGCGCCCTGAGCTGGCTGAGACGTTTTTCAATACCGTTTGCACCAAGCTTTTGCACAGAAATTACTATCACAATGATTTTATTTTCGTGCGCCCGGCAACCTCGACCGAGTATCTGGAAAGTGAAGATACGCCACCAAGTTATCGTGTGTATTACCCGGCGACCGATGGCCTGAGTTTTACCATCAAGCGCATCGTCACGAATTTTCAGCTGAATGCCAAGTTTGAAGACCTGGACCGTGATGTGGCCTTGGTAGAAGCACGCCTGCGTGAAAATTTTGGCCCCGCCAAGCTGGAGCCAAATCACCAGATACAAGTACTGGCCAGTCTGTTCTATCGCAACAAGTCTGCCTACATCATAGGCAAGGGCATCAATGGCAATAAGGAATATCCCTTTGTCATTCCTGTCATGCACAAGCGCAAGGGTGAGTTAGTACTCGATACCGTGATTTTTGACACCATGCTCATCACGGTGCTGTTCTCATTTACACGCGCCTATTTCATGGTCGATATGGAAGTACCATCGGCCTATGTGCAATTCATACGCAGCATCCTGCCCAAGAAGCCGCGCAGTGAAATCTACACCATGATAGGTCTGCAAAAACATGGCAAGAATTTGTTTTATCGCGATTTTTTGCACCATCTAAAATATTCATCCGACCGCATAGAAGCCGCACCCGGCATACGCGGTCTGGTGATGCTGGTGTTTGCATTGCCATCTTTCCCGTATGTATTCAAACTGATCAAGGACAGTTTCCCGCCTCCCAAGGAAACCACCAAGGCCCTGATCAAGGAAAAATACCTGCTGGTGAAAAACCATGACCGCGTAGGCCGTATGGCCGATACTCTGGAATACTCGGATGTGGCATTCCCGCGCTCACGTTTTTCTGAAGAATTGCTGGCCGAGATCAAACAATATGCGCCTTCATTATTGGAAGTGAATGATGATGAAGTCGTCATCAAGCATCTGTATATAGAACGCCGTATGACACCGCTGAACATCTGGCTGACTGAAGCCGAGCGCGGTGGTGATATGGCTGCGATGGAGCATGGTCTGAAAGAATACGGCAGTGCCATCAAGGACCTGGTGGCAGCGAACATCTTCCCCGGTGACATGCTGTATAAAAACTTTGGTGTCACCCGTCATGGTCGCGTCGTGTTTTATGACTATGATGAAATCGAATACATCACCGACTGCAATTTCCGCAAGATACCTTTGCCACGCAATGAAGAAGACGAGATGTCCGCCGAGCCCTGGTACCCGATTGCCAAAAATGATGTCTTCCCCGAGCAGTTTGGCACTTTCTTGCTGGGGAATAAAAACGTCAAAGAATATTTTATGAAGCATCATGCTGACTTGCTGACCGCCGAATACTGGCAAGCCCGCAAGAAGCGCATAGTCGATGGCAAGGTAGATGATGTGTTTCCGTATCCGCAGGAAATCCGTTTTTGCAATCAGGCCAGCAGTACAACTTAGAAGCTTTGTGCTTGCCCGTTTCATGACGGACAAGCCCTCATTTTCAGGCAGTCAATCTGCTTTTTTTTTGGAGAACAAGATGAATGATCCTATCGTAATCGTTGGTGCCGCCCGTACCCCCATGGGTGCCTTCCAGGGCGATTTTTCTTCCCTGACAGCCAGCCAGCTCGGTGCAGTTGCCATCAAGGCTGCCGTTGAACGCGCCGGTGTCAAGCCAGAGCTGGTAGAAGAAGTCTTGTTCGGTAACTGCCTGATGGCAGGCCAGGGCCAGGCCCCGGCACGCCAGGCTTTGCTGGCTGCGGGTTTGCCAGTATCCACCGGCGCCGTGACCTTGTCCAAGATGTGCGGCTCAGCCATGAAGGCCACCATGATGGCTTTTGATTCCATCAATGCTGGCAGCAATGAAGTCATCGTTTCCGGCGGTATGGAATCCATGACCAATGCCCCTTACCTGATCCCCAAGGCACGTGGCGGTTACCGCATCGGCCACGGCATGATGTATGACCACATGATGCTTGATGGTCTCGAAGACGCCTATGACAAGGGCCGTTCCATGGGCACCTTTGCTGAAGACTGTTCTGCCAAATACAATTTCAGCCGCGAAGAGCAGGACGCATTTGCAATTGCCTCCGTCAAGCGTGCGCAAGCCGCAACTGCCGATGGTTCCTTCGCATGGGAAATCGCCCCAGTGACAGTATCAGGCCGTGGCGGTGATGTTGTCATCGACAAGGATGAAGGCCCGCTGAAAGCCAAGCTCGATAAAATCCCTGCCTTGAAACCAGCCTTCAAAAAAGACGGCACGATCACTGCTGCTTCTTCTTCGTCCATCAATGACGGCGCTGCAGCACTGGTCCTGATGCGTGAATCCAAAGCCAAAGAACTGGGCCTGACACCGATCGCAAAAATCCTTGGCCACGCCAGCAATGCGCAAGAACCAGGCTGGTTCACGACCGCGCCGGTTGGCGCTATCCAGAAGCTGTACAAAAAATTGGGCTGGACGACTGACGATGTCGATCTGTTTGAAATCAACGAAGCTTTCGCTACCGTGCCTATGGCTGCGATGAAAGAACTCGGTATTCCGCATGACAAGGTCAATGTGCATGGTGGTGCTTGTGCGCTGGGTCATCCTATTGGTGCTTCTGGTGCGCGTATCATCATTACGTTGATGGGTGCTTTGAAGAAGCAGGGTAAGAAACGTGGGGTGGCTTCGCTTTGTATTGGCGGTGGCGAGGGTACAGCTCTGGCGATTGAAATGATTTAAGCGAAATTAATTTCGCTCGAATTCCCTCCCCTTGAAGGGGAGGAGATTTAAAATTTTTCATTCATTGGGAAAATATGCCAGTCGCTTTAATCATCGGTGCATCACGCGGTATAGGCCACGAACTGGCCATGCAATACAAGGCTGCAGGCTGGCGTGTCATCGCCACTGCACGCAAGGAAGAAGACCTGGCAGTTTTGCGGTCAGCAGGCTGTGAAGCCTTGCCGCTGGATGTAACGAATCTGAATGACTGTGCTGGTCTCGGATGGCGTCTTGATGACGAAAAGATTGATGTGGCTATCCTCAATGCTGGCGTGTTCGGCCCAAGAACAGAAGGCCTGACTGCGCCGGACCAGCAACAGTTTGATACCGTCATGCATACCAACCTGTTGTCGGCGATGAGGATATTACCCATTGTGCTGCCGCTGGTAGAAAACGCCAGTGGCAAGCTGGCTGTGATTTCATCCAGCATGGCATCGATAGGCGAGCGCAGCAATCCGACGGGCTGGTTATACCGCGCCAGCAAGACGGCATTGAATTCAGTATTGAAAGACGTGTCGCTGAGTACCAGCAAAGCCATCTGTGTTGCGATGGACCCGGGCTGGGTAAAAACCGACATGGGTGGTGATGCCGCAGAAATCACTGTCGATGTCAGCGTGGCAGGCATACGTCAGACCCTGGCTGCCTTGAAGCCAGCTGACAATGGCAAATATTTGCAATACACAGGCGCAGAACACAGCTGGTAAATCTTCACAAGTACAGCACTCATAAATAGAAAACAGAACCATCATGCTACTCACACCAGAACACGAAATGATACGCGACGCTGTGCGCGCCTTTGCCCAGGACCGTCTGGTGCCCAATGCCGCCCGCTGGGATAAGGAACATCACTTCCCCGCAGAAGAATTGAAAGAGCTGGCACAAATGGGTGCCTATGGCGTGGCTGTGCCAGAAGAGTTTGGTGGCGCTGGCATGGATTATTTGTCGCTGGCCCTGGTGCTGGAAGAAATCGCTGCCGGTGATGGCGGTACCTCTACTGTAGTGTCCGTCAACAATTGCCCGGTCTGCAGCATCGCCATGATGTATGCCAATGACGCACAAAAAAAACAATGGCTGACACCGCTGGCACAAGGCGAGATGCTAGGTGCTTTTTGCCTGACTGAGCCGCACGCAGGCAGCGACGCCTCTGAACTGCGCACAACCGCAAAACGCGATGGCGATCATTTCGTCATCAATGGCGTCAAGCAATTCATCACCAGCGGCAAATATGCTGATGTTGCCATCGTCATGGCAGTTACTGATAAAGAAGCAGGCAAGAAGGGCATCAGCGCTTTCTGGGTACCAACCAGCACACCTGGCTATATCGTCGCCAGCCTGGAACAAAAGATGGGCCAGCATTCATCCGACACGGCACAAATCCTGTTCGAAAATTGCCGTATTCCGGCAGAGAACCTGATAGGTGAAGAAGGCATGGGCTACAAGATCGCCCTGTCTGGACTTGAAGGTGGCCGCATAGGCATAGCCTCGCAATCAGTAGGCATGGCAAGAGCTGCATTTGAAGCCGCCCTCGCTTATGCCAAGGACAGAACCAGTTTTGGCAAGCCCATTTTTGAGCACCAGTCCGTACAATTCAAACTGGCCGACATGGCGACCCAGATAGAAGCCGCCCGCCAATTGATCTGGCATGCCGCCAGCATGAAAGACGCAGGCAAGCCCTGTTTGAAAGAAGCGGCGATGGCAAAACTGTTTGCTTCTGAAATGGCAGAAAAAGTCTGCTCGGATGCAATACAAATCCACGGCGGCTACGGCTACGTCAGCGACTTCCCGGTAGAACGCATTTACCGCGATGTGCGGGTTTGCCAGATTTATGAAGGCACTTCCGATATACAAAAGATTTTGATTGGACGTGCGCTGGCGGGATAAATAGAACGAGTCAGAAACATTTCCAAATGTTGTTCTTGTAAGCACTTTTGCCTCGTAGCATAGCCTGTTTTTCTCCTTCCCCTTCAAGGGGATGTAGGTGGGAATTCGCAAAGTATACTTTGCGCCGACGTAATCTAAGCTGCTTGAAAGCAGCGCAGTGGACAGGTTGGGATGGGGATGGGTTTCTGACGTAATTTCGTTTGCCGTCAATTGACCGAACCCCATCCCCACCCTAACCCTCCCCTTGAAGGGGAGGGGATGTTCAAGAGATGTTGAAATAACGGAGACAGCATGAAAAAAGGTTACAAGCAACTGGTTGATGAAGCCAATGCCGAAATCAAAACCTATAGCGTGGCAGAAGCCCAGGTCAAACTCGCAGATGCCAATGTGCAGTTCATTGATGTCCGCGATATCCGCGAGCTGGAACGTGAAGGTATCGTCCCTGGTGCCTATCATGCGCCGCGCGGCATGATAGAGTTTTGGGTTGATCCTGATTCACCTTATTTCAAACCTGTCTTCGGCGAGAAAAAAGAATTCATTTTGTTTTGTGCCGCTGGCTGGCGCAGTGCACTGACGACCAAGACTGTGCAAGACATGGGCCTGGAAAATGTCGCGCATATCGACGGTGGTTTTACTGCCTGGAAAGCCGCCGGAGCACCAGTCACCATCAAGGAAAGCAAGAAGTAATAATGAGTAGCAAAGCATGCCCCTGTGGCTTGAATAAAAATATTGACCTGTGCTGCGGTCCTTACACCAGTGGCGCAGCAGTTGCACCTACGGCAGAAGCATTGATGCGTTCGCGCTATACCGCTTATACGCTGAACGATGAAGCCTATCTGCGTGCGACCTGGGATGAGCGGACTTGTCCCAAGGAACGCATCACGCATGATGAACCAACCAAATGGCTGGGGCTGGAAGTAAAGAAATTCAAAGCTGATGGTGACGCGGCGACAGTGGAATTTGTCGCCCGTTACAAGATAGCTGGCAAGGCGCACAGGCTGCATGAACTCAGCCGTTTTGTGCGTTATGAAGGCAAGTGGTTTTACGTGGATGGCAGTTTTCCAGAAAAGTGAAAAAGATAATGACAACTTTAGATTCCAAACTCAATCCCCGCTCTGAAGAATTCAAAGCCAATGCAGCGGCCATGCAAGCCGTGGTGGATGACCTCAAGGAAAAAATCGCCAAGATTGCACTTGGCGGTGGCGAAGAAGCACGCAAGAAACATCTGGCCCGTGGCAAACTCTTGCCGCGTGACCGTGTGCAAATGCTGCTCGATGCAGGCACGCCTTTCCTGGAGTTTTCGCAACTCGCTGCTTTCGACATGTACAAAGAAAAAAGCGGTGCCGATGCCGCTCCATCTGCCGGTGTCATCACTGGCATAGGCCGCGTGGCTGGGCAGGAATGCATCATCGTCTGTAATGATGCGACAGTCAAAGGCGGCACTTATTACCCGCTGACCGTCAAGAAGCATTTGCGTGCGCAAGAGATTGCCGAGCAAAACAATCTGCCCTGCATCTATCTCGTCGATAGTGGTGGCGCGAACTTGCCTAACCAGGATGATGTCTTCCCTGACCGCGATCACTTTGGCCGTATCTTCTACAACCAGGCCAATATGTCGGCCAAGGGCATACCGCAAATTGCGGTGGTCATGGGTTCCTGTACAGCCGGTGGTGCCTATGTGCCAGCAATGAGTGATGAATCCATCATCGTCAAGAACCAGGGTACGATTTTCCTCGGTGGCCCACCGCTGGTGAAAGCTGCAACCGGTGAAGTCGTCAGTGCCGAAGACCTCGGTGGCGGTGACGTACATACCCGTTTGTCTGGCGTGGTTGATCATCTGGCGCAAAATGATACGCATGCGCTGTCACTGGCGCGCACTATCGTCTCGCACCTGAACCGCCAGAAACCACAAACCGTGGTCATGAAAGAAGTCGAAGAGCCAAAGTTCCCTGCCTCTGAACTGTACGGCGTGATACCGGTCGATACCCGCAAGCCTTTTGATGTGCGTGAAGTCATTGCCCGTATCGTCGATGGCAGCCATTTCGATGAATTCAAGGCGCGTTATGGCACTACCCTGGTTTGCGGCTTTGCCTATATCCACGGCATGCCAGTCGGCATCATCGCCAACAACGGTATCCTGTTTTCGGAATCGGCATTGAAAGGCGCCCATTTCATAGAATTGTGCTGCCAGCGCAAGATACCTTTGGTCTTCCTGCAAAACATCACCGGCTTCATGGTAGGCCGTAAATATGAAAACGAAGGCATCGCCCGTAACGGTGCCAAGATGGTGACTGCTGTCGCTACCGCCAATGTGCCCAAGTTCACGGTCATCATAGGCGGCAGTTTTGGTGCGGGCAACTACGGCATGTGTGGCCGCGCTTACTCGCCACGCTTCATGTGGATGTGGCCAAATGCGCGTATCAGCGTCATGGGTGGTGAGCAGGCTGCCAGTGTATTGGCGACAGTAAAACGTGATGGCATTGAAGGCAAGGGCGGTAGCTGGTCAGCCGAAGAAGAAGCGGCTTTCAAGCAACCTATCAAGGAGCAGTACGAACACCAGGGTCATCCTTACTATGCATCCGCGCGCCTGTGGGATGACGGTGTGATTGATCCCGCAGATACCCGCATGGTGTTGGGCCTGGGTTTATCGGCTGCCTTGAATGCACCGATACCGGATGTGAAGTTTGGCGTGTTCAGGATGTAGGACACTATCATGGCAAATCCCGTTTCAACTATCCGCATGCCCGTGCTTGTTCTATTGGCATTGTTCAGTTTGCCTGTTCAGGCGCGTGCACTACAGGAAGAAAAGACTGCAGAAGAACAGGCAATAGCTGGCCCGGTCAAACTGGCTACCGACTTGCATGAATCGGTAACGACGATCAATGTCGTCGTCAAGGATATGTTTGGACGGGAGAGCCAGGGTGAAGTGGTCATTACGCAGTTCAAACCTGATGGTGATGGTCCTTTCCCCATCCTGGTCCTGAATCATGGTCGCAGCGCCACGAATCGTGCGACGACTCCCAGATTCAGGTACACCCCGCAGGCCAGGTATTTTGTGAAGCGCGGTTTTACCGTATTTGTGCCTACCCGCATAGGCTATGGTGAAAAGGGGACGACGCCTGACCCTGAAGAAAGCGGCAGCTGCAATAACAAAAATTACGCACCTATGGCAGAGGCCGCCAGCAAAGAAATCCTGGCAGTGCTCGAATATGCCAAAACACAAAAATATGTGGATGCCAGCCGGGTGCTGGTCGTGGGGCAGTCTGTCGGTGGTTATAGCACGGTGGCGGTAGCGGCAAAAAATCCATTTGGCCTGGTAGCTGCCATCAATTTCGCCGGTGGCTCTGGTGGCAACCCGGCTGACCGTCCCGGTGAGCCTTGCCAGCCCTATAAGATGGAAAAAATGTATGCGGAATTTGGCGCTGGCAGCAAAGTCCCCATGCTGTGGATATATACAGAAAACGATCAATACTTTGCTCCCAGATATTCTCAGGAGTGGCATGCGGCTTTTGTAAAAGCAGGTGGCAGGGCAGAATTCAAGTTGCTGCCAGCATTTGGCAAGGATGGTCATACCTTGTTTACGGGGGGCAGCAAGATCTGGGAGCCTTTGGTCAGCGAGTTTCTTGATGCGAATGGCTTCCCAAAAGCAAGGTAAGATCAATTACGAATCATGTGGAATTATTAAAATGGAAAATATCGAGCTGAGCTTTCAGGGTTTCGTGGCAACTGTTACATTAAACCGCCCCGATGTACGCAATGCATTTAATGAAACCACCATAGCCGAAATTACTGAGGTTTTCCGCGATTTGGATACGAATGACAGCATTCGTGCTATTGTGCTGGCCGCGAATGGTCCTGCTTTTTGTGCTGGTGCAGACCTGAACTGGATGAAAAAGATGGCCGATTACACCCATGAGGAAAACCTCGCGGACGCTGGCCAACTGGCAGAAATGCTGCATGCCATTTATAGCAGTAGCAAGCCGGTAGTTGCCAAAGTACAAGGTGATTGCTATGCCGGTGGCATGGGTCTGGTGGCTGCCTGCGATATTGCGGTTAGTGTAGATACGGCTAATTTTTGCCTCAGTGAAGTCAAGCTGGGCCTGATACCGGCGACGATTTCGCCGTATGTTATCAAGGCCATGGGTGAAAGCGCGGCGCGCCGTTATTTCATCACTGCCGAGCGTTTTACTGCGGCAGAGGCGCATCGCACGGGTTTTGCTCATGAAGTGGTGACGGCCGAGGCACTGGATGCCAAAGTGGCCGAGATTGTCAAAGCGCTGGTTAGCAACAGCCCGAATGCAGTGAAGCAGGCCAAGCGTCTGGTACAGGATGTCGCCAGCCGTGAAGTGACACCAGCGCTGATAGCAGCAACGGTAGAAGGTATAGCGCAGATACGCGCATCGGATGAAGGCCGTGAAGGTGTACGTTCTTTCCTGGAAAAACGTAAGCCAAACTGGTTAAGTTGAATCTGGCTTGAAGATCAAGCGGATCGCAAGAATAGAATAGAGTGGAAAGGAGCTGGTAAAGATGACAAAGCGTAGACTGGTATTGACTGGACTGGGCGTATCTTTGCTGGCCGCAGCGGGCGCGGTGACCTATCGCAAATCGACAGTAATCTTCACTTCAATACCAGAGATGCAGGCAAAACTTGCCAGTCTGAAATTGAATAAACTCGCCAACCTATCCGGTTGGCCGCCTTATAAAGTCTTTGTGCATCTGGCGCAGAGCATAGAGTATTCGATGACGGGTTATCCCGAAATGAAACCGGCAGCCTTTCAGAAAACGGCAGGTAGTGCAGCCTTTTATGCTTTTTCAGTCGCCGGTGCAATGACGCATAACCTGACTGAGCCCATACCAGGTGCGCCAGCAATTGCCGAGAGCGGCGATGTCAATGCTGGTATCGATATGCTGATTGCGGCATTGCAAAAATTTGAAAACCATGCGGGTGAGATCAAGCCGCATTTTGCTTATGGCAGTTTGAGCAAGGCAGAATTTGCCCAGGCTCATGTCATGCATATAGAGAATCATTTGAAGCTCATTCAAACTACGCAGTCCGTGGCTTGAACGTGGTATGAAATGTGAGCTTCAATCGTAAAATTTGTCTGGAATGAATTTGAATCAAGAAAATGACTGGGTAGCACGCAGCCTGCAACATGTATGGCACCCGTGTACCCAGATGCAGCATCATGAAACCGTGCCGCTGATACCCGTCAGCCATGGCCGCGGTGCATGGCTGTTTGATATGGAAGGCAAGCGTTATCTTGACGCAATCAGCTCCTGGTGGGTCAACCTGTTTGGCCATGCAAATCCACGTATCAATGCAGAATTGAAGGACCAGCTTGATAAGCTCGAGCATGCGATGCTGGCCGGCTTTACCCATGCGCCTGTGGTCGAATTATCAGAAAAACTGGCGGCGCTGACTAATCATGCACTCGGCCATTGCTTCTATGCGTCGGATGGTGCGTCAGCAGTCGAGATCGCCCTGAAGATGAGTTTTCATGCCTGGCGCAATGGTGGCCAGACTGAAAAACAAGAGTTTATTTGCATACAGGGCAGCTACCATGGTGAAACCGTGGGGGCGCTGGCAGTGACCGATGTCAGCCTGTTCCGTGAAGCCTATGGCCCCATGTTGCAGCGTGCGCATGTCGTTGCGTCACCGGATGCGCGTCTGGCTGAAGCGGGTGAAACTGCTGCCGATGTGGCCTTGCGTGCAGCCGCTGCACTGGAAGCAAAATTGCAGGAGCGCGCAGGCAAGATTGCTGCCGTCATCATAGAACCACTGGTGCAATGTGCCACTGGTATGGCCATGCATGATGCTGTGTATCTGAAGTGCTTGCGCGAATTATGCGACCAGTATCAGGTGCATCTGATTGCTGATGAAATCGCCGTAGGTTGTGGCCGCACCGGTACTTTCTTTGCCTGTGAATCAGCGAATATCTGGCCAGACTTTTTATGCCTGTCTAAAGGTATCAGTGGCGGTTATTTACCGCTGTCACTGGTGATGACGACAGATGCTGTCTATCAGGCATTTTATGATGCCGATGTAAGACGTGGCTTCTTGCATTCGCATTCTTATACAGGTAATCCGCTGGCATGTCGTGCAGCACTGGCGACATTGGCGATATTTGAAGATGACAAGGTTTTGCAAAAGAACCGCGTCAAGGCAGAATTCTTAAGCACGGCTTTTGCCGATTTGAAAAATGATGCGCGCGTGCGCCACTTCCGCCAGCAAGGCATGATCCTCGCGTTTGATGCGGTGGTCGATGATGCAGAACGCGCAGCAACATTTTCACGCCGCTTTTTTGCTGCGGCTCTGAAGCAGGAATTATTAATGCGGCCTATAGGTCGCACAGTCTATATGATGCCGCCCTACATCCTTGAGCAGGATGAAATGAGCTTGCTGGCACATAAAACCAGACTGGTATTTGAAGAGGTAATGGCATGACAGATGCTAGTAAAAACAATCCCGGCATAAGAATAGCCACGCAACGCAAATCCCTGATACAGGGTTTGCAGCAAGAGCTGGCTGTGCTGGATCAAAAACATTTATTGCGCCAGAGGCGCACTGTAGAAACGCCATCAGCACCAAACATGAAAGTCGATGGCCGTGACTTGCTGGCATTTTGCAGCAATGATTACCTCGGCCTGGCAGCACATCCCAAACTGGCAGAAGCCATGCAGGAAGGTGCTGCGCTGTACGGTGTAGGTAGTGGTGCATCACACCTCATCAGCGGCCATAGCCGCGCGCACGCTGTGCTGGAAGAACGACTGGCCGAGTTTGTCTCACCGCATATTGATAACGCCCGCGCCCTGTATTTCTGCACGGGCTATATGGCCAATCTGGCGGTCATCACGGCGCTGGCCATCAATAAAGACACAACCGTATTTTCTGAAGCCCTGAACCATGCTTCCCTCATCGATGGTGCGCGTCTCTCGCGTGCTACGGTGCAGGTATTCCCGCACCGCGATTACTCGGCGCTGGAACGCATACTGCAACAATGCAAGACCAAGCACAGGGTCGTTGTCACCGACAGTGTCTTCAGCATGGATGGCAATATCGCAGAACTGGGGGCTCTGCTGGCAATTTGCGAGCGCTATGATGCCTGGCTCATCGTCGATGATGCCCATGGCTTTGGTGTACTGGGCCAGCATGGACGTGGCGTGCTGGAGCACCTGAATATCAAGTCACCGAATCTGGTTTACATGGGTACGCTGGGCAAGGCTGCCGGTGTCGGTGGGGCCTTTGTTGCGGCTGATGCTACCGTGATTGAATGGCTGGTACAACGCGCTCGTGCTTATATCTATACGACTGCCGCAGCACCAGCACTGGCGCATGCACTGCTGACCAGCATCGATATTATTGCAGGTGAAGAAGGCCAGCAAAGACGTGCACATCTGCAAAAACTGATAGGCCTGTTTAGCGATGGCCTGCATCTGCAAGTCTGGCAAGGCATGCCATCGGACACTGCGATACAACCCGTACTCATTGGTGACAATGCCGCCATGCTGAGGGTGGCTGGCAACCTCATGGACCAGGGACTGTGGGTAGGGGCGATACGCCCGCCTACCGTGCCAGTTGGTACAGCTCGCTTGCGAGTGACCTTGTCTGCCGCGCATACAGAAATCCAGGTACTGCAACTGGTACAGGCGATTAACCGCCTCGACCAGATGAGTTATGTGGCCCAGTGTTTTGCCGAGGTGGCCTGATGCAAAAACGGCAGCATGACTTTTTCGTGACCGGTACTGATACAGAGATCGGCAAGACGCTGGTCAGTGCTGCGATGTTGCATGCAATGCAGGCACAAGGTTTACAGGCAGTGGGTATGAAACCGATAGCCGCCGGTGCAGAAATGCGTGATGGCATCCTGCATAATGAAGATGTCGATATTCTGATCGCCGCTTCCAGTGTCAAGGCAGAGCTGGCTCTAGTATGCCCTTACCTGATGCAGACACCGGCAGCGCCGCATATCGTGGCGGAACTGGAGCAAGTGGAGATAGCACTGCCGCATATCATCGACAGCTATCAGCAGTTGCGTGCACTGGCAGATGGAGTGGTAGTCGAAGGCGTAGGCGGTTTTTGTGTACCCCTGAATGCGCAAGTAACTACCGCAGACATGGCGCAAGCCCTGGATTTGCCCGTGATACTGGTAGTCGGCATGCGCCTGGGTTGCATCAATCATGCGTTGCTGACTGTTGAAGCCATCGCCGCTCGCGGTTTGAGGCTGGCAGGCTGGGTTGCCAATACCGTTGATACCAGCATGCTGTACCCCCAAGAAAATATTGCCGCCCTGCGTGAGCGCATAGCAGCACCCATGCTGGGGCATATTCCCCGTTTGAATGTTCCTGATCACGAGAAGGCAAAAGCCGCCGCCTCGTATCTGGATTTGAGTCAATTGAAGTAAAAGGAAACAAAGATGCAAGCTACTGATACGACTTTGCAAGCCATGCAATTCCAGCCACCGGTCAAGAAGATAGAAGCCGAGACCTGGCCCGTGGATGAAGTACTGGCCCTGTTTGATTTGCCCTTCAATGACTTGATGTTCCGGGCGCAAACTGCACATCGCGCCAACTTCCCTGATGGTGATGTAGAGCTGGCGACACTCTTGTCCATCAAGACCGGCGGCTGCGAAGAAGATTGCGGCTATTGCCCGCAAGCGGCACGTTATGACACCGGTGTCGAAGCCAAGAAAATGCTGGATGTGCGTGAGGTACTGGACGCTGCCAAGGCCGCCCGTGAAAATGGTGCAACCCGTTTTTGCATGGGTGCCGCCTGGCGCTCACCCAAAGACCGCGACATGGAAAAAGTCGAAACGATGGTGCGTGAAGTCAAAGCCATGGGCCTGGAAACCTGCGCGACGCTGGGTATGCTGAAAGAAGAGCAGGCACAGCGTTTGAAAGATGCAGGTCTGGATTATTACAACCATAATCTCGACACCGCCCCCGAGTTTTACAGCAACGTCATTTCCACCCGTGATTATCAGGACAGGCTTGATACCCTGGGTCATGTACGCAGTGCCGGCTTGAAAGTCTGTTGTGGCGGCATTGTCGGTATGGGTGAATCACGCCGCCAACGGGCTGGTCTGATCGCACAACTGGCAAATCTGAATCCCTATCCTGAATCGGTACCGGTTAATCATCTGGTGCAGGTGGAAGGCACACCTTTGCACGGACTTGATCCGCTCGATCCATTGGAATTTGTGCGCACTATAGCCGTCGCCCGCATCACCATGCCGAAGGCGCGTGTACGTTTGTCTGCCGGCCGTCGCCAGATGGGTGAGGCAGTGCAGGCAATGTGTTTCCTGGCTGGTGCGAATTCGATTTTCTACGGCGATAAATTGCTGACTACAGCTAATCCAGAAGCGCAGGATGACCGTGTCTTGTTGGACAAGCTTGGCCTGAAAACACGTGGCAAGGTAGAAGCGAAGGCTGGTAGTTGTTCTTGAAAAAGACCCTACTTCTTCAGCACAGAGGCCACAGAGAAAAGATGGAGACAAAGAGGAAGGCGAAGCCTTTTTCTGGTTAAGAAAATCGTAGTCAATTATCGTAGATACATCCACCCAAAAGGTTAGAGACATGTTTACCAAAATCCTTATCGCCAACCGTGGCGAAATTGCTTGCCGTGTTGCTGCTACCGCACGCCGCATGGGCATCAAGACTGTCGCTGTGTATTCCGAAGCCGATGCCAATGCCAAGCATGTCGCAGTTTGTGATGAGGCAGTGTTGATAGGCCCTGCTGCTGCCAAGGAAAGTTATCTGCGTGCCGACAAGATCATAGAAGTCGCATTGGCGACGGGTGCGCAGGCAATACATCCGGGCTATGGCTTTCTGTCAGAAAACAGTGAGTTCGCTGAAGCCTGTGCCAAAAATGGCATTGCCTTCATAGGCCCGCCAGCCTCGGCGATAGAAGCCATGGGCAGCAAGTCTGCGGCAAAATCCCTGATGGAAAAAGCCAATGTGCCGCTGGTACCTGGCTACCATGGCGATAACCAGGATGCAGATTTTTTGCATACCGAGGCTGACCGCATCGGTTACCCGGTCTTGCTCAAAGCCAGTGCTGGTGGCGGTGGCAAGGGCATGCGCGTTATTGAAAAATCTGCTGACTTCAAAGACGCGCTGGCATCCTGCAAACGCGAAGCCATCAACTCTTTTGGCGACGATAAAGTGCTGGCAGAAAAATACCTGCAAAGGCCACGTCATATAGAAATACAGGTGTTTGCTGATACCCATGGCAATTGCGTCTACCTGTTCGAACGCGATTGTTCGGTACAGCGCCGTCATCAAAAAGTACTCGAAGAAGCACCTGCACCCGGCATGACGGCAGAACGCCGCGCTGCCATGGGCGATGCTGCCGTGGCTGCGGCAAAAGCAGTGGGTTATGTCGGCGCTGGCACGGTGGAATTCATCGCCAACCAGGATGGTTCTTTCTATTTCATGGAAATGAATACCCGCTTGCAAGTAGAACATCCGGTGACAGAAATGATCACCGGTACTGACCTGGTGGAGTGGCAATTGCGTGTTGCTGCCGGTGAGAAACTGCCGCTGCAACAAAATGAATTACAGATACATGGTCATGCGATTGAAGCGCGCGTGTATGCAGAAAATCCTGAGAAAGGTTTCTTGCCATCAATAGGTACTTTGCGTCATGCACGCACCCCTGTTGCTGTGAATTTTGAACTAGGTGGCGCGACAGATCCGGCGGCTTTCCGTATCGATAGCGGCGTGCGTGAAGGCGATACGATTTCACCTTTCTATGACCCCATGATCGCCAAGATGATAGTCTGGGGCAAGGACAGGAAAGAAGCACTGGCCCGCATGGCGCAGGCGCTGGCGCAATACCAGATCGTCGGTTTGAACAGCAATATCGCCTTCCTGTCGCGCCTGGTGACCAGCAAGGCCTTTTCTGGCGCAGACCTGGATACTGGTCTGATAGAACGTAATCAGGCTGAACTATTCCCGGCACCAGTAGCAGCGAACCTGACGACGCTGGCGCTGGCGGTTGTGTCCCTGTTGAACTCAGAAAAATCCACAAACGGTAGCAGCGACCCATGGCAATCCAGCCATGGCTGGCGCATGAACAGCCTCATGCAACGTAGCCTGCAGTTCACGGAAGAAGAGCAGACGCATGACGTACAAGTGACTTACCTGGCAGATGGCTGGCAAGTACAGGCAGGCGAATCGAAAGTGCAAGTCAGACTGGCATTGGCACATGAAAATGATATCGTCATCAAGATTGCAGACCAGACCGTGGCTGCCACGGTAGTACGCGATGGTGAGCATTTCCATGTCTTCAGCCAGGGCAAGCATACTGACCTGCATTACATTGATGCACTGGCGCATGCTGGTGAAGCCGAGGCTGAAACTGGCCGTTTGACAGCACCCATGCCAGGCAAGATTGTTGCCGTGCTCGTCAACAAGGCGCAGGAAGTGAAGAAGGGTGATGCGTTGTTGATCATGGAAGCGATGAAGATGGAGCACACGATTTCTGCCCCGCATGATGGTGTCATTGATGAAGTCTTGTATGCGATTGGTGATCAGGTGACTGAGGGCGCGCAGTTGCTGGCTTTTCAGCAGTAAGCTTGCCTGGAGTTTGTACCGTAAAGCCAGCACTGTTGTGCTGGTTTTTTTATAGATTAGCAAAAAAACAGATGCACCAGTAAATCACCCCGCTGTGTTACTTGTACAAACTTGCGAGCAAGTTCATGATGAATACCTGAACAGAAAATTGTTCCAGCAATTTTTCATTACCTTGCCCAGACTTTGGAATCACCATGACCGCACTCTCCATCAACATCAACAAAATCGCCTTGCTGCGCAATTCACGTGGCCGTAATTATCCTGATGTGCAAGCCTTTGCTGCGCGTTGCCTGGACCTTGGTGCGCGGGGCATTACCCTGCATCCGCGTCAGGATCAAAGGCATGCGCGTTATTCTGATGTCGAAACTCTCGGCGTGCTGTGCCAGACGCGTGGTGTGGAATTGAATGTCGAAGGTTATCCGGCGCCAGACTTTCTGGAAGTCGTGAAGCGCAACAAGCCTGCGCAATGCACGCTGGTGCCGGATGCGCCAGATCAGCTGACTTCTGACCATGGTTGGGATTTGCGCAAGGATGCAGATTTTTTACGCCCCGTTCTGGCTGAACTGAAGGCGCTGGGCATACGCAGCAGTTTGTTTATTGATTACGACAGCCAGGATATGCACCTGGCGAAAGAACTCGGCGCTGACCGGGTTGAGTTATATACCGAGCCGTATGCTGAGCATTATGGAACAGCAAAAGGTGAAGAGATTTTCCAGGGCTTTGTGGCTGCTGCCAAGTGTGCCCAGGATGCTGGTCTGGGAGTGAACGCAGGGCATGATCTCAACCTGGATAACCTGGCCAAATTCCTGACCATACCCGGCTTACTCGAAGTCTCCATAGGCCATGCCGTCATCGTAGAATGCCTGGAGCAGGGTATTGCTGAAGTGCTCACAAAATATGCAAAAATTTGCCAGCAAGGCTAAATTTTATATTTTTTGCATGAAAAAATAAAAAGCAAAAAAATGTTAACTTTTTCCTTGTAGCCTTCAAATTCTTGAACTACATTGGGGTAACGGTGCTTCGCATGAAGCACTGTGGCTGATGTTCCTCTCTATCCACAAGAGATAATCAATAGAGAGAATATCAGTGTTGTTGTTGTTGTTGTTGTTGTTGTTGTTGTTGTTGTTGTTTAAAGGCAAACCACCCGAAAGCGTGGGACGCAAAACTAGAGGGCCCTCGCTAAACACGGCAGGGTAGCCAGGTACCGTATTCCGCATTGGCGGTTTTTCGTTAAGAGGCATGTGCTCATGAATAGCATTTCTACGGCGCTTCCCGGCGCTTCTAAAAAAATTCTGATTAGTGTATTCGGTTTGTCTGAGTATGAATTGCGTCTGGTGCGCAGCGTGCTTAGCTTGACCATGGCGAGCGGACGCAGGCATTCCTATGTCTTGTGCGATGCCAGTCAGTCTGCTGACCCTGACATCGTCATACTCGACCCGGATAATAGCCAGGCCAGAGCAGCTTTACAGGAGCTTATAGCAACACGCAATATTCCCGAACCTGCAACGGTATTCATTTCCAATGCAGGCAAGGCACAGCCAGGCAAATATCATTTACTGCATCCTCTGGTACCAACCAAGATGCTGGCTTTGCTGGATCAGGTAGCAGATGAACTGGAAAAAGTCTTACAAACAGCATTTCCACTCAGTGCAGCAGTTGCTCAGAAGGCAGAAATGGACAAAGCAGCTATTGTGCAGCCCCTGCTGCAAAAAAATCCGTCAAGCTCGGTCTTGCAGGGTGGTCACCGTGCCCTGATCGTGGATGACAGCCCTACTGCCAGAATCAAGATAGACCTGGAATTGCGCTCGATGAAGATCGCTTCTGACTGCGCTGAAACCGGTGAGCAAGCCTTGCAGATGCTGGAAAAGAAAAACTACGACATCATCTTCCTCGACATCGTCATGCCTGGTGCTGATGGCTATGAAATCTGCAAGATCATACGCCGCCATCCACAAACCAAGCGCACGCCCGTGGTCATGCTGACCAGCAAGTCCTCTCCGTTTGACCGTATCCGCGGCTCGCTGTCTGGATGCAGCAGTTATCTGACCAAGCCTGTAGAACATCTGAAGTTCCGTGCCGTCGTCGAAAAGAGCCTGAGTGCAACGGAGACAGCGCCTGACATGGAAAAGAATCATGGCCTGGCGATGGGGACCTGAAACCAGATCAGCCCAATATTTTTACCTTTGCTCTGGGGATCAGAGCGTTTCACTTACACATTTCGGGAGTACATCATGGGTATGAAAAAAGCACTCGTTGTTGACGATTCCACGACTGAACTGGCCAACATCAAAAGCATATTGACTGATGCCGGTTATGTGGTGGTCACTGCATCCAGCGGCAAGGACACGCTGGAAAAAGCCAAGGCCGAAAAACCCTCGATTATTTTCCTCGACATCGTCATGCCAGAAATGGATGGCTATGAAGCCTGTCGTAGCCTGACGCAAGATCCGGCAACCAAAGACATCCCTATTATTTTTGTCAGCAGCAAATCGCAAAAAGCCGACAAAATCTGGGGGCAGTTGCAAGGTGCCAAAGGCTATGTCGCCAAGCCCTATACAGCTGACCAGATCATTGATCAACTCAAAATCGCTGCCTGATTTTAAATTTTGTAACGCATCACCCATCTGCGGGGGCGGTCATGAGCTTAGTCACTTCCAGCAATGCCGGACAGTCCAAAGAATGGCTGCCACCCAGTGTTGCCCTTGAGCGCTTCACTCCACCTGGCGACTTGCTGTGGAGTGATGTGGCACCACTAGTCGAAAGAAAGCGTTATGGCTACCGCGTAGGCTCTTTGAATTTGCTGATCAGAGCCGAGGTAGGGAGTGAAGTGATAAGGCCACAGGCGCTTGCTCCCTTGCCAGGTGCCGCAGCCTTCTTGCTTGGCCTGATCAATCTGCGCGGCAACCTGGTACCCATTTTTGACCTGGGCCTGGTACTCAGTGGCCGCAGGTCAGAAGTCATCGCCTCGAAATTGTTTTTGATACTGGACAAGGCAGAAAATGCCGTTGGCATGCTGATAGACAGTTATCCGCAACCACTGACCGAATTGCGCACCATCACCCAGATGCCGCAATTGCCCGCCACGCTGGAAGCCCATGTACCAGCGGCTTTTGTCAAGGATGACAAAGTCTGGCTGGACTTCAATCATGAAAGTTTTTTTGAAAAACTCAGCCGCAGTGTATAGAGCACAGAACTACAGAGCATAGAACTAAAAACTGGAATCGGCTGATCCCCAGCTATTGATTTGACCAAGCAGTCTTCGATGTTTTTCTTGTGGAGAGCAAAATGAAATTACGTACTCCGAATATTGGTATCCGGCTCAGTCTGGGATTTACAGCGGTGTTGCTGCTGTTGGCGGTAACGGCCTGGCTGGCGATGTCCAACCTGAAGAGCATCAATGACGGTACTCACCGCATTGTGGATGGTAGCTACCCTAAAGTTGTGCTGGCCTACAAGATGCTTGGTAATGTTAATGCCAATGCGCGCTCCATGCGCAATATGCTGCTCCTGAACGACCAATCGGCAGTAGAAAAAGAACAGCAACTGATTTTGTCACGCAGGCAAAACCAGGATGAAAACATCGCCGGGTTTGAAAAACTGATTGCCAGTGAAGAAGAAAAAGGTATCTTCGAGACCGCTACCGAGGCACGTAATAAATACGGTGCTTCACAAAGGGAATTCCTGCGTCTGGCGACTGAAGGTAAAAAGACGGAAGCCACAACCTGGCTGCTGGGTAATTTGCAAGCCGATCAGGAAAAATGGTTTTCTTCGATGGATAATCTAATCGACTACCAAACAAAATTGGTGAATAAGGATGGTGCCGCAGCCGATAGCACTTACCTGAATGCGAAAAACATCCTGGCTCTGGTGGCAGCCTTATCCATCTTGCTGGCAGCAGGTGTTGCTTACTGGATGACGCGTAGTATCACCAAACCTGTTTCACATCTGATTGGCGTTATGCAGAAATTGACGCAGGGTGATGCCAGCGTTAGGGCACGCAGCACACAACCGGACGAAATCGGCAAACTCTCACGCCAGTTCGACAGGATGGTGGATGAGCGTGAAGCCAGCCGCAAATCCATCGAAGATGAAAATGAAAAACTCAATGAATCCGTACTGGTTCTGTTGCAGGCCGTGGCGCAACTCGCGAGCAGGGATTTGACCGTCAAAGTGCCGGTATCTGCCGACGTGACTGGTGCAGTATCCGATGCCTTGAACATGCTGACCAGTGAAACTGCAAAAGTGCTGCGTGATGTAAGTAATATTTCTGCCGACGTGACCGAGGCCACGCTGAAAGTGAAAGCCCAGTCCGATAACGTGATGGCCGCAGCAGCGGAAGAAAGGCTGGAAGTGGAACACACTACCGTTTCATTATCGACCGCTTCTGAAGAAATGCGCAATATTGCCGATCTGGCCCAAACCTGTAACCGCGCTGCTGATAATGCGATACGCTCAACCCAACTGGCGATGGATACGGTGAACAGCACGGTGGGCGGTATTAACAGTACCCGCGACATCATACGTGAAACAGAAAAACGGATTAAACGTCTCGGTGAACGTTCACAAGAAATTTCCGGCGTGGTCGGCCTGATTAATGCGATTGCAGAACGTACCCACATCCTGGCTTTGAATGCGAGTATGCATGCGGCATCTGCCGGTGAAGCTGGTCGCGGTTTTGCGGTGGTTGCGGATGAGGTGCAAAGGCTGGCAGAAAATGCGCGGCAAGCGACGCTGCAAATTTCTGGCCTGGTCAATAACATACAGCTGGAAACCTCAGATACGGTCAACACCATGAACTCGGCAATTGCCCAGGTGGTAGAAGGTAGCCGTCTGGCAGAACAGGCCGGTCTGCAAATGCAGGCTACGCAAAATGCGACCACTGAGCTGGTGGAATCAGTACAGCAGATTGCCATCAAATCCCATGGTCAGGCTAAGGCCAGCCAGGAATTGCTGGACAGAGCGATACAGATCAAGAAAACCAATCAGGAAACCAGCTTGCAACTCGATGAACAATCTGCGCAAACCACCAATCTGGTGGAATACGCAAGAATGTTGTTATCTACCGTACGCGTCTTCAAACTGGCAGCCTGATACCACCACTCAAACCTGCGCAAGGCATTGCGCAGGTTTCTTTCTTTCCAACTTACCCGTCTGAGGCAGTATGGAACAGCTAGAAAACCAGGCTACAGATTTCAGCCATGTCGTCCTCGGTGCCCTTGATGAGGTATTCAACGCGCTGGAAACAGATGCCACTCACTCAACGGATGTCGCGGTAGTCACCCGTGCGCTGGCTTGTTATATCGAGCAATTGCGCCGCATACGCGCGGCAGCCTGTGCTGCTGACATGCCCGGCCTGCACTGGGTATGTGCGCTGATAGAACGTAACCTCATCAGCCTGTATAACCAGAACCGCCGCCTTACGGATGAAGAATATCACCTGCTCAGCGAATGGCCAGATTTGCTGGCCAGCCATGCCCTGAATCATGGCGACAAGAATATAGAAACCCTGATAGATCATCTTTCGACAGCCAGCTGGCCTATTCCTTTGAGCGTTGGTGATTCCTGTGAGCTCAGGCAATTGCTGAATAGCGATCCGCTGACACCAGTAGCTGAAGTGGAAGAGCCTCCCCCTTTGTTCCTGGTGCCTGCACCAGCCACGGCAGAGATCGTCTTATTGACTCAAGCAGATGTACACAAAGCACAAGCTGCACAAGCTGGAACTGCAGAAATCACTGAGCCAGAAACATCCCCGGTATACGTAAATACAGTAGATACAGCAGATACACCAACTTCAGCATTACATGAAGCGCTGGATGCGCTCATCATGAGCCTGGCAGCGGATGAACACTTTGCCCAGGGTGGTGACAATGATGCGGCAACCTTGCAAGCTTATGCGGCGCAGTTGCTGGGTTTTTCAAGTTGTGCAAGTCAGTTGAACCTGCACGTAGTGGCAGATGCCTGCCAGGCTTTTGCTGACGTTGTCATCATGAGATCCGCAGATGCAGATGCCGTCAACGAAACCGAACTGGGCTTGCTGCAGCGCTTCCCGCTGATGCTCATGGATGCTATTGCTGATGCAGAAAACCCAGAAATCGCAGCCAGTCTGCTCGATGTTGTTTATGACCCGGCATGGAACAGGCAAGAAGCAGTAAGCGGTGCCACCTACACTGAGTTGCAACAGGGTGACAACAGTGCTGATGAAGGCATAGCTGAGCATACAGAGGCGGGAGCAGAAGAGACTATAGAAGGAAGTGAGTATGCGGGTATAGATGTGGGTGACGTGCAGACCAGTGCTGCCGCACAAGAAATCAGCAGCGATATGCTGACCCTGTTTGCCAGGGAATTCAGCTTGATGAGCGATATGCTGGCGGAAGACCTGGCGGCAGTGATCGCTGCTGGTGACGATGAAGAACAGCGCGGCCTGGCACTACAAAACTATGTCGAAGCCTTGTTGCGCATTGCCTCTACTTCAGAATCCATAGGCCTGACTGCGCTGCATCAATTTTTGTCCTTGCTTGCTGGTCTGGTGGCCGCACAGACCCAGGCGCTGGATGCGCAGCAATCCAGCCTGCTGGCAACACTGCCAGCCAGTTTGAATAACTACCTGCTGGCACCGAAAGAAGAAATCGCCGCACTGGAATTATTATCACTGTTGATGGACCCTTGCTGGTCGCAGGCCGCAGTCATGGTTGGCAATGAATCGCTGTTCGCCGAACTCATCAATATCAAGCTGATAGAAGACGATCACGATACTGGGGCTACTGCGATTGCCATCACTGAAAGCGATGTCTCCATACAACTGCCAGATGATCTGAATACAGAATTATTCGATGGTCTCTTGCAGGAACTTCCTGTGCAGGTAGGTAATTTTACCAGCGCCATAGAAAAATTTTCAAATGGTGCCGGTAATATGCAGGACATAGAGCAAGCCAAGCGTGCCGCGCATACTTTGAAGGGCGCTGCCAACACCGTGGGTATAGCGGGCATTGCCAACCTCACCCATCATCTGGAAGATTTGTTGATTGCCCTCACTGATAAACAAAGCCTGCCTGACAATGCACTGGCAGAATTGCTGACCGAGGCCGGTGATTGTCTCGAAGCAATGGGTGAGGCCGTGGTCGATGGCGGTGCAGCACCGGCACAGTCGCAACAGCTGCTGCAGCAGATTTGCGATTATGTCAGCTATATGCACAGTGGTGAATTTGTTGCACGCAACGAAGCTGTTGCAGTCACTGCGCCCGTTGCAAATACCCCGCTCCCGCAGTCTTCCGGCGCTGTACTGGACCTGGTCGAATCTGGTTCTCATGCGACTGAACCGATGTTGCGTGTACCCGCTAAAGTGGTGGATGAACTGCTGCGCCTCGCAGGTGAAAATGTTATCTCGAATGCGCAAATCCAGGAGCAATTGAAACAGACGCAAAAGCAATCGAAAGCCATACAAAAACACGATGTCCTGTTCCAGAAATTGATTGCTGACCTCGAAACCCTGGTCGATGTGCGCGGCATGAGCAGCCCGCAGAAAAAAGCCAGCATCAGCACTACTGATGGTGACTTTGATCCACTGGAATTTGAACGTTACAGCGAGCTGCATACCATCACCGCACAACTGGTGGAGGCCCGCACCGATGCTTTCGAAATGTCCAGCCATATCGACGAACAATTGCATGGCCTGGCTGAGCTGCTGGAAGTACAGCGCCGCCTGCAAATGGAAAACCAGCATGCTGTCATACGCACGCGGCTGGTACCAGTCACGACTATCGTTTCGCGCCTGCAACGCAGTGTGCGCCAGACTTGTCGCTTGCTTGATAAACAGGTCAACCTGAATATCCTGGGGGCGAATACCAATATCGACAGCAATATGCTCAATGACCTGACAGACCCGCTGATGCATATCCTGCGCAATGCGGTTGATCATGGCATAGAGACACTTGCCAGCAGGCTGGCTGCGAATAAACCGGCAGATGGCCTGATAGAACTGAGCTTTGCCCGCGAAGGTAATTCCATTGTCGTCCGTTGCAAGGATGATGGTGCCGGTCTGGATTATGCGGCGATACGCCGTACCGCCTTGAAGCGCAAGATGATCAGTGCCGAGCGTATCTTGTCCGAAGAAGAACTGGCCAGGCTGATTTTGGTGCCAGGTTTTTCTACCCGCGACAGCAGCACCCAGACTTCTGGCCGTGGCATAGGCATGGACATGGTGCATGCACGCATACTGGAAATGAAAGGATCGTTGAATTTGCGCTCAGTCGCTGGTCAGGGCCTGGTGGTGGAATTGCGTCTGCCAGCCAGTCTCTTGTCCGAACATACCCTGATGGCGCGCGTGGCTGGTCATATGATGGCGATTTCCAGCCGTCGTATTATTGATATCCATTACATCACTGATGCACAAATTGATACGCTGGCTGACCAGCCTGTCTATCGTGTTGGCGACGCAGTGCATAAACTGCTGAAGCTTGATAGCTTGCTGGGCATGCAAGACCATCGCAAGGAAGCGCGCAGCTATGGCTATCCGGTCTTGCTGGTCAGCACCGATACCGGCGCAACCTGCGCAATACAAGTGCAGGAACTGGTCGATGGCCGCGAAGTCGTGGTCAAGAAATTTGGCCGCTATGTACCAAGAATCCAGGGCACCATAGGTGCAGTCATTCTGGGTGATGGCAGTGTTGCACCCGTTATCGATCTGCCTGAGTTGTTGCGTGCATCGACCCAGCAATACATCAATATCGATGATGCCCATGCTGGTTTGCCGTCGCAGGCAGAATCACAAGCAACACATGTGCGCACCGCGCTTGTGGTCGATGATTCATTGTCAGCACGCCGAGCTACTGCGCAAATCATGCGCGATGCAGGTTATGAAGTGCGTACTGCCATTGATGGCCTGGATGCGGTTGCCATACTCGATGAAGTGCTGCCCGACGTGATCTTGGTCGATATGGAAATGCCACGCATGAATGGCCTGGAGCTGACCAGTCATGTACGCGCCCGCAAGCTCGACAAGCGCATTCCCATCATCATGATCACTTCACGCTCTACCCAAAAACACAGGCAGCAGGGCGATGCCGCCGGGGTCGATGCCTACCTCGTCAAACCCTTCAGTGAAGATGCCTTGCTGCAGCATATTAACCGCCTGACAGGAGCCTGATCATGGGAGCGATGATGCCGGGAATGAAAACAGAGGTGCGCAACCGCCTGTTACTGCGCATCGATGACATGCAACTTATGCTGCCGCAGGGTGATGTCTGTGCAGTGGAATCTGTTGTTGATCTTGTCAGCCAGGACGCAGTTGCGCCTGCCATAGGGCGCATCGCTTACCTGGGACAAAGCTGGCCGGTGCTGAGCCTGAATGGTGAATTGCAGACCCTGGACAAGATACCTGCAGCACGCCGCGCCTGTGTCATGCTGGCTACCGGCAAGGGTTTTCTGGGCTTGCTGTGTGATGATGTCAGGGTACTCAATCAGCAATCCGGCAGCGACTATGCCTTGCCTGTTGCCATGCGTGCCGGCTATACGCCAGTGCAGGCTGTCATGCCATTTGAAAACGGCCTGGCCTGTCTCAGCGATGCCCGGCATTTAATGCAGTATGGTGCCTTCGCACAAATCACTGCTACTCATTAATGGAGCCTGAACATGTCTAGCGCAAATGCCTGGTTACTGGACGTAGGCGATGGCAGGCAAGTCGCCATCGGCCAGCGCGAACTCATACAAATCATGGATGCGCAGGACAGCTTTGAGGTGCCTCTTGCACCCGCGCATATGCGGGAGATCATCTTCTGGCAAAAGCGTGCCGTACCCGTCATGCAACTCCCTGTGCGCTTGGGTGGTCGTGCCTGCACGGGCAATATCCTGGCTTTGGTGGCATTTCATGATGCTGTCAGCAATACTGCAGGCCTGGGTGCCATCCATCTGGCGGCCCCACCTGTGCGTGTGCTGGTTGATGATAAACAGGCAAGCAGTCTCGATGAGGCCGGCTGGGAAGATATGGCGATCTCCTGTTTTGAGCAAAATGGACAAAGCATACCTGTGCTGGATTTGAGTCGCCTTTTTTCTGCCGCACATTAATACTGAGTAAGCGCTGATAAAGTACTGGTGACCAGGCATCTGAATTTTGCAGGAGCGGCTTTAGCCGCGAACGACCTGCCATGGCTGCTATTTTTCAGGATCAGAGATTCGCGGCTGAAGCCGCTCCTACAGAGTAAGCTTGTGTTGCTTACTCACGCAAACCATACCTGCGCATTTTGTTCAGCAAGCCTACGCGTGAAATACCCAGTTGTTTTGCTGCATGCGTATGGTTGTGCTGGTTGTCATTCAGCGCGCCGACGATGAGGCGCTTTTCCAGAGCCGTTACCTGTTCCTCCAATAAACCGGTATCCACCGCAGGCGCATCGCTTGCAACTTCACCGCAAGCCAGTGCCAGATCATCTACTACGATCTCGTTCATCTCACCAGCCAGTGCCATTGCCGTTTGCAGGCAATGCTGCAATTCCCTGACATTGCCGGGCCAGGCATGAGATACCAGCCACTCTTGCGCTGCAGCCGTCAGGCGTTTTGGCGGTGTTGATCTGGCCGCAATTGCCTGAGCTATCAGGGCAATATCTTCTGCCCTGTCTGCCAGTGCCAGTGTGCGCATTTGTATGCCCTTGAGGCGGTAATACAAATCATCCCTGAAACTTTTTTCTTCGACCATGACTGCCAGATCACGGTTCGTCGCCGCGACTATGCGCACATCGACACGCAACTCCTCGCGTGCCCCTATGGGAAAGAAGCTGCCAGACTGCAAGAAGCGCAATAACTTGACTTGCATGGGCAGGGGCATTTCACCTACCTCATCGAGGAATAGCGTGCCGCCATCAGCTGCAGCGATCAAGCCCTTGCGGTCACGGTCGGCACCGGTGAAGCTGCCTTTGCAGTGACCAAATAATTCACTCTCGAATAATTCTGCAGGTATGGCGCCACAATGCACGGCAATAAATGCTTTGCCTGCCCGCTTGCCCTGGGCATGCAGGGCGCGTGCCACCAGTTCCTTGCCAGTGCCGCTGGGGCCGGTAATCATGACTGGTACATCGGTAGGTGCAATGCGGCGTATCAGCGAGCGCAATTCCGCCAGCTCGGCACTGATGCCTATCAGGCCCATGCTGTTATCGTCTGGCAGGGCGCGGGCGCGCCATACGGCGAGTTCTCGTTCCAGGCGGCTTTTGTTAAGCGCGCGATCTACCACGACGCGCAAGATATCCGGATCGAGTGGCTTGGGTAAAAAATCCCAGGCCCCCAGGCTGATGGCACGTAGTGCCAGTTCACGGTCTGCATGACCAGTCATGACGACTACAGGTACAGGTGCAAATGCTTGCAATAGTGCCAGGCCCTCATCGGGTGTGAAGCTTGGTGGCAAAGCCAGGTCCAGCAAGACAAGATCAAAGCTGTTCTCCGCCAGCAAGGCATGTACCTGTTCTGCCGTGGCCGCGACCTTGACGATATAACCGAGGCTGGCCAGCCAGTTGCCACACAGGCGTTGAAAGGCTGGCTCATCATCGACCAGTAAAATAGTTTGCATGCTCATGTTGTCATGGTGATGTGGGAAGATAAAATTCAAAACAGCAATTCCAGCCGGGATAAGGGATCAGTGCAACGCAGCCGCCATGGGCCTCCACCAGCCTGCGCACTATCGCCAGGCCCAGACCTGTGCCACCAGGGCGGCGGCTTTTGAAAGCCTGGAACAAATCGGCTTTCTGTTCTGCTGGTATGCCGGGACCGTTATCGCAGATGCGTAGCCTCAGCATCTGCTTGTCTGTCGTTGCTTCGATAAGGATGCGGGCATCTGGTCTGCCGCGCAACATTGCCAGTGCATTATTGAGCAGGTTGTTCAAAATTTGCTCAGTACGCATGCGGTCTATATTGCCGCGTACATTTTCTTCGATATCGCTGCTGATTTGTACGCCATTCGCCATTGCAGTAGGGCGTAGTTGTGCCATGATGTTATCAATCAGTTCTGCCATATCAACAGGCTGGCAATTCAGGCGCACCTCACCGGAATAACTGAGCAAATCCTGTATCAGATGATCGGCTCTTTCTATCTGCTCGCGTATGTCATTGCGCACTTCGGCTGGGCAAGAGATGGCAGCCATGCTGATGATGTTCAGAGGGTTGCGCAATTCGTGGGCAACGGTAGCAGCCAGCCCGCCCAGTTCCGTCAGATGCGCCTGTTGCAGGCGCTGTTTTTCCTGATCGGCATAACGCAGCAACTGGTCAAGTCGCCCGGCGGCAGCTGCCAGCAAGGCACCGAATACTGCGCCCACTCTTTGCACACTGGGGGTTGCTCCTTCCCAGTGTCGCAATTCGTAATGCCATTCTCCGTGGGCGGACTGTGCCTGCTGCCGGTAACAGATAACGCAGGTTTGCTCAGCAGTGCTGCTGTCAGGTGCTCCAGCGTGGAATAGCAAGACAGGCATGGATTGGCGCAAATGGGTTTCCAGTAACGCTGATGCGACCGCGCCCAGTTCCTCCCAGTTCGTCGCCGACTCTAACTGCATGCGCCAGTTGCTGAGCACGGCTGCTTCCAGATGTGCTCCGGGAAAGACCAGTTTTTCCATAAAGCTGCGCACCGGCCTTTCCAGTATCAGCATGATGAGCAGCATGGCAGTGCCCAATAACCATAGCTGCCACAGTGGCAAGGCCGCCAGCGGGCTGAAGCCGGTTTGCGCCACTAGGCTCAGTACCAGACCCGCAATGGCGACCGTCAGCACACTCAGGGCCAGCCAAGCCAGGAAACGGTTGGCCCACAGGTTCACCACCATCATGTCATAGCGCAGGATGCCGAGTACCAGCAAGACTGCATAAAACGGCAGCAGGATCACGCTATAAGGGAAGATGGCGATGCCGAACGAGGCATTCAAAAACATCAGGGTAGAGAGCGAACCCCAGACACCAGCCAGGCAAGCGGCCAGGATCTGCCCCCGTTTTTTGGGGGCAGCAGCAGGCCAGGCCATCAGCAAGAGCAGATAGGCCCAGGTACTCAGGCCGCTGACAAAAATGCCGGGTATCCAGCCCCAGACCGGGAAGATGTAGTAGCGCTTGAATTCCAGCCAGGGCAAGAGGCTACCCATATCGAATATGTTAATCCCCAGCACCACCAGCAGGGCTACTGCATACCAGGCGATGATGCTTGCTGGTCGCAAGCTTCCCAAAAAGCGCAGCACAAAATGCAGGAAAAACACGGCATTCACCGGGCCGGTATTGACCAGTATCTTGCCCAGTTCACTAGTCCTGGCATCACCGAGGTTGATGGCCAGTTGCCCTGTTGCCCACAGGCCTATACCCACGCAAAACAGTGCCAGCGCCTTCATGCCTGGTTGTTGACTTGCCTTTACCCAAAGCCAGATAGCCAGCAAGGGGCTAATGACGCTCTGCAAAGCAAGTGAGAAAAAATAAAGTCCGTAGGCGTTCATGGCCGGTAGCTGTTAAGCATCTTGATAGCAAATTTCAGTCAACTATATAGCAAGCTTACAGTTTTATTGAGGCATAAATTAAATTTCCTTAAGAAACAAGGGCTTATGAAAGATCTTTGTCTGGCACGCAGCTTGCGAATAAGGAGACAGGCAGTTTTCATACCAGCCACCCGAAAAAGTCGTAAGCGATCAAGCGCAGCAGGAAAAATCATGAACGCAACTACATCAAGCTTCTCCCATTTCAATTTGCTGTCCAAGGCCAACTGGCTCAGGTTCAACCGTCTCCTGGCCTGGGCCATGCTCGTCACACCTGTGCTGCAATTTTTTGTCAGGGCAAACCTTGCTTACGCCTTGTTGGTGGATTTTGGTCTCTTGCTAGCACATGGGATTTTGTCGCTGATCTTGTTTGGCTTACCCAAAGTCAAGCGGCAAAAATTTGCGTTTTCCATGCATGTGATGGGTTTTCGCTGGTATTTACTGAGCCCGCGCAATGAATTCCTGTTGACTGGTTACCGCATCGTCCTGGCTCTTTCGGTGTTTCCATTTCTGTTCATTCCTGGCGCCAGATGGCTGGCATTGCTCTTGTTTTATCCATTACTGAGAATGCCAGTTTCTTTCATACAACATTTGTACAGGGCGATGAACTTTGCTTTTCAGCGCTGGGGTATCAAGTATCTGGATGCTGGCTTGGTGGTGTGCATCTATTTGTTCTTTTTCATCACCAACTTGCTGCGTGCCTGATCAGGAGTATGAACATGAGCCATAGTGCTACCCTGACTGATACGGTCTTTCCTGTCGCCCGCCGTAGTGCAGTCGCACCGCTTGCACGAGCTGCCATAAGCCAGCTCAGCCGCCGCCAGGCTGGCTTGCCGAATCTGAGCAGCCTGGGTCTTGATTTGTTAAATGCCAGCAAATTACAAAGCCTGATCTGGCCAGTGCTGCCACTACTGACCCTGGCTGTCTATGCCATGGTTTTTTCCATGCAGTATTACCTCTTGCTGCCGCTGGTTTTCGTCTTGCATTTTCTGGTCTCGGTGACTTTCACCCATGATGTATTGCATGGCGCTGCCGGTTTCAAACCACGCAACACAGAATGGGTCCTGTTTGCCATGAGTATCCTGCTGCTGGAAAGTGGTCATGCCTTCCGCCAGGCGCATCTGCACCACCATAGTCATTGCCTGGAGCATGATGATTTTGAAGGCAGCCCCGCACACCTGAGTTTGCTGGGCGCGCTGAAAGCCGGACCTACCTATCTGGCACGTCATTGGCTGCATGCCTATCGGCTTGCCAGGAATCTTGTGCAAAGGCGCTGGATGCTGGCCGAATTGTGCGTTGCCATCCTCGGAATTGTGATTGCCATACTTGTCTTGCCCTGGACCGCTGCGCCACTGACTTATTGCGTATTCATGTACATAGGTTCTTGCCTGTATCCGGTCACCACGGCCTGGTTACCGCACTTCAAGCCTGACAATCGCATACTTGGGCAAGCCAGGAGCTTGCGTGGCAAGATCATTCCGGCCTTGCTGTTTAATCTTTCTTATCATCTTGAACACCATCTGTACCCGCAAGTGCCCAGCTATAACTTGCCGCAACTGGCGGACAGGCTGGACCCATATTTCGATAAGTTGGGTGTTGCGGTATTGCATGTGGTGTGAGTTGGACTTTTGGCACAAGTAGAAATACGGGGTGAGTTCAGGCTTTAGCCAGCTTGGGGGTAAAATGATGTTATTGCCTTCCAAGGAAAAACAACATGAATGCATCACTGCCCAAGCAAGTCAAAATTGTCGAAGTAGGCCCACGTGACGGCTTGCAAAATGAAAAAGAAAGCATACCCGCCGACGTCAAGATAGAACTGGTCAACCGTCTGACCGCGGCTGGTTTTGTGAATATAGAAGCAGCCTCTTTTGTCTCGCCCAAATGGGTGCCGCAAATGGCCACCTCGGCAGAGGTCATGGTAGGTATTACGCGCAAGCCTGGTGTCATCTATTCAGTATTGACGCCAAATATGAAAGGCTTTGAAGCCGCACTGGCAGCCGGTGCCGATGAAGTAGTGATTTTCAGTTCAGCCTCGGAAGCCTTTGCGCAAAAAAACATCAATTGCTCGATTGCAGAGTCGATAGAACGTTTCCGTGAAGTGGCCGAAGCCGCAAAAGCAAACAAGATACGCTTGCGAGGCAGTATCTCTTGCGCTTTTGGCTGCCCTTATCAGGGTGAAGTCGCTGTGGCCAGCGTAGCCGATGTGGTAGTGCGTTTGCGCGACCTTGGGTGTGACGAGATCGATATCGCCGACACCATAGGCGTGGGCACTGCCAGGCAGGTGCAGACCGTCATGCAGCGGGTGGCGCAGGACTTCCCCATCCATGCCTTGTCAGGTCACTTCCACGACACTTATGGTCAGGCGCTGGCGAATATCTATGCTAGTCTGGAAGTCGGCATGTCGATTTTCCATTCTTCCGTTGCTGGCCTTGGTGGTTGCCCGTATGCCAAAGGTGCGACCGGCAATGTATCGACAGAAGATGTACTCTTCCTTATGCAAGGCCTGGGCATACAAACTGGCATAGACCTGAATGCCGTGGTGGATGCAGGGCAATTCATTTCTGCGCATCTGGGCCGCAAGGCAGCCAGCCGTGCTGGTAATGCTTTGGCGGCGAAACGTCTGGGCTAAAACTAATATCACATTTCATGCAAGCGAGTTGATGCTTGCATGATGTCATGTTCAGGCAGAAACTTCTACCCCGCGCCAGAAGGCAATGAAACCGTTTATTTCTTTAGCCGCATCCTTGGGTTCAGGGTAATACCAGGCAGCATCTGAATTGACTTCACCATTGACGACAACATCGTAATAGCTGGCTGTACCTTTCCATGGACACACCGTGTGCTTGTTACTGTCGCGCAAATGCTCAGGGTTGACGCTATTTTTAGGGAAATAAATATTGCCTTCCAATTTCACAATTTCACTATCACTGGCTTGGGCAATGACGGTATCTTTCCATTTTGCGGTGGGCATAAAACTACTCCTCAATAAGTGATCGGGCCAGGCGCAAGCCTGTCAGTTGCCAGCGTGCTGTTGCCGGGAAAAAATTGCGGTAACTTGCGCGGCTGTGGCCTGCCGGGGTAAAGGCAGAAGAGCCGCGCAAGACATACTGGTTGACCATGAATTTACCATTGTATTCACCCACTGCACCTGCTGCCGGGACAAAGCCGGGGTAGGGGCTGTAGCTGCTGCTGGTCCATTGCCAGCCATGACCAAACAACTGGCTCAGTTGGCCTTCAAGTTCATGTTGTTGTGCGGCATATTCCCATTCTGCTTCTGTGGGCAGGCGCGCCCCTGCCCAAGTCGCAAAGGCGCTGGCTTCGAAATACGAGATATGTCCAAGCGCCTGCTGCGGATTCAGCGGCAGCAAACCATGCAGGCCAAATTCCTGCCAGCCTTGCTGGAAATCATAGCGCCAGTACAGTGGATGACGCAGGTCTTGCTGCTGCACCCAGTCCCAGCCTTCAGACAGCCACAGGGCAGAATTCTGGTAACCACCATCTTCTATGAATTCCAGGTATTCTGCATTACAGATCAGACGCGTCGCGAGCTGGAATGCTTCCAGAAACTGGCGGTGGCGCGGGCCCTCGTTATCAAAGGAAAAGCCCTTGCCCTGATGGCCAATTTCACACAGGCAGGCATCATAGTCTTGCCAGCTCAGAGTGTTGGAGGCTGGCATGGGTTTGCGCATGTCTGCTGCCGGATACAAAGCCGGGAATAAAGGATTGCATGAAAGCAGATGCTTGATGTCAGTCAGCATCAGTTCCTGATGTTGCTGTTCATGTTGCATGCCCAGTTCCAGCAGGGATGCAAAGCGGGCATCGCCGAGCTTGTCCTGGCATTGCATTATGCGTTCATCGACATTACGCCTGTAGGCAAGCACAGTGTCAAGCGATGGCCGTGTCAGCAAACCACGTTGCGCACGCGGGTGCTTGTCACCGACACCGTTGTAATAAGAATTGAAGAGTACCCGGAAGTCAGTGTGAAAAGCCTGGAAATCCGTTTCAAACTGCTCAAGAATAAAGGTTTCGAAAAACCATGTCGTATGCGCCAAATGCCATTTGATGGGGCTGGCATCGGGCATGGATTGCGCCGTGCAATCTTCGGCAGACAGAGGCGCAGCAATCGCGACTGAGCGCAGGCGGATTGCTTGCCAGCGTTCAATCATGCTTGCCTGATGCAGGTTTTGCCCCGGCTCTGTGAAGGGATCAAGCAGCTTTGGCATGGATAACGGCGAACCATTCATTTTTGTCCGTCCAGTGACAGCTATGGGAAAAACCAGCATCGGCCAGCAAGGCATTAAAACCCGATATGCTGTATTTATAGCTGTTTTCCGTGTGTATGTGTTCACCCTTGATAAAATTTCTTTGCCCGCCTGGCCAGGTGACCTGAATATTTTCCCTGGCGCGCAAATGCATTTCTATGCGGGATTTTTCTGTGTTGAAAAAAGCCTCATGCTGCCATTGACTGACATCAAAATCGGAATGCAGCAAATGATTGATGTGACGTAACAAATTCAGGTTAAAGGCCGAGGTAACACCCAGGCTGTCGGCATAGGCGGCATCCAGCAAGGCTTTGTCCTTGATCAGATCTACGCCGATGAGTATGCCCGCATCATTGTCACAGGCAGCGCGCAAATGGCACAGGAATGCCAGTGCTTCTTCCGGTTCAAAATTACCTATGGATGAACCGGGGTAAAAGAACAGGCGTTTGTCACGTCTTACTTCGGCAGGCAGCTTCCAGTCCTGTGCCAAGTCCAGCCCCAGCGCCGTCATCTCTATATGCGGGAAACGCTGCTGCAAGCGGCGTACCGCATCCTGCAAGTGATGAACAGAAATATCAATGGGCACATATTGGTCAGGGTGCAGTACCGGGAACAGCCGCGCTGCCTTGGCGCAATTACCCGCGCCCAGATCAATCAGGCTGCCACCCAGACCAATGACCCGTGCCATGTCGCCCATGTGCTGGGTAAAAATGTCTGCTTCAGTGCGGGTGGGATAATATTCCGGCAGCACGCAAATCGCTTCAAACAGGACCGAGCCTACCGCATCATAAAAATACTTGGGTGAGGTATGGGCGGCATCGGCGAGCAAGCCGTTTTCCAGCTCGCGGACAATATGGGGTGCGGTGGTGCGCGCAGTGGTGACGCTGTCGGCCGTGTTAGCCAGGCTATTGGATTCGGGCATGGTTTTGAGGCTAAGAAATTCAATCGGCAGACCAAAAGGTTTTGGTCTGTGCTTGATACTCAATACGGCCTTGCTTTCAGCCCGCCTTTATGCGGAGCTTGCCTGTGAGTCTGGTTGTTGACTCTGGTGTGGCACAGTGTACAACTTATTGTTTGAAAAATCTTGGGACGGTGTTTTCTCGGGTGGTTTTCCTACAAAGTGGGGTAATCTCAATAACGTAGTTTATGCGTATGACTTTCAGCAGTCTGCGAGACTAGCTTTAATGCAGATGGACCTAGAATCTGACCTGGCTGCGAGCCCTTGGATTAGTGAAACCTCAGTTAGCGTCATTCCAGCGTGTTTTTGGCTGGAATCCAGCGGCGTTCTTGCATACTGGTGCAGCTTTTAATATCAGATTCGTATTGCTCAAGTCTTCGCTTTCAAATACCTTCACAAGTTATTTGCGATTGCGGGCCGGTGGTAGACCGGCAGCTACACACCTTTTTGCTTCGCCAAAAAGGTGTGCCAAAAAGGCGACCCAGGCATAGCCGCCCCTAAAGGGGTTCCCGTTTGTGCAGTACAAAAAATGGGAAGATCCGAAACTCGCCTGCGGCGTTGCCCTTAGGAACATGCGCTTGCAAGCGCATGCCGTTACGCAGGCGGACAGCATGCTGTCCGAAACCCCTGCTACACCTCAGACAGCGGCTCTTCTTAATCCATTTTCTGTACAGCACAAACGGCGGCTACACATGGGAACTGCTAAAGTCAAAAAAACAACACCAAGGTCAAAAGCAACACCAAGGCCAAAAGCAACGTCAATACGACCTGAGTCCATATTTTTGAAAACCAATTGATTTTATTCAAACATCCATCAATTCAAAATGAAACACCTTACTCACAATCTGCCACCTGCCATCCAGTTTTACCAGCGTTAAAAAATCAGTAAAAAACTTGTTGGCAATCGCACATTCGACGCGGGCGAAGGCGGTGACCGGGCCCGCCATTTCCAGGGAGATGATGCGGTCGCGGCGGGTTTCGTTTTTGCTGGCGGGGGCGGGGCGTTTATCGACCACGGGGAAGTATTGCTGCATGTCCAGATGCAGTAAATTTCCTTCGGTGGCGCAGTAGTAATGGGCTTCGGGGTGGAATACCTGGGCGAGTATGCTGGTGTCACTGTGGTACAGACCATCGAAGTAGCGGTTCAGCATGGCGATGATGTCGGGGTATGCAGTTTCCATTTTTGCCTTTTTAAATGTGAATACGGTAGCGTCATCCATGAGCTACCGTATTGTCTGCCGTTTCGGGTTTTTTTGCCGAAGCGGTTTTCGTTTCAGATTCAGGCGGGCAAGCCTTCTGCCTTCAGTGCAGCTTGTACATGCGGCCTGGCCTTGACGCTGGCGAGGAATTTTTGCAGGTGGGCAAAGTCACTGATATCAAGGTTCACATGTTTGCTCCAGCCGCTGACGGTGAACAGATAAGCGTCGGCGACGGTGAAGGTGTCACCGGTCAGGTAGGTGTGGCCTTCGAGGCGGCTGTTGACCCAGGCGAATTTTTTACGCAAGAGTTCTGCGACACGCGCTTTACCTTCGGCAGGCATGTCAGCATCAAACAGTGGTGCGAAGGACTTGTGCAATTCTGAACTGATGTAGTTTTGCCACTCAAGCACGCGGTAACGTGCGAGGCCGGATGCTGGCAGCAGATCGCGATTTTCAGCGCGTTCGGCTATGTACTGGGCAATGATGGAGCCCTCGGTCAGTATCTCGCCATTATCGAGCTCTGCAGTAGGCACCTGGCCTTTGGGATTGATGCTGTAGAAATCCAGGCCGTCTGCAGTTTTGTGAACATAGGTATCGACTTTTTGCAAAGTGAAATCCAGGCCAGCTTCTCGCAGGATGATGTGTGGGGACAAAGAGCAGGCACCGGGGGAGAAATAGAGTTTCATGGGTTTGGCCTTTCGATAAAGGTTGACTGGCGGCACTGTCATGATGAGCAGGGCGTGACGGCATACTATGCCAAACGAAATAGTTGATAAACTAGGTGAAAGTTACTTTATAAATTACATGGTGTAATGTGAATCGACATTTTGCGGATGTATTGCTGGGCAGCATAGAATTGTTTTGCCTCGCAGCCGAACTGGAAAGCTTCAAGGATGCGGCCAATGCAGCAGGCTTGACGCCTGCAGCGGTCAGCCGTTCTATAGCCCGACTGGAAGAGCGCATAGGCGTACGCCTGTTTGTGCGCACCACGCGGCAATTGCGGCTGACCGAGGCTGGTCGTGCGTATTTTGTGCAATGCCGTCAGGCGCTGAACCAGTTGGTAGAGGCTGAGCGTGAAGTGTCCGGCCAGCAAATGCAACCGGCTGGTCTCGTGCGCATCAGCATGCCCACGCCTTATGGGCATTACCGGGTGCTGCCCCTGCTGGCAAAATTCCGCCAACTATATCCGCTGGTCAAACTCGATTTGCAACTCAGTAACCGCAATGTTGATCTGACAGCCGATGGTTTTGACCTGGTGATACGTGGCCGTAACCCGCCGGATTCAGGCATAATTGCGCGCCGTCTGGAAGATACCGAGATCGTGGTCTGTGCCACTCCAGAATACCTGCAGCGTTTTGGTGTGCCGATCAGGCTGGAAGACCTGGACAGGCATGAATGCCTGCAATTTGTCTTGCCCAGTGCGGGGCAAAATATAGTCTGGATATTCAGGCGCGATGGCCAGGACATCGATTGGCCGACCAAAGGTGGCCTGACCTGTTCAGAAGATTTGCTGGGCATCATCACCCTCGCAAAAAATGGCGCGGGCCTGTTGCAATCTTCCCGCTTCATGGTCGAAGATGATTTGCGTACGGGCCGCATGGTCGAAGTGCTGCAAGAATTCAAAGGGCGCACCCGGCCATTTTCCTTGCTCTACCCGCGTGACCGGCACCTGCCTTTGCGCGTCAGGGTGTTCATTGATTTTCTGGTGGCAGAGCTGGCGCAAAATTAATATCCACCTGCCAGTTCACAACTTGTTGTATGACCCAGCCCGCATCATCGAGTGGCAAGTCATGGCCTGCCGTGGGATGCAAGTGCAAGGAGCAATTCCATAAGCCTGCCAGTTTGCGTGAGCAAGCTGCATTGACGAGTTTGTCCTGTTCACCTGCGAGCAAGTGTAGCGGAACTTTACCCGAATATGGTGGTGCACGAAAACGCATCGCGGCCAGTAATTGCCGCAGGATATTGCCCACGCTAATGGGCTTTTCCTGCGCATATGCAGTCCAGCACCTGATGATTGCTTTGGACTGTTCTGCAGTTTGTAAATTGCTGGTGATGCGCAAGATCAGTCGCTCGCGCTGTTCGCTTGAGCCAAATAACATGGTCACAATCAATGCCGGATAATTTGCCGGTCTCAGCCTTTGGTAAAAGGGATTATGCGGTGCCACGCTGGTATTGATCAGCACCATGCGTTGCAAATCATCAGGATACCGGTCTGCCCAGGCCAGTGCCACCATGGCACCCAGTGACACGGCCAATACCTGCACAGGTTCTGCTACCCCTTGTACCTGTAGCTGCCTGTGGCAATGATCTGCCATCGCTGCTACCGTGGTAAGGCTATGCTCGGCATGTAATTGACCATTGCCAGGGAAGTCCAGGCACAGCACGCGCTCCGCCCCAACAGCTTGCTGGAAGTGTGCAGGAAAATCTCCCCAGTGCCGGCTCTCGCGCATGAGACCGCGCAATAATACCCAGGTCGTCATGGCCGGTACCAGCGTGCTACGGCACGCTCCTGCAAACGCAAGCGGGTAGGGCCCTGCGCCAGCCATTGCGCATGGCCGCAAGTTGCCCGCATCAGAAAATCCAGCCAGGAATTATGCCTGCGCAATACCCGACTCAGCCTGTGCTGCGCTACCGGGTTGAACATGCCATGCCGCGAAAATAACTGGCGCGGATTTTTCTTCACCCATAGCCAGGATCCCATTTCCAGCGTCAGCGGCAAGAAGGTCTTGCTGCTGTCCTGTTGCGCCTGCAGGTAGAGGTAATCCCAGATATCACCATGGGTGCGGTATTGCAGGCTTTGTGGCTCGAACAGATAAGAATGATTGGGGTGGGTCTGCTCGAATAATTCTTCCAGCGCCAGGATGTCAGCCAGATGGTCGATGGGATGCACACTGTGCGCATGCGGGAACCAGACGCGGTCACGCAAGCCAAAGCCCGAGTGGCAATCTATCGCCATGCTGAAGGGGCGGGCCAGCAATTCTTGTTGCACAGTGCGGCACAGCGCCAGGTTTTCTGCTTCCATCTCTGCACCGGCAGCACCACGATACCATGGCAGGCGCGGGCTATAGCGATGTCCACCGAGCAGGAAAGGCACCTTGTCCAGCGCTTCCACCGGCGCATTGCGCATCAGGTCAACGCCGCTGGGGTTGCAGCGCGTCGCCTGCCACATGCCGCCTGGATTGATCAATGGCATGAACACCAGACGCACATCCTGCAACATGTGTTGCAGGCTCTTGTCCCATGACAACCGCGTCAGCAAGCCGCGCAGGAAAGTCAGCAAGACTTGCGTACCTATACGCTCCAGTCCATGGATACCACCAAAAAAACCGATGGCAGGCAAACTGGTATCAGGGTTACCTAGCGCCAGTTTATACACAGGGAATTGCCTGCTCTTGACCGCGACCTCGCACAAGACATCGACCTCCAGCTGTCCACGGCCAAGGGCGATGATGCGTTCCAATTCATTCAGTTCAGGCAGTGCAGACATGGCGCGTGCTTAAAAGTTAACCACGCCATGCTAGAGGAGCTATAAGCAGAATGCAAGGAGCAAGCGGCTTTTGCAGCGAATTGATCAATTATGACCAACAGATGACAGATTTTTTAAAATAGGTTTATGCAACTGACCACACTGCAGTTTTCAGGCATAGCTGATAATTTTTGGTATTGGCTATATAGTCTTCTTTACCATCTATGATGACAATCTGCTTGCCGCCGGATACAAAAATCTTGTCATCTTTGAGTCGTGCCTTGTGACGGCTGATAAAACCTGGGCCATCGCCCTGGGTGTCAAACGGGCTGATTTTTAGTGACTTCGTATCCAGTTGATAGACGGCTGTGTGACCAGCAATTCTTGCATCCTGATAGCCTAATCTGCCGATGATGTAAATCGCATCATCAACCAGGGTCGCTGTATGGAAATCCGTGGGTGGAAAAATTTCTCTGGCATAGCTATAGATATTGATGTCACCGCTCTTTTCAAACACAGTGACATCGTTATAGATACAAAAATCAGGGTCATAAAAGTCTTCGTGCTCACCACCAATTTCTATGATGCGGCCATCTGGCAAAATGGTAGTTGTCCGACCAAATCGTTCATAACACCAGATGATGTTGCCATCGTGACTGCCATCATCATGAAACATTTCACTCGCACGCCATGCAGATGCGCCCGAGCGTATCATCGCCAACCAAAAGGGTTTATTGGTTTTTATGGCGTTAGCTGTACCGAATTCTCTATATCTTCCATTGAGATAATCATCTTTTGATACGACAGGTGAAGCATTGTGTTTTATTCCCAGCAAATTTGCATGCATTTGGGAGCTGATGTCGTTGATGTCTTCGCCATATTTGACCAACAGATCAACGATCTCCAAATTCTTCGCTACTTGAATTGCTCGATAAGGAATGTGATTGCCTTTAGAGATATCAGCACCTCGTTCAAGCAGAAATTTTACGCAGTCAGTCAGACCAAGTTCTGCCGCCAGGATTAAGGGTGTATTAAGATGATTGTCAGTGGCTTCAATACTGAATCCCTCATCAAGCAACCATGTCAACATAGGTATTTGATTTGTTTGGACCGCATATTGCGTCGCATTTCTGCCACCAAAACCCACCGCTTCTGTATTTGCGCCAAGTTTGAGCAATAGACGCGCTTTTTCAATGTCACCAAGAAGAGCCGCAATTAAAAATGGTGTGCGTGACAAAAAATCTGCCGTCTCCAGATCACCTGTTTCTTCGATTTTTTGCTTCAGGCTCGCAGTCGTTCCGAATGCGACTTCCTGCATGACATCTGTCCAGTTAAGCTCAGATTCTTTGGCGCCAGCATCCAGCAGCAATTTGACCACGTCAAAGCGACCATTGTAGGACGATACCCTTACTGCTGGTTTCTCACACTCGGCTATGTGATCAGGGCCCGTCTCTTGAGCTATTATCTGTTTTACTTCTTCGAGTAAGTTGGCACTATTGATATGTATGGTCCGTAACAGGACCGGAGTTTTTATTGGCTCAAATCTTCGCATGGGTAAGCACTGGTCCAAAAGACCGGCATTAACAAGATTGATGTGATCATTCGATCTGTTTTAGGGAACTTTTCATCTGAACGCACATCTCTTTATGAAAGCTGATGGTATGTCATTCGAAGTCAGATTATCACATGCTTTATCCGCGTGAATTAAAACAGGAGTTTGTTTTGTCTAATAATTTGCAACAAATCGCAGCAGATGATGAGGCCTATTGGTCGGGTATCCGTGAACAATATACTGTTTCACCCGATTTCATCAATCTCGAAAACGGCTATTTCGGCGTGCAGGCGCGGCCTGTGTTTGAAGCGTTCCAGCGTTATCAGGCGCAGGTGAATGCCGAGACTTCGTACTTCTTGCGGGTGCGTTATGCGTCCATGTTTGTGCAAGTCATGCAGGCGCTCAAGGATTTTTGTGGGGTGGATGAGGGCGAGCTGGTGCTGACCCGCAATCTGATCGAGGGCATGAATATTTTGCTGCAAGGTTATCCCTTGCAGGCGGGTGATGAAGTCATCCTGGCTACCCATGATTACGATCTCGTTATTGATACCCTGCTGATGCTGGAACAGCGCAAGCAGATACAACTGCGACATTTGCAATTGCCGTTCGATCCTGTCAGTGATGAAGAGATTGTGGCCCAGTATGAGCAAGCGATTACGAACAGGACCAAGCTGATACTGGTCACACATATCGTGCACAGGACAGGACAGATCATGCCAGTCGCCAAGATCACGGCCATGGCTAGACGTCATGGAGTAGATGTCATGGTTGATGCGGCGCATTCCTTTGCTCATCTGAACTATCGCATGACTGAGTTGGGCGCTGATTTTGTCGCCGTGAATTTGCACAAATGGCTGGGTGTGCCGCTGGGTGTGGGCATGCTGTATATACGCAAGAACCGGGTCGCGGATATTGCGCCGCTGTTTGGCAATGCCAAATTTGCCGACAATGAAATTTTCAAATTCACGCAAGTCGGTACGGTGCCGCCAGCAAATATCCTGACGGTCCTGGATGCGTTGCAATTTCATGCATCGATAGGTTCGGCCAACAAGGAGGCGCGCCTGCGTTACCTGACGCAATACTGGGTCAATCAGGTGCGTGGTTTGCCCGATGTGCGCATCATGACACCGACCGACCCGCAACGCTCTTGCGCGATTGCAGGTTTTGGTATCGCTGGCAATTCTGGACATGCGATTGTCGATTACCTCATGCGCGAGCATAAGATATTTACCGTTACGCGCGATCTGGATGGGCATGACATCGTCAGGGTGACACCGCATTTATATACCAGCCTGGAAGACCTCGATAAGCTGGTGGCAGCGATCAGGCAACTGACGCAAGCCTGATTACGGCTGGATGTAGTCACAAAGGGGTAAAGTAATAATTTCCAGTTTACAGGATTTATTTATCCTATATAATGGAAATTATGGATATCAATACGATTATTGCCCGCAGGGTGCGTGACTTGCGCGACCAACAAAAGCTGTCGCTTGATACGCTGGCCAAGCGCAGCGGCGTCAGCCGTTCGAATATTTCGCTCATAGAAAGAGGCGAGAGCAGCCCCACTGCAGCTGCGCTAGACAAGCTGGCCGTGGGACTGGGGGTGACGCTGGCGTCCCTGTTTGAGGACAGCACGCCTGCTGCTGTGGCTTTGCCGGTCTCGCGTCTGACCGAACAGGTATGTTGGACTGATCCCGCCTCAGGCTATATGCGCCGCAATCTTTCACCCGGCCTGCCTTCACACCTGCAACTGGTGGAAGTCGAATTCCCGGCGGGGCAAACCGTGCGCTATGACAGTTTCCATCGTGATGTCGATATACAGCAGCAAGTCTGGATAATGGCGGGCCAGATGCGTCTCTCCGTTGGGGACCAGGTCTGGGACTTGCAGACTGGCGATTGTCTTTCCATGGCGCTGGATAAACCTATCACCTTCCATAATCCTGGAAAAATCGCGGCACGTTATCTGGTGGCGCTGTGCAAGTAGCAGCCTCTTTCAGTTTTCAACTCATGGAGTAAATCATGTCTGAGCAAGTCCACATCCAGATTCTCGATGCCGCAGCAGCGCAGGCAAATGTAGCTGCATTGGCCGAGGTATTGACGGACTGTGTAGCCGGTGGTGCATCTGTCAGCTTTATGTGGCCTTTGCCGCGCGAACGTGCGCTGCAATTCTGGCAGGGCGTGGCTGAAGGCGTGGCGCGCAAGGAGCGCATCCTGCTGGTTGCCAGGGATGACAGCGGCGATATCCTGGGCACGGTACAATTGATCACAGCCATGCCAGACAACCAGCCGCACCGCGCCGATGTCGCCAAGATGCTGGTGCACAGGAAGGCACGTCGCAAAGGTATTGCACAAACCCTCATGGCAGCGGTTGAGCAAGCTGCCAAAACCGCAGGCAAGTCTGTGCTGGTGCTTGATACAGTTACTGGTGGTGATGCCGAGCGCCTGTATGAACGTGCAGGCTGGCAAAAGGTAGGCGTGGTACCCAATTATGCCCTGATGCCGGACGGTGAATTTTGCGGGACGACTTTTTTTCACAAACAGATATAGCAGATTAAGCAAATAGTGCGGAGTAAATCAAATGCGCATCGCAGTGATTTCAGATATACACGGTAATCTCGCTGCACTGGAGGCAGTAGCTGCCGATCTGCGTTTGCGTGCTGTTGATCAGGTCGTCAATCTGGGCGACAGCCTGTCTGGCCCCTTGCTGCCAAAAGAGACGGCAGATTTCTTGATGGCGCAAACTGGCTGGATACATCTGGCCGGTAATCATGAACGCCAGATACTGGAACTGAACGAGCGCTCAGGTACTGGAGATGTTTATGCACACCAGCAAACCACGGCGGAACAAAAAGCATGGATGGCGGGTTTGAAATCGGTGCTGCAACTGAATGCAGAAGTCTTGCTATGTCATGGCACGCCGGCCAGCGACTACACCACTTTGTTGCAGGTGGCCGACAGGAACGCCACTGCGCAAGAAGTACAGGACAGACTGGGGCCGCAAACTGCAGCCGTTATCGCCTGTGGCCACAGCCATGTCGCCCGCAGTGTACGTACGGCGGCAGGGCAACTCATCGTCAACCCAGGCAGCGTTGGTCACCCGGCCTACGAATATGATTACCCTTACCCGCACAAGATAGAGTCAGGTTCACCCGACGCACGTTATGCCATCCTGGAAAAGAGGCAGCATGGCTGGACAGCCAGCCTGATCAATGTCCCCTATGCCTGGCAACATATGGCAGAACTTGCGGCCTTGCGTGGGCGTGAAGACTGGGTCAGTGCCTTGCAAAGTGGTTACATGAACGGATAAATATGAAAAAACAAGATACAGCCCTGATCATCATCGACATGCAACGTGGCATGGCCGACCCCAAATCCGGGCGCAGGAATAACCCGGATGCAGAAGAAAATATACGCCAGTTGCTGGCAGCATGGCGTGCGGCAGGCAGGCCTGTTGTGCATGTCAGGCACATGTCGCGCTCACCCGCTTCAGTATTCTGGCCAGGCCAGCCAGGCAATGAATTTCAAGAGAAACTACTGCCTTTGGCCAGTGAACATGTAGTCGAGAAAAATGTGACGGATGCCTTCGTCAATACGGGTCTGGAGCGCTGGCTGCATGTGCGTGGTATCAAGGAGCTCGTGATCGTCGGTGTCAGTACCAATATGTCTGTCGAGGCGACGGTCCGCAGTGCTGGTAACCTCGGTTTTAACACCACGGTAGTGGCTGATGCCTGCTTCAGTTTTGACAGACTGGATTTTCTTGGCAAACCTCAGACGGCGGAAGAAGTGCACATCAATGCGCTCAGCAATCTGCAGGGTGAGTATGCGACTGTGCTCAATACGGCAGTCTTGCTAGACTAAAGACACAGTCTGACATGCGCTGCGGTAATTTGCGCTGAATATTACCGCTGCCACCACCTACCCCAAAACCCAAAAATTTCATAAAATGCCCGCACTGCCGCATGGGTCTGCGGATTAATTTACTGTATGGGAACTACCATGGCGATGGATGTCATAGATTATGAAATTTTTGGCGACGATATGCAATTCGTCGAAGTCGAACTCGATCCAGGCGAAGCTGCCATAGGTGAAGCCGGTACCATGTTCTACATGGAAGACGACATACAGATGGAAACCATCTTTGGCGATGGTTCTGCCGGTCAGACTGGCATCTTTGGTAAATTGCTGGGTGCCGGCAAGCGCCTGGTCACAGGTGAATCCCTGTTCACCACGGTCTTCATGAACGGTGGCGTGGGCAAGCGAAAAGTCGCCTTTGGTGCGGCTTATCCTGGCAAGATCATCCCCATGCATCTGGATCAACTCGGTGGTACGCTGCTGTGCCAGAAAGATGCCTTCCTTTGTGCTGCCAAAGGCGTGTCACTTGGCATCGCCTTTCAAAAACGCCTGGGTGCCGGTTTCTTTGGTGGCGAAGGCTTTATCCTGCAAAAACTCGAAGGTGACGGCCTGGCATTTGTCCACGCCGGTGGCGCCATCATAGAAAAGACCCTGCATCCCGGCCAGACCCTGCGTGTTGATAGCGGCTGTGTCGTGGCCTTTACCCAGGAAGTGGATTTCGACATCAAGTTTGTCGGCGGCGTTAAAACAGCCTTGTTCGGCGGTGAAGGCATATTCTTTGCCCACCTGCGCGGCCCTGGCAAAGTCTGGCTGCAATCCCTGCCGTTAGCACGTCTGGCTAACCGCATCGTCGGCGCATCAAAAATTGGTGGCAGCCAGGGCGGTGAGCAAGGCTCGGTACTTGGTGGTCTTGGCAATTTGTTTGAAAAAGATTAAACCAATTTTTATGAGACCAGCCCGCTTGTGCCCTGCATAAGCGGGCTTTTATTTTTCCGGCTGAATAAAATAGTCTTTTGCAGGAACTAAATTCGGCTTACTCCTGTCTATCTTCATGCTTATAGCCGATTACTACTTTTATTCAACAAATTCACCCAAGTTGCCATGTTTAAAAAATTACTCGTCCTGTCCTTAATACTTTCCAGCCAGCTGGCTATGACAGGCTGCGCCGTTGTCTATGACCTGGGGCAAGACTCTAACCAGCGTCAATGTGAAAAACTGCAGGACTGGAACGAACGCAAGACTTGCCTGCAGCAAAACAAGACTAGCTACGAGCAATATGAAAAACAGCGCGAAGACTTGCGCACCAAGGGTACAGAGAAGAAATAAGACAGGAGCTTATGGCGGTAGCGAGGCAAACATCAGCCGCACAACAGCTCCTGACAAAGTAGAAATCAAGCAGAGATTAATTTGTTGTTGTCGCCTGTGCTTCCATATTTTGCATCAAGGCCGCCTCGTTAAAGGATTCGCAGCATATTTCGCTGGAAGTACGCGAGCCATAATGCGAAATAAACTCATCAAAGCTACCGCTTTGCGTGTTTTCCATCTCTGCCTGTTCCACCAATGATTTTTCTGCCATTTTGGTGTACAAGGCCAGTTGCTCAGGTGCAGGTGGGCGGGCGCGGAATTCATTTGCGAGGCGCATGCTTTGCTGCAGGGCGAACTCGGTGAAAGAATTATTTGCGGCACGTATGGCGTCAAGTACCTTGGCTGATGGCGTCAGTTCAGGGTGCTGCAGTTTTTCAGTTTGTACCTGCATTGCCTGCGCGTGACAGTTGTCGCCACGCTGGGCATCGAGCAGGGCTGCTACTGGTGCGATGCGCTCCAGTAATTCCTTACCCCAGTCCAGCAATGAAATTGACTCGCCATGGCGCGACAACATCAGGCCAGGACGGCGGCCTTGTTTCACGGTCAGGGCAAAATTCTCGACATTTTCATCACCTTCAACCTGGTTCGTCAAAGGACTTTCTTCCAGTGCGCAAAACAGCAGGAAGGCATCAAGGAAACGTGAAGTTTCAAGGCTGATGCCAAGCGGGTCGAAGGGATTGACATCCATGCAGCGTACTTCTATGTATTGCACGCCACGTGCGCACAGGGCCTCTACCGGGCGCTCACCGGTTTTGATGACGCGTTTCGGCCTTATCGTGGCATAAAACTCGTTTTCTATCTGCAGCACATTGGTATTGATCTGTACCCATTCACCGTTTTGTTGCGTGCCTATCTTTTCATACTCAGGGTAGGGCTGGCGCACTGCCAGCGACAGGCTGCGCATATATTCAAGCAGGGTGTTATACGGCGGTACCAGGCCAGACTGGGCATTGTTCTGGTAACCAAGATCACTCATGCGCAGGCTGGTGGCATACGGCAGGTACAAGGTATCGTCAGACAGGGTTTCCAGTTGATGCGGGCGGCCACGCAGGAAAGGTGTCGATAGCGCAGGCGAGGCACCGAACAGGTACATCAGCAGCCAGCTATAGCGATGGAAATTGCGTATCAGGGCGATATAACTTTCAGACTGCACATGCATGGCACTGCCGCTGCTATGTTCGGCCTGCTGCAAAACTTTCCATAAATCTTCAGACAGCGAATAGTTGTAGTGTATGCCAGCGATGCATTGCATGCTTTTGCCATAACGCAGGGCCAGTCCGCGACGATAGACATGCTTGATCATGCCTATATGTGAATTGCCATACCAGGCGATAGGGATGTCTTTTTCTTCCGGCAGGCTGCAAGGCATGGATTGATGCCACAGCATTTCATTACCCATGACGGTATAGGCAAAACGATGGATATTGTCGAGTTCGTCCAGCGCGGTGGCGATGTCTGGTTCGGCCGGGGTGATGAACTCCAGCAGGGATTCAGAATAATCGGTCGTGATCTGAGGATTGGTCAAGGCCGAACCCAGGGCCGGCGAGTGTGGCGTCAAAGCCAGCTTGCCATCGGCGTGCACGCGCAGGGTTTCTCTTTCTATGCCACGCAGGCCACCAGCAAGCAAAGGACGGTTTGCATCACTATCGAGTAGCGCCAGGCGTCGGTTTAACAGAGTGCTCACGGTGTCTTCCTTCAAGATTTTGTTGTCTTTGCAATCAGATTTGCAAAAAATATCGAGCAAGCATAGCCGAAAAATGAAAATGGCATACGACAGCGCTCAAATTTCAAATATGAAAACTTTTTTAGTTTATAACAGTCTCATGACCAGTCGGTTTCAAGGTCAATGAAGTCCAATCAATCCCGCATTGCAGCAATGAAAGAAAAGTTTCCTTGTTTTGTTGGCATCGCTTTAGAATGCCCTAATTAATTTCATACAGGAGTTGAAGTGTCTATCAAAAAGATGTCTGTACTCATGTCAGCCAGTGTACTTGGTCTGGCAACTTCCGGTCTGGTGCTGGCCGCTGAGCCCACACCAGGCTCTTCTCCCGTGCCGCCCGTGGCAGCAAAGGTCAAATGGCAGGAAACCCGGCATGGCGAAGTTGTCACTGACGATTATCGCTGGCTGCAGAAAAAAGAAAATCCTGAGGTCATTGCTTACCTGAATGCAGAAAATGCCTATACCGAAGCACTGACTGCAGACATCAAGCCTCTGTCGGAAAAACTGTATGCAGAAATCAAGGGCAGGATGAAAGAGGTGGATTTGTCCGTGCCTGTACGCCGTGGCAATTACTATTATTACTCGCGTACTGAGGCGGGCAAGCAATATCAGCTGTATTGCCGCCGTCGTGCAGGCTCTGACATGGCCTATGACGACAAGGCCGCAGAAGAAATCCTGCTGGACCAAAATGAAATGGCCAAGGGACAAAAGTTCTTTGCCGTTGGTGGCAGCTTTATCAGCCCGGATGAGCAATTGCTGGCTTATACGACGGACACGGTGGGTTATCGCCAGTACCAGTTGCACATCAAGAATCTGCGCACCGGCGAAATACTCAGCGACAGCCAACCACGTGTGACGTCAATGGCCTGGGCTGCAGATAACAAGACCCTGTTCTATGTGCAGGAAGATGCCACCACCAAACGCTCCGACCGCCTGTTCCGCATGGAGATAGGCAAGCCGCCAGTAGAAGTCCTGCATGAGGCCGTCGAGCAGTTTGACCTGCAAGTCGGTACCACCCGCGACAGGAAGTTCATCGTTGTCAATATCCATGCCACTGATACCAGTGAAGTCATGCTGTTGGCGGCAGATAAACCGCAAGAAAAATTCCACAGCGTACTGGGTCGTGAGAAAGGCCACCGCTATCTTCTGGAACACCGCAATGGCGATTTGTATATCGTCACCAATAAAGACGCCAAGAACTTCCGCGTCGTACGGGCACCACTGGCAACGCCAGACAGCAAGCACTGGCAGGAAGTGGTCAAGCACGATCCTGAGGTACTGGTCTTTGGTGCCGATCTGTTCAAGGATTATATGGTTGTCACTGAAAAGACCCAGGCTCTGAATCGCGTCCGTATCTATGACTTCAACAACAAGCAATGGAAGACAGTAAAGTTTGATGACCCTGTGTATCTTGCCACCGGTGCGGGTACCCCTGAGTTTTCTGCCACCCGCTTCCGCATGTCGTATCAGTCACCGGTAACGCCAGTGACCACACTGGATGTGGATATGGCGACAGGTCAGCGCTATGTACTCAAGCAGCAGGAAGTCGTCGGCGGTTATGATGCCAGCAAATATGAGAGCCGCCGCCTGTGGATGACGGCCAGGGATGGTGTCAAGGTACCCTTGTGGGCGGTGTATAAAAAGGGTGTGAAACTTGATGGTTCTGCACCTTTGCTGTTGTACTCCTATGGCAGCTATGGCTATTCCACCGAAGCGACCTTTACCTCCAGCCGCCTTAGCCTGCTGGACCGTGGCGTCATCTATGTGCAGGCACATATACGCGGTGGCCGTGACATGGGTGAGCACTGGCATGAAGATGGCATGCTGATGAAAAAGAAAAACACTTTCTATGATTTCATCGACAGTGCTGACTACCTCATCAAACAAAAATGGACCAGCGCAGACAGGCTCATCATCCAGGGTGGCAGTGCCGGTGGTTTGCTGATGGGGGCAGTCGTGAACATGCGTCCTGACTTGTTCCATGCCGTGCATGCTGCCGTGCCTTTTGTCGATGTCATGAATACCATGATGGATGCGAGTTTGCCCTTGACCACGGGTGAATACCTGGAGTGGGGTAACCCGAATGAAAAACCGGCCTACGACTATATGCGCAGCTATTCACCCTACGACAATATTGCACGCAAGGCTTATCCTGCCATGCTGGTGACTACAGGTTTGAATGACAGCCAGGTCATGTATTGGGAGCCCGCCAAATACGTGGCCAAACTGCGTGATTTCAAAACCGATAAAAATCCTCTGCTGTTGAAAACCAATATGGCAGCGGGGCATGGTGGCGCATCAGGCCGTTATGATGCCCTGCGTGAAAATGCATTCAATATGGCCTGGATGCTGTCGCAATGGGGTATTAAAGAGTAATTGGTTAGTCATTAAGCTGGTCTTGTCCTGCATGATGAGACCAGCTTCAGTCTGTTGAAAAAATAAGGAATGAGACATGAACTTCGCTTACACCATTATCTATGTCCCTGACGTTGCCGCATCGCTGGCTTTCTTTGAGAAAGCCTTTGGATTTGCTACCCGTTTCCTGCATGAATCAGGCATGTACGGCGAGCTCGATACCGGTGCCACGACGCTGGCATTTGCCGCGCATGCCATGGGTGATATGAATTATTCCTGTGGTCATGTGGCTGCACACAGTTCAGAAAAACCGCTGGGCATGGAAGTCGCATTTACCACCGCTGATGTAGCTGCCGCTCATGCGCAGGCGATTGCTGCGGGTGCCCAGGAATTGTCTGCCCCGGCTGAAAAACCCTGGGGCCAGGTGGTATCTTATTTGCGTTGCCCTGATGGCAGCCTGGTGGAATTGTGCACGCCCATGGGCGGGTAGTACAATTCAAAACGATGATGAGAAAATCCCGCTTGATAATGAACCGAAGCTCATCAGCGGGATTTTTGTTCCCATGAAAAATATTTCTTTTGCAGTTTTTGTACCGTGCCATCTTTTTGCAAGTTTTCATAAGCCCTGCGCCAGGCACGTTCTTCTTCTTCGCTGACACCTAAAGAACTTGCCATATACAGCTCGGCACCACCCATGGTCAGCCCGGTGGTAAAGTCCTCAAGGCGATACCCAAATTCTTCTATCGCAGAGACCATCACCGGATAGCCTGAATAAATCGCATCGAGCCCACCCAGTTGCAATAACTTCAGCAGGCTTTGATAGTCTTTTTCAAAGCGAATATTCCGAAAATTTTGCGCATGTAATTCTTGTTCCAGCGAAGAGCCGCGCACTATGCCCACGCGCAAACCGCGCAATTGCTTCAGTGAGGCAATTTCAATATTGATACTGCCAGTGGCCATCGTACGTTTGCCAAAAAACCGGTTGGGTGTCGAGGTCAAATGGATCAGCCACTTGAAGCTGGTTTCCCGCTCTGCCGTTCTGTCCAGAGGGAAAACGCCATAAGTCTCGCCGTCTTTGGTCATCTTGACTGCTCTCGCCCAGGGGTAAATACTGAGATTGGGTTTGCGCCCTAGTTGGGCTGACATAGCCGTAATCAATTCATGCACATAACCTTGCGGAGCATTTTGCTGCAACCATAGATAAGGGGGGAGTTCGGCAGAGACCCATTTGATTTGCCCGTCGGCAGCGGGCTGCGCCTGACCGGGCAGGTTGAATAGCAAAGCAAGCAGGAAAATGAATTTTCTCATCTCAGTCTCATACTGCAAATGTAGCCCAATATAGCTTGATGTAGCAATTTTTTGGTCGTTTTACCAAGCTTGCAAATCTGGGTAAAAATCATGTTCCCAGAGAAATTCCAGTATTCAGGCTATGGCCGGGCAGGTCAAGCGAATTTTTATCACGTAGGCTGATTTTTTGTGCCAAATAAGTGTCCAGGCCGAGAGTAATTTGCCATTTGTATTTTCCTGGAATTGTCTATAACAATGATTAAGGCAGTTGCACATCCTGTCGTTTTTTCTGCTGGAGATTGTTGTAAAACCAAGATGGCCAGGCAAGCTTCAACAACAGGCCAGCTTATCTTGCAAGCAACCCGGCAGAGCATACGATGCTTGCTGTCTTGTTCCCTGACCATGGTGGTCACCGCGATATTCTCGCAAAGCCTCAGTGCTTTCTTACCTTGATGGAGATAGTCATGAGACGCAGACTGTATTTCATGTTGCCTGATCTGGCCAGCGCCAGGGCCATGTTCGATGAACTTTTACTTGCACGCATAGATGAGCGACACATGCATTTTTGCGCCAGGGAAGGCATGCTGCCAGCCGATATGCCGGAAGCCAATTCTTTCCAGAAAACGGACCTCATACATGGTGCCGAAGTTGGCATGCTCATCGGCGGTATCGCAGGCTTGCTGGCGGGTGGACTGTGGCTGATCTTTCCGCCTGAAGGCATGGAAATGCGCATACTCGCGGTACTGGTCTCTGCGATAGGTGGTTCGCTATTTGGCTCCTGGGCATCTGGCAAGGCGGCCAGGTCCATACCCAGTTCCAGTCTCCAGCCTTTCATGGATGACATAGAAAGCGGCAAAGTCTTGCTGATGGTGGATGTACCCTTCAAGCGGATAGCAGAAATCCAGCAGCTCGTCAGTAATCGCCACCCTGAAATCCGCTTTGGTGGTGTTGATCCACATGTGCCGGTATTCAGCTAAAGGACTGGTAAAGGGCTAGTAAAGGGCTAGTAAAGGTCTATTCTTTTCATGCACGCACCTTGTCTTTGCGGCCAGGGTGCAGCATCTTTCTTGCTCCAAAACGCCTCGCTTGCATAAGCGCCAATTCGGCATACAATGGCTGGTTTTTAGACAACATTGCCGAACATGACAGCCACTGCCCTGGAGTTGCACGCGCTTTGCAAGAATTTTGGTCGCCCCGCCGTTGAGAACCTGAACCTCACGGTGCGCCGTGGTGAGTTATATGCCTTGCTGGGGCCCAACGGGGCAGGCAAGACCACGACATTGCGCATGGTGGCAGGGCTGATTTCTGCAGACAGTGGCAGCATACGCATACTGGGGCAGGAGTTGGCTGCCGACCCTGCGCTGGCCAAGAGCAAGCTGGCTTACCTGCCTGACGACCCGATGTTGTATAACAAACTCAAACCTTTTGAGTATCTGGAATTTGTCGCTGGCCTGTGGGGTATAGCAGCAGAAGTGGCCGAACCCAAGGCGCGTGAATTGCTGGAATGGCTGGATTTACTGAAGCATGCAGACGAGCTGACCGAAGGTTTCTCGCGTGGCATGAAGCAAAAGCTCGCGCTGGCGGGAGCATTGATACACCAGCCTGAACTGATCATCCTTGATGAACCTCTGACGGGTCTGGACGCAGCCGCTGCCAGGCAAGTCAAGGATGTTTTGCTGAACCATGTCAAACAGGGGGGCACAGTGATCCTGACCACCCATATTCTAGACGTGGCAGAGCGCCTGGCAGAACGCATAGGCATCATACAAAACGGCAAACTGATTGCTGAAGGCACGCTGGAAGAATTGCGCAGCCAGACCAGCCAGACAGCGGGGACACTGGAAGAAATCTTCTTGCAATTGACGGAGCCCGCATAATGGCAGCCTGGCTGAAATTGAAACCGGGCAGCGCCGCCTGGTTGCTGGTGCATGAATGCCGTCTGGCATTTTACGATATGGGCGAGAGTAAGCCCGGTCGTGCTGCAGCGCGTGGTATGTCGGTGTTTGGCATGTGGCTGATAGGCCTGATGTATGTCTCTGCCCATGTCGGTGTCTGGCTGCTGATGCGCAAGATGCCGCCCTTGCAAGAAGCCGTGCCAGCGCCCTTGCTGATGGGCGCTGGCATCGCGATGCTGGCGGTGTTCAGCTTCATGCTGTCGCTGGGTTTGACGCGCAGTGTGCGCGCCTTGTTTGAGCGTGGTGACCTGGATTTGCTGTTGTCTTCACCCTTGTCATCAAAAACCATTTTCCAGGTCAGGCTGACGGGTATTATTTTTTCCGTCGGCATCTGGTTTTTTGCCTTGCTGACACCGGTGGCAAATATAGGTTTGATACTGGGCCAATGGCGCTGGCTGGGGATTTATCCTGCCTTGCTCGCCATGACTGTGCTGGCTGCAGCGCTGGCCATGTTGCTGACACTGGCTTTGGTAAAAAGTCTGGGAGTACGCAAGACCAAGACTGTAGCGCAAATCCTTGGTGCACTTACCGGTGCCGGCATGTTCATCATCAGCCAGTTATTTGGTAACCTGGGCAAGGAAATGCGAGACGGCGTACTGCAACATATCATGCCCTGGTTCCAGCCTGGCGGTGCACTGGATGCTGAGAGTCTGGCGTGGATACCGGCAAAAGCGCTGTTTGGCTCACCAGCGGCGATAACGGGTTTCCTGCTTTTCAGCGGCTTGGTTTATTGGTTGACAGCGCAATCCACCCATCGTTTTTTTGTCACTGGGGTGCAGCAAGCAGTGGGGCAGCAACGCAAGGCAATACCAGCAGGCGGACAGAATGCCGCACAACATGCCACCCACTTTGGCCGTAGCTTGCGGGCCACCATCATCGTCAAAGAATGGCGCTTGATTGCACGCGACCCGAATCTGATTTCCCAGGTCTTGCTGCAATTACTGTACATCGCCCCTTTGTTCTTTTTGATTTTCAAATCCAAGGCATTATTGCCTGGCGTGGCGTCTGGACTGGTGTTCCTGGCGGCTTCATTGGCTGGTTCACTGATCTGGATCATCATCGCTGCTGAAGATGCGCCTGATTTGTTGCAGGCAGCGCCAGTCAAGGCTAATCTCATTCTGACCAGCAAACTGCTGGCGGCGGTCTTGCCGATATTGATGCTGATCTTGCCTGCGTTGTTGTGGCTGTTGATACAACAATTTTTGCTGGGCCTGGCCGTCATCGCCTGTACCCTGGCGGCAATGCTGAGTTCGGCGGTGATTCATTTATGGCAATCCAGGCCTGCCAACCGTGCCCAGTTCAATAAACGCGGGCAGACGCAATTAATGGCGGGTTTGCTGGAGGCTGCCACCAGTTTTTCCTGGGCGGCCTGCATTGTGGTCGGCATGTTATATGGTGTCTGGCTTGCTGTGCCCTTGTCGACTGCTGCACTGGCTCTGGGAATAGCCTGGTTTTCCCGTATTGAACGAAATCTTTAATCATTAGTCTATAAATCTTTCATTATTGGTCTATATTTACTCAATTTTTTAGTCTATCGCTGCCTACCTAACAATCTGGGATATCTCTTACCATGCCTGTGTTCACGAAGAAACGCGTTTTTGTAGCCATTGCTCTTTTACTCGTTGCTGGTGCAGTTGCCACGTATTATCAGAGAGAAAACAACAAGGCCAAGGAAGAAGAACCCAAATACAAAACCGCCGTGGTGGACAAAGGCAATATCACACAGACAGTGACTGCCAGTGGCACGCTCAATCCGGTGGCACTGATCAATGTCGGCTCCCAGGTGTCGGGTACGGTGGTGGAATTGAAGGCCGACTTCAATGACCGCGTCAAGCAAGGCCAGGTCTTGCTGAAACTCGACCCGACCATCTTCAATGCCCAGATCAAGCAAAGTGAAGCCAGCCTGGCATCTGCCGAGGCATCAAAACGCCTGGCCCAAGCCACGCTGGAACGTAACCAGAAGCTGGTCACACAAAACTATATCTCTGGTACCGCCATGGACCAGGCTAAACGCGAAGTCGAAGTGGCAGATGCGAATATCAAGCTGGCACGTGCCCAGCTTGACCGTGTCAAGGCTGACCTCAATAACAGCGTCATACGCTCACCTATAGACGGTGTCATCATCAAGCGCACTATTGATATGGGGCAGACCGTGGCGGCATCTTTCCAGACGCCTAACCTGTTCCAGATTGCGCGTGACCTGACCAAAATGCAGATCGATACCAGCGTATCGGAAGCCGATGTTGGCTTGCTCAAGGATGGTCTGCCAGCGCGTTTTGTCGTCGATGCCTACCCTGACCGTGAATTTGAAGCCAAGCTGCGCCAGTTCCGCCTCGCGGCGAATGTGCAGCAGAATGTGGTGACCTATAACGTTGTGCTGGATGTCGATAACAAGGATGAATTGCTGAAACCCGGCATGACAGCGCAAGTACGCCTGGTCGTTGGCAGCCGTGAAAACGTCGTGCGTATCCCTACCGCAGCGCTACGTTATAAACCTAGCGAAGAAGAACAGGCCAAAGAGGCAAAGGCGCTCAAGGACAAGGAAAAAAATGCCGGTGGATCAGCTACTGCCTCAACTGCCGCCAGTGCCAATTTGCCAGCGCCTGAGGTTGATGATGACGTAGCCTTCCGTACCAAAAAAGACCTGACCCGCACCTTCAAACTCTACAAACTCGATGACAAGAACCAGGCCAAGACCGTCGATGTCAAAATCGGCTTGTCGAATTTCAAATATACCGAAGTCATCTCCGGTGATTTGAAACCTGGTGACAAAGTCATTACCCGCGCACTGGATAAAGCCGGGGCACGCTGATGAGCGATACCCTGATAGCGATACGCCAGGTGAGCAAGAGTTATTTCTCTGGCAGTGTAGAAACCAAGGTCTTGCATGGCATAGATGTGCAGGTGCCGCGTGGCGATTTTCTGGCCGTCATGGGCCAGTCCGGCTCTGGCAAATCCACGCTCATGAATATACTCGGTTGCCTGGACCAGGCAAGTAGCGGATCATATTTGCTCAATGGTGTTGATACCCTGAGCCTGTCACGTGCAGAACTGGCAACCATACGCAACCGTACTATCGGTTTTGTATTCCAGAGCTTCAACCTCATCAAGCGCATGAGCGTGGCAGAAAATGTCGCCCTGCCTTTGATCTACGCTGGTGTCGGGCGTGACAAGGCACACAAGAAAGCATTGGTGGAACTCGAAAGAGTGGGGCTCAAGGAGTATGCCAAACGCCTGCCAAATCAATTGTCTGGCGGCCAGCAACAGCGTGTTGCTATCGCCCGTGCCCTGGTGGCTGATCCGCCCCTGATTTTGGCGGATGAACCCACTGGCAACCTGGATACCCAGACCAGTGAAGACATCATGCGCTCACTACAGCAATTGAATGCAGACCGTGGCATCACCATTTTGCTGGTCACGCATGAGCCGGATATTGCAGCCTATAGCAAACGCCTGGTACGGCTCAAGGATGGTCATGTTTTATATGATGGCCCGGCGGCAGAAGGCTTGCGCCAACTGGCAGCCTCGCATGCCGAATACTCAGAAGCACAGGGAGGTAGCAAATGAATTTCCTCCAGGTTTTTATAGAGGCATTCCGTTCCATGAATGCCAACCGCTTGCGCACGGCCTTGACCATGCTGGGCATTATCATCGGCATTACCTCGGTCGTCATGATGCTGGCCGTTGGTGAAAGCGCGAAAAAATTCATTGCCAAGGAGCTGGAAGTATTGGGCAGCAATCTGATGATTATCTCGCCTGGTGCCAACCGTACCCAGGGCGTGCGCGCGCGTACTGGTACTGCGCCTTCATTGTCGGTAGAAGATGCATTGGCCCTGAATGATTTAAGCAGCCTGAATGGCGCTGCGCCTGCCTTGCAGGGTTTTTTCCAGCTGACGGTGGGTAATGATAATTCCAATAATGCCGTGCTCGGCGTCACGCCAGAAATGTTCAAGGTGCGTAACTGGAAAGTCGATCAGGGTAATGAATTCAGCGATTCCGACATCCGTGGTGCGGCACGCATGGTCATCATAGGCAAGAAGCTGGCAGACCAGTTCTTTTACAAGGACAACCCCATAGGCCAGTTCGTACGCATCGACAATGTGCCCTTCCAGGTGGTTGGCGTCTTGCAGGGGGAGGGCCGCATGTTTGATGGTGGTGACCTCGGTGAGATGGTGCTGATCCCGATTACTTCTGCCCGAGCGACTCTGATGCGCAGTCCTTTCCCACGCAATGTGCATTATGTCGTGGTGCAGGGCAAGAGCGACAAGCAGTTGAAGGAGGCAGAAGAAGACATCAAGGACATGTTGCGCGACCGCCACCATATCAAGGCTGGGCAGGAAGATGATTTCCGCATCGATAACCTGGCCTCGATAGCCGAGACTGGTGCCAAGATCAGTGCCGGGCTGGCAGCCATGCTGGGTGCCATCGGTGCTATCTCTTTGATTGTGGGTGGTATAGGCATCATGAATATCATGCTGGTGTCAGTCACTGAACGTACCCGCGAAATAGGCATACGCATGGCGATTGGTGCCAAGCCGCGTGATGTGTTGTTGCAGTTCCTGACCGAGGCCGTAGTGATTTGCCTGGTTGGCGGTATCATAGGCATTTTGCTGGCGATGGCGGGGGCGGCGGCGATTACTTCTACTGGCAAGCTCGAAGTCGTCATCGGTTTGCAAGCGATGGTGGTGGCCTGCGGCTTTGCCAGCTTTGTTGGCATCTTCTTTGGTTTTTATCCGGCACGCCGCGCTTCACGTTTATTACCTGTTGATTGTCTGCGCTATGAGTAATACAGGTTTACGACTAACAAATGAGAAAAAATAAGGAGTGACGAGCGATGAGTTTACTGGGTAATATTTTGTGGCTGATACTGGGCGGATTTGTTACTGGCCTGGCCTGGTGGTTTGCGGGTCTGCTCGCCTTTATCAGCATCATCGGCATACCCTGGGGTAAAGCTTGCTTTGTTATCGGGCAATTGAGTTTCATGCCTTTTGGTAAAGAAGTCGTCAACCGCGCCCATGTCAGCGGGCAGGAAGACATAGGTACCGGGGCACTGGGCATGATAGGCAATATCATCTGGTTCATCTTTGCCGGTATCTGGCTGGCCCTGGCTCATTTGATGTCTGCCCTGTTTTGCTTTGTCACCATCATCGGCATACCTTTTGGCATACAACATCTGAAGCTGGCAGCAATTGCTGTCGCGCCTATCGGTAAGACGGTCGTGGATAAATAAAGCCAGAACAAAAAAACAAAAAAGCTCAGGATTTTTAGTCCTGAGCTTTTTTTGTTTTGGTGCAGCGGTTTATTTCTTGCTCTTCGCCATCAGGCCTTCAAGTACCTGCATGGTCGCTGCGCCCAACTGGTCGCGTGAAATATTGCTATTCGCGCCACCTACCATTGAGGGATTGGTCAGGAAACGGCCATCGACGACAAAGGTTGGGGTGCTATCAACCTGGTAGCTGGAAACCAACTTGCCCAGACTTTGCAGTTTGCCAAGGACAGAGAAAGAATTATAAAAACTCACGAACTTGGCTTTGTCTATGCCATTCTTGACTGCCCATGCAATATTGTCATCGTCGCTGGACAGGCGGTTTCTTTCCACATGCCAGCTTGCCAGTACCTTGGCATGCAGGCTGGCTTCCAGATTCATGGCTTCCAGTGTCAGGAACAGATGTGCTTCCGGGTCTTTGGCACCAGTCAGCGGCAAATGGATGCGGCGGAAAACGATATTATCGCCCTGTTTTTTCACCCACTCATTGATGGTTGGTTCCAGCGCATTACAGGCCGGGCAGTGGTACATGAAAAATTCTATGATTTCAATTTTCTTGCCCGTGGCCTGGGTGGCTTGCGGGTTTTTGAGGGTAATGAAATCGCTACCTTCTTTTGGGGCGGCTGGAGAGGCGAGCGCTGTTGCAGAAACAAAGCCCAGGGTGACAAGTAATAAGCGTAAGAAGCGCATGGGTTCCTTTAATCAGGTAGCAAAAATTGGGTAGCAAAACAAGCGCCTGAGCTTACCAGTATTTTGGCAATTTGGCAGAGACTCAGCACATTAGCGGTTGAAGACTGCTGTTGGACACGCAATTGGCGGAATTGTTCACGGATATGAAGTCTTAATACAAACAGACTATAAATTGCGACATATTCATGAAATATCTTTAAATAGCAGTGCAAACGACCAAAATCTTGCGCAAAAACTTGCATGACGCCGGTATTCGTAGAAAAATGAACTCGTACTCCCCGTCCCTGACCGGAGTGACGGGGGAGATGTCAGCCCAGCAGCAATCACCGCTTTAGCCCAGATTAGCCCAGACTATGGAGCATCTGCAATGATGACCGTGCCCATCGTGATTGACTTCGAAGCCTCAGGCTTTGGCAAAGGTAGCTACCCTATTGAGGTAGGTTACTCGCGCCGTCATGGCGAAGGCTGGTGTACCCTCATCAGGCCAGAATCTGACTGGCAGCACTGGGACGTCCATGCTGCCCGCATACACTGCATTCCGCGCGAAATTCTGGTGGAGAGAGGCAAATCAGCCAGCCTCGTGACCGAGCAATTGAATACCGAACTGGCCGGCATGACGGTGTATACCGATGGCTGGACCCAGGACTACGTCTGGATGGCGCTCTTATATGATGCAGCCGACAGGGTGCCGAATTTTCGTCTGGCCGATTTGCGCGAGATCATTAGTCCACAGCAAGAGGGCCTGTGGCATGCAACCAAGGACCAGGTGCAGGAAGACTTGAACATTTCACGCCACCGTGCCAGCAATGATGCACGGATTTTACAGATGACCTGGTTACGCACCTATGACGCAGTGCACTGTCACGGCTAAGAAACTGCATATACCTTTGTTTGTCTTCCCGCAACATCCTTTAAAATAAATATCAAAATTATATTCAGGCAGTGCAAAATACAGGCTTGCCTGAATTTCCCTGCGGGAAATTCGTTTGCAGGGTCTGGAAATGCGAGGAGATGAGTGTTGAAAAAATGGATCATACGCCTGTTATTGCTGTTCATAGCCCTGATAGCGATCCTGGCAGCCTATCTCTTGCTGGCACCTGTGCCTATCAACCCGGTTGCCTGGCAGGCTACTCCGTTTGCCGGTTATTCACCACCGCATGCACGTAATGAAAAACTGGCGGCGCTAAATACCATCGATATAGGCGAAGAAACCGGTCCCGAGCATATCGCCATGGGGCCGGATGGCAAGCTGTATGCCGCTGTCACGTCCGGAGCGATGTTACGCATGCAGCCAGATGGCAGCCAGCGTGAAGTCTGGGTCAATACTGAGGGCAGGGTGTTGGGCTTCATGTTTGATGCGGCAGGCAATATGATTGCGGCAGATGCGTTTCGCGGCATACTCTCGATTTCACCTGACAAGCAAATCACTGTCCTCACTGACAAGATAGGCGACAGCCCCATCCTGTATGCCGATGCCGTTGTCGTTGCCAAATCCGGCAAGATTTATTTCACGGATGCCAGCCAGCGCTTTGGTGCCAAGGAATCTGGCGGCACCTTCCAGGCCAGCGTACTCGACATCCTCGAACATTCAGCTACCGGGCGGGTGTTGGAATATGACCCCGCCACGAAACAGACGCGCCTGATTGCCGATGGGCTGTGCTTTGCCAATGGTCTGGCACTCAGTGCTGATGAACAAAGTCTCATCGTTGCTGAAACCGGTGAATACCGTATCTGGAAAATAGCGATCACTGCCGACTCCCTGCATATCAAAAACAAGCCGGATAAAAAATTGGCCACTATCCTGCTGCGTGATTTGCCCGGCTACCCCGACAATCTCATGCGTGGCCGTGATGGCCGTATCTGGCTGGGCCTGGCCAAGCCACGCGGTGCGGCGATTGATAACATGGCAGAGAAACCCTGGCTGCGCAGCATTACCCTGCGTCTGCCACGCGTATTGTGGCCCGTGCCACCAGCTTATGGTCATGTGCTGGCATTCAATGAGGCTGGCAAAATCGTCGCTGACTTGCAAGACCCGACCGGGCATTATCCAGAGACCACAGGCGTCACCGAGACCGAAGACCGCCTGTATATCCAGAGCCTGCATGCGCATGGCATAGGCTGGTTACCGAATCATCTGGTCAAGAAATGAAAAGCATGCCCGCCATCCCTGAGGTCGATGTACTCGTCATCGGTGGCGGTATCAATGGCGCTGGCATCGCCCGCGATGCTGCAGGGCGTGGCCTGAGTGTGCTGTTATGCGAAAAAGATGATCTGGCCTCGCATACTTCATCAGCATCGACCAAGCTCATTCATGGTGGTTTGCGCTATCTTGAATATTATGAATTTGGCCTGGTGCGCAAGGCCTTGCAGGAACGTGAAGTGCTCATGCGCTCTGCTCCGCATATTATCAGCCCTTTACGCTTTGTCATGCCACACGACAAAGGGCAGCGTCCGGCCTGGATGATACGGGCTGGCTTGTTCCTGTACGACCACCTGGCGAAACGTGAATTGCTGCCCGGTGCAGAATCCATCAATTTACAGAAACATATAGCTGGGCAACCTCTGCTGGCAGACTTTCGCCGTGGTTTTGCCTATTCCGATGGCTGGGTCAATGATGCCCGTCTGGTTGTCTTGAACGCCATGCACGCGGCAGAAAAAGGGGCAACCATCATGACGCGCACCCGCTGCGTGTCGGCCAGGCGGCAGGCTGAACACTGGCTGGTGCAATTACAAAAGGCAGATGGCAGCATGATGATGGTGCAAAGCCGCAGCCTGGTGAATGCCAGTGGCCCCTGGGCCATCAACACCTTGCAGCAGGTCCTGCATCAGGGTGCAGTCCAGCATTTGCGTCTCATCAAGGGTAGCCATATCGTCGTGCAGCGCCTGTTTCATCACCCTTATGCGTATATCTTCCAGCATCCTGATGGCCGTATCGTATTTGCCATACCTTATGAGCAGGACTTTACCCTGATCGGCACGACCGACCTGGATTACCAGGGTTCGCTTGACGAAGTAGCGATCAGTGAAGCGGAAGTCGCCTACCTGTGTGAGCTGGCCAGTCATTACTTTACTCAGGCCATCAGCCCTGCCGATGTGTTGTGGTCATATTCAGGCGTACGCCCGCTGGTGGAAGAAACCGTGGGAACAGGCAAGGAAAAAGCCGCCGCCCTGACCCGCGATTACCGGCTGGAACTTGATACTGCCGGTGCACCGGTGCTGAACGTATTTGGTGGCAAGATCACCACTTACCGCAAACTGGCCGAAGAGGCCTTGTCCATGCTGGCACCCTTGCTGAATAATGCCAACTCTGCCTGGACAGAACATGCCTGCCTGCCAGGCGGTGATATTTATGGCGAAGTGCCAGAAAACCGCGCCGTCAGTGAATTTCCCTTATTCATACAACAATGCCAGCAACAATATGCCTGGCTGCCGCCGCATCTGGCAGAACGCTATGCCCACGCCTATGGCAGCCGGATCCACGTCTTACTTAAAGATAAATATTCACTGGCCGACATGGGCGAGATGCTGGTGCCGGGTCTGTATGTGGCTGAAGCGGCCTATCTGGTCAGGCATGAATGGGCGCGCACGGTTGATGACATACTCTGGCGCCGTAGCCGCCTGGGCCTGCATTTGCTTGGAGAAGACAGCAGTCATTTGCAGGAATGGCTGGACCGGCATATTGCGCAAATCCTGCCAGCTATTCTCTAGCCGGTATCCGCCTGACATGCAGATGTCATAGCAAACTACTATCATCCTCGTTTCCTGGTGCAGCATACGGCTGCTGACTATCCCCAAGTTTCGCAGTTTATCCCCAGAAATTTGCGCACTGTCGCAAGTCTGTGGCTAGCTTTCCCGGCTTTGCTTATTCTGATCATACCAAATCAAAAACGGGAGATGGCCATGAACAAAACTGCATATATGAATGCACTGCGCGAAGCCCTGGATGGCTTGCCCGCAAACGTCATTGAAGACACCATGTGGGAATATGAGCGCAAGTTCATTGATGCCATGGTGGCTGGCAAGTCTGAAGAAGAAATCGCTGCGGGTTTGCCCAAGCCTGAACTGCTGGCGGCACAAAAGAAAGCCAGCACACGTTATCAGGCATTAAAAACGAATTTCAGCATAGGCAATGTGGCAGGTTTGCTGGTCGCACTGATAGGCCTGATGATTTTCAACCTGTTCATGCTGATCCCGGCAGTGGCCTACTTCAGCCTGCTGTGCTCAGCCTATATAGTGGCCATGGTGATGTATGTGGCTGGCATAGGCATTACTGCAGCCAGCATCTCTGGTGTTGAGCAGTTCAGCTTTGATATCCCCGTTGGCAGGCACCATGTACATAATCATAACGATAGTCATCGCATCCGTAATCACAATGTCAGGGTGGATGTGACAGAAACAGGTATCCTCATTGATGGTGAAAAACAGGATGAACATGGCCAGGCGGCAGCTTCGGTATCCGCCGCACTGGTAGCGGCATCTGCGGCTTCGGCTACATCAGCTACATCAGCAACAGCCTCAGCCGCGTCTGCAACTGTGGTCACACGCACGGTCAGCACAGAAAGCCAGACAGAAAAGCTGCATGTAGAGCTTGGTAATCACTTTTCCGGCACCAAGTTATTCTCAGGTTTGGGTTTGCTGCTGGCTTCGATAGCCCTGATGATGTTGAGCATGTTCATGACCAAATACACCTTCATCGGCTTCAAGCATTATTTACGCTGGAACTTGTCGCAATTACAGCTGGGTCATGCAGCCTGATGAGTCCGCAGTTTTCGATTTTTAGTTTTACTTGGTTTTGTAGTTTCATTTAGCTTCAGGAGGAAAAAATGAAAAATATCATACGCACAGGCATAGGCATGTTGGGTCTGGCCGTCGTGTTGACGGCATCCAGCGTGGTCTTCATGAGGGCGCATGCCAGCAATGTTGTCAGTAGCGGCTCGGCAGCCAGTGAAGTACGCCCGGTGACGGCATCCATTGTCAATATTGTACTCAGCGGCCCTATAGACCTGGCACTGAAACAGGCGGCAACGCCAGAGCTGCTGGTCAAGGGCGATGCCAAGCTGGTGTCGCGGGTAACCACCAGGCTGGAGGGCAATACCTTGTTTGTCGGTACCCGCGGGATCTATATCTCCGTCGGCAAGACTGAGCAAACCAGGATAGAACTGAGTTTGCCTGGCCTGGAAAAACTGCAAACTTCTGGCAGCGGTGACGCCGTCATCAAAGGATTCAAGGGCAATAAACTTGAAGTAAGCCTGCAAGGTTCAGGCAATATCAACCTTGATGGCGATTATCAGCAAGTATTTGCCAGCCTGAATGGCAGCGGTGACCTGAACCTGGGGCTGGGTAATAGTGAGTTGCTGGAGCTTACTTCCAACGGCTCTGGTGACAGCATCCTCAAAGGCCAGGTTAAAAGCTTCACTGCCAGATTGTCGGGTTCCGGCGATTTGAAAGCAACTGCACTCAAGAGTGCCGTGGTCAACCTGAATTCCATGGGTTCATCCAGCAGCAAGGTATTTGCTGGCCAGGAAATCAAGCTCAAAGTCACTGGCAGTGGCGATGTGCATGTGTCTGGCAACCCGGCGAAACGCAATGTAGAGCGCCATGGTTCTGCAGATGTGCATTGGGAGTAAGCAGCTTATCGCATGACAATCACATGATAATCAGGTGTTTTAATACAGGATAAACCCAAATTGGTGCAGCTTGAACTGTTGTTAATTGGTTCGTCTTAGTAGGTGTTGTTAAAAAGAATGAAATTTTCTACAGGGAATTTTTACTTGTAGAAAATTTTATTCTTTATATCATTCATTTTTATGCTTAATATTCGACGCTGAGTCCCTGGTACTGAAACTCTATTTACTTGACGCTTTTTTCTGCAATAATCATTGCGCAGTTGTAAGTATTTGTTTCAATCGAAAAAATTAAAATTTGTGTGTGCGTTGTGTGTGCATGCAGATGTTTCTGACCAACCTGACCTGCCAAGAATCATGACTGCTACCAAAAGTAAGTGCCTTACCGCGTTATTTGTTGTGTTCAGCTTTATCAGTGCTGCTGCCGCGCAAGAAAATCCCATGCAGTTTCTAAGCCGTGCCAATGCCAAAGTGGCCAGGGCCGCGTCTTTGAAAAACCGCTGGGAAGGCCCAGATGATGGTCCTGCATTACACAAGAAAAAGAAAATCGTTTTCATCGCAGCAGACCTGGGTGATGCGGGCGTCAGCAGTGTATTTAACGGCGTGCGCGAAGCCAGCACCGCCGCAGGTTGGGAAGTGTTGCCTATCAACTGTCGTGGCCGTTGCAACCAGGGCGCATCCATCATCAGCCAGGCGCTGGACATGAAAGCCGATGGCATCATCCTGGCAGGGGTAGATGTCACCAGCCAGAGCAAGGGTATGGCAGCAGCAGTCAAGGCCAAGATCCCCGTGGTTGGCTGGCATGCCTCGGTCAAAAGCGGCCCGACTGACGGCTTGTTCACGAATATCGCCACCAATCCCAAAGAGGTTGGACAATTGGCTGCCCTGTATACGGTGGTCGATTCGAACAACAAGGCTGGCATCGTGGTCTTCACAGACTCAAGCAATCCTTTCCTGCTGGCCAAATCCACGGCCATCGTAGAAACCATACGCCAATGCGAGGGTTGCAAATTACTGAGCCTCGAAGACGTGCCTCTGGCAGAGTCTCATATCAAGATGAAGGGTGTCGTCGAAAGCCTGGTCAAACGCTTTGGCGCGAAGTGGACGCATGTTATCGGCGTCAATGATTTCTATTTTGATTTGCTGGAAGTGCCAACGACAGCCAGCCTGGTTGCCAGCAATAAACTGGTCGCTGTCGCTGCCGGTGATGGTTCACCCACAGCCTACAAGCGCATACGTGCCAACAGCCTGCAAACTGCAACCGTGCCTGAACCCTTAAGCATGCATGCCTGGCAAATCGTTGATGAACTGAACCGTGCTTTCTCGAATGCCGAGCATAGTAACTATGTGAGCGCCCTGCATCTGGTGACGGCGCAGAATATTGCGTATGACGGCGGACAAAAGAATATGTTTGAGCCGGCAAATGACTTCCGGAGTCACTATCAAAAGTTCTGGTCAAAATAGAAATGCTGATTAAGCTACTGCGCGGCCTTATTTTTAGCCTGCGGGTTGGTAAATTCGTCACCGTACTAAAGTACGATTGCGCTTCTTAACTCAAACTAAGGCCGCTCGCTACGCTTACTCAGCATTTCTGCTGTAGTTGTTTTTGAAGATGAAAAAGCCGGTTTGATTTCCGGCTTTTGTTTTTTATGCGCGCTGGGTTACAGCTGCCAGGATGTTTTCTGGGACTGACTTGTCGATGTACATGCGTTGGTCGGCGGTTTGCATGAGTTTGTCGGCGCTGCGGCCATCTGTCGGGAACAGGGCGCTGCCGAGGGCGGCTTCGATTTCTATGGTGTGTCCTTGTATGGTGCAGGGGCCTTCGAGTATTTTCTTCAGGCGCAGCAGGGTGCTGTCCAGTTGGGATTCCTGGTTGACACCAAAGGTCAGGGCGACGAATTCATCGCCGCCTATGCGGCCGACAAAATCGGCGTGGCGGCAAAAACTTTTGAGGCGTTTGGCCACTTCCTTGAGCAGCAGGTCACCGGCCTGATGGCCAAAGCGGTCATTGACTGACTTGAAATGGTTCAGGTCTATCAGGATAAAGCCAAAGCCCTGCTGGTTGCGCCCGCTCTGGGCAATCGCCTTGTCCAGCACTTCATCGACATGACGGCGGTTAGGCAAGCCGGTGAGCACATCTTCCCTGGCCATTTCCAGTATGCTTTTCTGGGCCCGCAGATTACAGCAGACGCTGACACCATAAGTCCAGCCCAGCAGGCACAGCACCACGATAAGATAGATAAAATTCAATAAGGGATGCTTGGCCAGTTCAGCATTGTTGTTGGAAATGAAAGCCAGATGCCAGCGCATGATAAAACCTATCGCCATGATGCTCAGGGAAATCGCGCCTATGCAGGCTGCCAGCAAGTCGAGGTCGCGGGTTTTCCAGATCAGGATAAATGCCGTACTCAGCATCAGGCTGGCAGCAATAACGTCATGGAACAGATAACGGCGTATCATATCGTCCCGGTTGATGAAGGCCAGCAGGATGAACGCCGGGATCAGTATCAGACCCCAGCGCCAGCGTATCTGGGATGGATAGCCGCGAAAACGCAGTGTGCCTTCCAGCATCAGCAGGGTAGTGGTCAGGGTCAGGGAATTGTTAAAGGCGACGATCAGGGACATGGGGATGTCGATGAGGGGGATCAGGCGTATCAGCAAAAAAGCCGGTGCCACCATCGATGCCGCCGCCGCCCAGACACCTGTACCGGGTATGTCGCGGTTGATATGCCAAACCGCCAGCATGACCAGCATGGAAATCACGCTGATGCAGGCAACTACTAAATCTAGCGTAGCACGATCCAGATTGACCATAGGGGTACCTGGTTGTAACTTCTGGTGAATTCAGGCAGATACACATCAGCTTTGCTTGCAGGGACTGGTGCCGGGAAGCAGTACCTGCAAAACCATATTATGACGCAAACTTATGCAAACAAAAGTGAGTAATTATCATCCTCCACAAGCCAGCAGCGTTGCCGTTATCGGTGCCGGGCCAGCGGGACTGATGGCTGCCGAAACCCTGGCCCTGCGGGGCATCGCTGTCGATGTCTATGATGCCATGCCTTCGGCAGGACGCAAGTTTTTAATGGCAGGCAAAGGGGGCATGAACCTCACACATTCTGAAAATTCTGTCTCTTTCATGACACGGTATGCCGAGCGTGAAACCCAGCTTACCCCCATGATCAGTCAGTTTGATGCAACAGCCTTGCGTGCCTGGGTCAAAGATCTGGGCATAGAAACCTATGTAGGTAGTTCTGGCCGGGTGTTCCCGGTTGATATGAAGGCCGCCCCCCTGTTGCGTGCCTGGCTGCACCGTCTGCGTCAGCAAGGTGTGCGTTTTCATATGCGGCATCGCTGGCTGGGCTGGGATGAGCAAGGCCAATTACGCTTTGCCACCCCGGATGGGGAAACCTGCCTGCCTGCCAGGGCACAGGTATTTGCACTTGGTGGTGGCAGCTGGGCCAGGCTGGGATCGGACGGTGCCTGGGTAAGCCTGCTCAGGCAGCGTGGCATGGATGTCGCAGATTTGCAGCCCGCCAACTGTGGCTTTGATCTGGACTGGAGCACATTTTTCAAGGACAAGTTCGCCGGGCAGCCTTTGCTCACAGTGGCAGCCAGGGTAAAACACAGTACTCAGCCCATGCGCAAGGGGCAGTTTGTCATCACCTCTACAGGCTTAGAAGGCAGCCTGATTTATGCGCTCTCTGCTGCGCTGCGTCAGCAATTGCATAGCCGGGGCAAGGCAGTGCTGGAGCTGGATTTATTGCCAGACACGCCGCTGGAAAAAGTGCTGACAGAGCTTGAGCATCCGCGTGGTTCACGTTCGCTTTCCAGTCATTTGAAAAGCCGTCTGGGTCTTGATGCATTAAAAATGTCCTTGCTGCATGAATGCCTGGATAAAACAGAGTTCAGCCAGCCACAGTTATTGGCACAGGCCATCAAGGCCTTGCCAGTTGTGCTCAAGGCTACCCGCCCCATCGATGAAGCGATCAGCAGCGCCGGTGGCCTGCGCTTTGAAGCCCTCGATGAAAATCTCATGGCGGTACAGCATCCCGGCCTGTTTTTTGCTGGTGAAATGCTGGACTGGGAAGCGCCCACTGGTGGTTACTTGCTGACCGCCTGCTTTGCAACTGCAAGAGTTGCAGCATGCGGAGTGATTGACTGGCTTACAAACAATGTTAATTAAGGCATCTTGGTTCTGCTCATACAGGGAGAAGACTGTACAATACAGTTTCCGTAACGCATTATTTCCTCTATTTTAAGTTAGTTATACATGTATTTTTCAGTATGAGTGAGTCCCGAGCATCAGTGCGCACCAACGTTACCTGGCGCGGAGCAATTCAGGTAATACCTGGCAAAATTGTTCCTGCCAAGATCATCAACTTTTCTGGAACTGGCATTCAACTACAATGCAGTGTCGCTCTCAAAGAAAAGACAACTTACCAAATGATGATGGAGGTACCGAGCCTTGGCGATGCGTCACGTCGTACACAGGTCGTTTGCAAGGCAACTTGTATTTACTCCATACTTAGTGGGAACGAATATCGCGCTGGCATGAAATATTTTGAAGTGCATGAACAACACAGGGAATTGTTGGCAGCATGGCACGGCTAGTGCCTTAGTGCATTGATACTCGGTTGCAAATGTCCCTTATGTTGCCTCTCAAGTTTGCCGCTCCAAACGTAGTATCTTCGTTAGCGGCGCCTGGTTTTTTAGTTTTGAAACATCGACTAAGTGCCTCTTCGAGCATGCATTGATTGCTTGTGATATAAACAGTTTTTGTCACAAATTTTTGTTTGCCATGTCACCAAACTCTGCATTACCCGAAACCGCCCAGCGCGTTGCCCAATTACTGCACAGCCTGGGGCATGACCAGACTGTGGTGATGTTGCCAGAAACTGGCAAGACTTCTGCCGAGGCCGCTGCAGGCCTGGGTTGCCAGGTTGCCGAAATCGCCAAATCCATCGTCTTCCGCCGTCTGGCCGATGACGTTGCCGTCATGGTCGTTGCCAGCGGCATCAACCGCGTCGATGAACACAAGGTTGCGGCCATCGTTGGCCCGCTGGGCAAGGCTGATGCCCGCTTCGTCAAGGAAAAAATCGGCTATGCCATAGGCGGCGTCTGCCCTATCGGCCACGTAGAAAAAACCGTCATGCTCATCGATGAAGACTTGCTGCAATACCCGCATGTGTGGGCGGCTGCCGGTCATCCACATGCCGTCTTCAGACTGACACCTGAGCAATTGAAAAACATGACAGGTGCACCTGTCGCTGATGTGGCCTTACGCGCATGAATATCCTGTATGAATTTGACCCGGCCCAGTTTGTCCTGAAGCCTGGTGCGACCGTGCCTTCACCCTGCGTGAATATCTGTCGCATGGATGAGAAAACAGGCTTATGCAGTGGTTGTTACCGCAATATCGATGAAATTATTTGCTGGAGCAAGGCAGACAATCACAAGAAGCTGGAAATCTGGGATCTGGTGCAGCAAAGAATGCTGCCCTGAATATTGCTCAAGTTATTGCTCAAGTAGCGCACATGCCATCACGAAAGGATAGTGAGTGAAACAACTGGACTGGTATTTCGATTTTATTTCTCCTTTCGCTTATTTGCAGAGTGAAATGCTGCATCAATTGCAAGGCGTGTCGCAGATCAATTACCGCCCGGTTTTATTTGCTGGACTGCTCAATCACTGGGATAACAAGGGCCCGGCAGAAATTGCGCCCAAGCGTCAGTGGACCTTTGAGCATTGCGTCTGGCTGGCACACAAGCATGGTATCCCTTTGCGCATGCTGCCTGAACATCCCTTTAACCCCCTGCCTTTGTTGCGCCTATGCCTGGCTCTGGGCAGCACGCAAGGTGTGGTGCAAAGGCTATTTCGCTTTGTCTGGCGCGATGGACATATACCGGCGCAGACAGAACACTGGCAAGTCCTGCTGGATGAATTGCAAGTAACACCCGCCATGCTCGATGATACCGCCGTCAAGGAGGCATTAAAACGTAATGGGGAACTTGCGATCGCTGCCCGCGTATTTGGCGTGCCGACTGCCGTTGTTGATGGCCGCTGCTTCTGGGGGCTCGATAGTACAGACATGTTGCAGGCTTATCTGCAAGGTGATGCCTTCTTCGCATCGGCAGAACTGGCAGCCGCGCAAAGCATGCCCTATGGCCAGCAGCGCAAAATAGCAGGTAAGACATGATGCAACTGCCTGACTGCATGCAGGTTTTTGAAAGAGGCTGGTTGTCCTCGAATAATATCCTGTTCATTGATGAGCAGCAGACCGCCCTGGTTGATAGTGGCTACTTCAGCCATGCTGCACAGACCATGGCGCTGATACAACATGCCCTGAATGGCCGCAAGCTGGATTTGCTGGTCAATACCCATCTGCATTCCGACCATTGCGGTGGTAATGCCAGCTTGCAGCGCCACTATGGTTGCCGCACCCTGATCCCGGTTGCCGATACGCCTGCAGTGGCAGCCTGGGATGAAGCGGCACTGACTTATGTTGCGACGGGCCAGCGCTGCGAGCGCTTCAGTTTTGATGCAGCGATACAGCATGGCGATGAATTGCAACTCGGCGGCATGGATTGGCAGGTCATGGCTGCGCCTGGCCATGATCCCCATTCCATGATCCTGTACTGCGCACAGGAAGGCATATTGATTTCTGCCGACGCCCTGTGGGAAAACGGCTTTGGCGTGATCTTCCCTGAGCTTGAAGGTGAATCCGGTTTTGCCGAACAGGCGGCGATATTGCAAGTCATACGTGAGCTCAATCCGCGCATTGTCATACCCGGCCATGGCCCGGTCTTTGACAATGTGACGGCAGCCTTGCAAAGGGCAGAATCACGGCTCGACTATCTGCGTACCGACCCGCGCCGCAATGCCCGCAATGCAGTCAAGGTCATGCTGGCTTTCATCTTGCTGGAGTCACAGCAAATGAGTCTCGCTACCGCCATCACACAACTCGGCGGCACACGTACCATCACTTCTTCTGCCAGCCTGTTGGGTATAGAGCCGCATGCGCTGATACCGCAAATGGCTGATGAACTGGTCAGGGCAGGGGCCGCAAGGCTGGAAGGCGACATGTTGATCAGCGCGCGATAGCCCACTCAATTAAATCTACACTGGAAATACCATGCTGCATCACATCTCTCTGGGTGTCCGCGATCTGGCGCTGGCTGGCGCATTTTATGACGCCGCCCTTGCTGCCCTCGGTTACCGCCGCGTGTTTGAAGACGACACTGCAATAGGCTATGGCCTGTACGATGATAAAGATATCCTGTGCCTTAAATTGAGGCCAGACGCGAGCCCGCCGGGCCCGGGTTTTCACCTGGCGTTTACTGCCAGCACGCGCAAGGCAGTTGATCATTTTCATGCGGCGGCACTGACCATCGCTGGCAGTGATCATGGCGCACCGGGTTTGCGCCCTGATTATGGCGAGTATTATTACGCTGCGTTTTTGATTGACCCGGATGGTCATCACATAGAGGCAGTGACCAAGGTCACGGAATAAAGCATGACGCCTACGGTATACATTCGGCCTGCCACACAAGATGATGCGCTTTGTCTGTCCGTGCTGGCGACCCAGGTTTTTCTTGATACCTATGCGACTACCGGCATACGGCCAGCAATAGCAAGAGAGGTACTGCAATCATTCTCGATAGCTGCCATCGCCAGCCTGCTGCTGAAACCATCGCTGCCAGTCATGGCGCTGATCTCATGTGGCTGACTCCCTGGGTACACAATGCCAGAGCCTTACAGTTTTATGCGAAGCAGAATTATGTAGATATAGGCAGCGCCAGTTTTTTGATGGATGGCGAGGCACATGAAAATCGTGTGCTGTGCAAGCAGTTAAAAACGCTCAAATAATATCTGCACCACGCTCATCCAATAACTGCCTGAGTATGGACCTGTGACAGTGGCTCTCATCTTCACAATAGCAACCCACAGAAAAATTCGTGGTCTTCGACATCGCCGCCAGCAAATCCAGTACTTTGCTGGCATCGGCTTCCTGCATCTCTGCCCTGAAGCTGCGCTCAAATTTTTTCCATTCAACTGATGTACTGGCAGCTTTTCCCTGTGCCAACAGGTCTGCACTCGGTGACAGATTAGGAAACCAGACATCATAGTAATCGCGGCTGGCAAATTCAGCCTTGGGCACGCCACGTGGTGGTCGTCTCACCGTGCCTATGCGCAAACCTTCACCGGCAGCGCGTGCAGTTCCCAACTGGACTATGCGTATGCTCATTTCTCTCTCCTCAACTGGAGCCGGACAGGGTGGCAAAGAATAAAAATGCGGCCTGCCCGGTCATGCCTGGTGCTGATTGACTATATTGCCTGATTTTTCAATCCCAATACTTCGATTTTTTCTATACTGGGCGGGCTGCTAAATAATTCTTCAGCCTTTGCCATCAAGGCTTGTGCAATCGGCCCTTGCAGATGTGCCTGGCGACCAGCTTCGGTCTCAAACGCATCAAAGACACCGAAAACATTGTCAGACAATTGCAGGGCAAACCAGATGGGGGTCGTGCTTTCCTGGTTGGCCAGGGCCAGGGCCAATTCCAGAAAGGCGGCGACATCGGCGGCTTTGCCGGGTTTTGCTTCAAAACGGGCGAACAGGGCGTGCTTGATCATGATTTTCTCCTTGTACCTGTATCCATATTTGCATCGCAGGATTGCGATGAAGTGAGACTTTACAGATCAAAGGACTTGCGTGATACTGGCGCGATTGACATCTTTGGTATGGATATTGCCATGATTATTAACATCCTTGCCCTTGATGACGTTTTCGATACCGGCCTGTCCATTGTCCTTGATGCACTGACGACAGCGAATGAATTATCGTCTTTGCAGGCCAACCCGGCGCCACCCTTCAAGGTATCTTTGGTCGGCACGCGGCGGCGTGTACAAACTGCACAAGGCATGAGTGTGACGGTAGCGCGAGCGGATGAGGTGCCCGCACCTGATCTGGTCATCGTCCCTGCGCTGGGTTACAAAATGCCGGATACCCTGATGCAGGCGCTGGCACGCCCTGATGTGAAAGACGCGAGTGCGGCCTTGCGCGACTGGGCCGATGATGGCGTGCGTATCGCCGCCGCCTGCATAGGCACCTTCGTACTGGCAGAAAGTGGTGTGCTTGATGAGAGGGATGCGACGACTACCTGGTGGCTCAATCCCTTGTTCCGCCAGCGTTATCCGTCTGTACGCCTGAACACCAGTCACATGATAGTCCAGTCTGGCCAGTTCCTGACTGCAGGTGCAGCCTTCAGCCATATGGACATGATGCTGTGGCTGATACGCCAGAGCAATCCTGAACTGGCAAATCTGGTCGCCAGTTATCTGGTCGTCGATAGCCGTCCTTCACAAACGGCCTACATCATTTCTGACCATTTGGCGCATGCTGATCCGATGGTGGAACGCTTCGACCGCTGGGCGCGCGGTCATCTTGACCAGGGCTTTAACCTGGACGAGGCAGCCGATGCACTGGCGACAAGCAAGCGCACGCTGGCGCGGCGTATTCATGAAGTATTAGGCAAGACGCCGGTGTCGTATGTACAGGATTTGCGTATAGAAAAAGCGGTGCATTTGTTGAAGACATCCAATCACAGTGTGGAGCAGATTGCGGGGCTGGTGGGGTATGCGGATGGGGTGACTTTGCGGACTTTGTTGAGGCGGAAATTGGGGAGGGGGATACGGGAGATCAGGGTAGGGTGAGGGACTCGCTTTCTTGTCGGCGACACGCAGCCGAGCCAACGATTCTTTGATTTACGGACTATCCTCGCTACGTCATTCCAGCATGCTTTTAGCTGGAATCCACCGGGCTGGCGCTCCAGTGGCGTTCTTGGCATACCATATCGCTTTTTTATGTCGTACTTTGAATAAAACGATTGCCCTTCGTGGATGCAAGCCGGGTTTCGGCCCGGCAGCCGAAATTCTTTCTTTGCGTCGCCAAAGAAAGAATTCAAAGAAAGGCGACCCAGGCGTAGCCGCCCCTAAAGGGGTTCCCATTTGTGCGGTACAAAAAATGGGAAGGCCCGAAACTCGCCTGCGGCTCAAACAGCGGTCCTTCTTAATCCATTTTCTGTACCGCACAAATGGCGGCTAGACATGGGAACTGCGAACGTCAAAAGCAACACCAATTCGGCCTTTCTCGTAGGTTGGGCCGGGCCTCGCTAGGCTGCGGTTCATCAGCCCAACATTGTGCCTAAAAATAACGTAAATATTGAGCAAAATTTATACTAACATTTTGGGATATCTTTGCTTCGTGATTGCGAGTCAATTCTGATGAAACTACCCCCTTACTTCAAATGATAATCCGCCTCAGAAAACGAACTCACCGGCGCCAGATCCGCATATTCGGTAGCCCGGCCTTGCTGCTTCGCCATGAAAGCCTCCATCAAATTACTGCTTTGCCAGATACCTGATTGCAACCAGCCCATTTGTTGCAGGGCGTCGTGGGTGCTGTGGTCGCGGGCGTAGTGGATGGCTTGTTTGCTGCCCCAGATTGCGACCGGAGGTTTTTCGGCAATTTCTGTGGCCATTTGCAGTGCCGCTGCCAGCATGGCTTCCTGGGTATCAAATACCTCATTGAGCAGGCCAACTGCCAGCGCGCGTTGTGCGGGCAGGCGGCGGCCAGTGTAGGCCATTTCGTGGACTATGCCTTCGGGGATGAGCTTGGGCAGGCGTTGTAAAGTACCCAGGTCAGCGGTCATGCCTATGTTGATTTCCTGTATGCAGAAAAAAGCATCAGTGCTGGCCAGGCGTATGTCGCTGGCGCAGATCATATCGACGCCGCCGCCTATGCAGCCACCGTGGATGGCGGTGATGACAGGCATGCGCAGGGATTCGATGAGGTTGAAGGCATGATGCATGTCTTTCAGCGCCAGGGCGATATTGGCGCGGCCAACGGCGTTGGCATCATCAAGTGTGATGCCGCCGCCGGCGAAGACATCGAGTGCCATGCCAGCGGTAAAGTGTTTGCCAGTAGAAGAGATGATGAGCACGCGGGCATTTGCCTGGTTTTGCAGGTTTTGCAAAATCTCTGTCAGCTCGCGAAAAAATACCGGTTGCATGGTGTTCAGCGTAGCCGGGCGGTTCAGGCGCAGGTGGGCGATTTTATTGCTGATACTGAAGTCAAAGCATTGATATGTCATGGTGTCTCCACAGGATTTTTATTTGCACGGTAAAATCATACTGGATATATACGTCCATCAAGCATTCTATGCTCACCGTTAGAGGATACCGACTATGGCTCTCGATTCACCCGCATCAAGTTCAGTTTCACGCCTGCCATCCGCTTTGCAACATCTTAGCCTGCCCGTCATAGGCTCTCCCCTGTTCATTGCCAGTGGCCCCAAACTGGTGGCGGCGCAATGCAAGGCGGGCATCGTCGGGTCTTTCCCGGCCCTGAATGCCAGGCCAGCGGAGTTGCTGGATGTCTGGCTGACAGAATTGCAGGCCGAGCTGGCAGCACACCAGGAAGCGCATCCAGATGCATTGATAGGCCCGATCGCGGTCAACCAGATCGTCCATCAGTCGAATGACCGGCTCGCGCATGATGTTGAAGTCTGCGTCAAGCATCAGATACCCATCATCATTTCGTCCTTGCGTGCACCCCCGCCAGAAATGCTGGATGCGATACACAGTTATGGCGGCATCGTCATGCATGATGTGATTTCGATACGCCATGCGCAAAAAGCGCTGGAAGCCGGGGTTGATGGTTTGATACTGGTAGCAGCCGGTGCGGGTGGTCATGCGGGTGGGCTGTCGCCATTTGCCCTGGTCGGTGAAGTAAGGCGTTTCTTTGACGGCCCGATTGCCCTGTCAGGTTCTATTGCAACGGGTGATGCCGTATTGGCGGCACAGGCCATGGGGGCTGACTTTGCCTATATAGGCTCGCGCTGGCTGGCTACTGTTGAATCGAACGTCGATGAAGCTTATCGCCAGGCCATTCTCGATTCGGCGGCGGCGGATATCGTCTATACCAATCTGTTCACTGGCGTGCATGGCAATTACCTCAAGAAATCCATTATCGCTGCCGGGCTGGACCCAGACAATCTGCCAGTGGCCGACAAGAGCCAGATGAACTTTGGTTCTGGTGGCGGCAGCAAGGCCAAGGCCTGGCGTGACATCTGGGGTGCCGGCCAGGGTGTGGGTTTGATGGATGATGTGCTGACCGTAGCAGAAGTCGTGGCACGTTTGAAATTGGAATATGCGGCGGCGAAAGCGCGCGTATTATCTTTATGATCAATTAATTATCAGGAATATCATGAGTAAAGCTTATGTCGTTGCAGAAATCCAGGTCACCAATGCCGATGCTTATGCCGAATACCGGCCTCTGGCAACTGCCAGCGTAGCCCAGTATGGCGGGCAATTCCTGGTGCGCGGTGGTACGCGGGTGCAAAAAGAAGGCAGGGACGATGCCCATAATGAAGGCTGGCGCTCGGTGCTGGTTGAATTTCCTAGTTTGCAACAGGCGCAGCTCTGGTATGACTCTGTTGAATATGCGAAAGCCATGGAAATCCGCCATGCCAATTCCATAGGTCGTCTGTTCATCGTTGAAGGGGTGTAAGCTGAGATAGTGGCAACCTGAGGCCCAAAAAACCACACATCGCTCTCAGGATTCAAGTTTGCAAAGAGACTTGCCGTAACTAAGGTATCTCTCTGCAAACTGAATCTCAAATTCTATCCAATTATGCGCCGCTCCCTCGCTCTGCTACTCCCCATGTTGTTGGCCTTGTCCGCTCAGGCGAATGATCCGCCACCGTCCAAACCTATCAAGCCTGCATCAGCGAAGGAAGAAGCCTCTGCATCAGCTTCGGCGTCCGCACCAGCCAAAGAAGAGCGCAAGCCCGCTTCCAAGGAGAGCAAGGAATCTGCCAAGGAAGCCGCTATCCGTGCCAAAGAAGCATTGGCTGCAGATGAACTGGCTGCACGCATAGCAGAGCGCCTCAGTGTCATTCGCAAGGACAAGGATGAAGCCGCTGCGCGTAGCGCGCCCAAGCCTGTCATGCGGCCATCTTATGCGCCGCCAATACGCAGACCAGAAACAGTTAAAGCAAAGAGTGAGCATGGTACCAATAGCGCTGCAGCAGCAGGAGCGCTTGCCGCCAGCCATGCCGATATACACTGGAGTTACCAGGGCGAGGGCGGCCCCTTGAACTGGGGCAAGCTCAATGCTGCCAATGCCAAATGCGACATAGGCGAAAGACAATCGCCCATCGACATACGTGATGGCATCAAGGTCAACCTCGACCCTGTTGCCTTTGACTACAAGCCCAGCCGTTTTTCCGTGATTGATAACGGCCACACCATACAGGTGAATATCGGGGCGGGTAACTATATCAATGTGCTGGGCCATAATTATGAGCTGGTGCAATTCCATTTTCATAAACCGTCTGAAGAGCGGGTGAATGGCAAGAGTTTTGAAATGGTTGCGCATCTGGTGCACAAGGATGCTGATGGCAAACTGGCCGTGGTCGCCGTGCTGATAGAGCGGGGCAAATCACATAGCCTGGTGCAGCAGGTATGGAATAATCTGCCGCTGGAAAAAAATGATCCCGTGCAGGCGTTGACGACCATGGACATGAACGACATCCTGCCCGTCAAGCGTGACTACTATACCTATATGGGCTCGCTGACGACACCACCCTGCAGCGAGGGCGTGTTATGGCTGGTCATGAAAGAGCCTGTAGAAATTTCACCTGACCAGTTGATCATATTCAGCCGCTTGTACCCCATGAATGCACGGCCCATACAAAAGAACTCTGGTCGTTTGATCAAGGAATCGAATTAAGCAGCAAGTATTGCCTGCGGTGTTTCTATGAGGTTGGCCAGTCCGGCCTCAATTCTTTGCGCACCACCAGCTTCAAACCTGACCATATTTCGCTGACAGCACAGACTTTGATATCGACATAGCCCATAGGTAGCGCCACTTCTCTTATCGTGTCTTCCGTGATATCGGTAGGCACTTTCGAGGCTTTCTTGGGCCAGGACACCCATATCGCGGCATCGCTTCTTAAACTGCTTTTGTATGCCAGTAACTCTTTGACGAGGATAGCTTTTTTGTCGGTGAACAGATGGACGATATCAGTCGCTGACGCAGGCTTTTTGTCAAACACCACGCCATCAGGCAAGGCTGTCAGCAGATCAGGGTAGTTATCCGGTGCATGTCTGGCGCAGACATGGCTGCCAGCCTGTATGCCCAGTTTCTTCGCCAGTGGTGTACCTGAATAGCCAGTGGATGTCGGGTTCATCGCAAACAAAAAATTAAAAAGCAGTACCTTTTCAGATACTGCTTTACATCAATCAAGTGAGCTTGAACAGCATTTATTTGTAGATACCACATGCAACAACTACATCGCCAGCTTTTTCAAAATAGGTCGATTTCATTTCGATTTCCTTGGTGCTGGGGTTTGGCCATTTGTAATCTACCCAGCCTTTTCCCTTGCTTTTTGCAACACTCAAGATGTCGTCGATGAAGGCCTTATTGTCAACGTCTCGTAGAGTGCGAAAATCTTTCCCTATCAGTTTGGGATTGGCACCGTGCGCCAGATCCTTGCCATTGATGTCAATAACAAATATATACAGATCGCGATCAGTGAAGCTGCCTTTGGTGTTATTAAATTCTGCATAAGCAGCATCTGGACCTTTGCTTTTGATATAAGCAATCGCCTTTTTAACCATGGCCTCAGCTTCTTGTGCTGTACCGTGTTCCGCGGCAAATATACTTTGACTTACAAGCAGGCTGAATAAGCCCAGTGTCAGGATTTTTAAAAATTTTTGCAAGATAGGTCTCCTTTGATGTTGGGTATCAAATTCCAGCATTTCATAGAAATAAATATTGGAAATTGATACCCATCAAAATACAGTTAACCGCACCTAAAAACTAGCTCACTTTCAGGCAAGTAACAAAAGTTAGCTTTGCTTATGCGGGTTTATAAGGCAGCTCACGCCAGCGCTTGCCACTGACCCTGGCGATAGCATTCGCAAAAGCTGGTGCCAATGCAGGCAAGCCAGGTTCGCCCATGCCGGTAGGTGCATCTGCACTAGGGACGATGTGCACGGCAAGCTGTGGCATATCGGTAATGCGTGGCACCACAAAATCACTGAAATTGCTTTGCTCAACCACACCATCCTTGAGCGTGATCGCCGCACCTGGCAGGCACATCGACAAGCCCATCAGTGCCGCACCCTGTACCTGAGCTTCTACACTTTTTGGATTGACAGCAAGATTGCAGTGCACACCGGCAGTCACCTTATGCAACTTGGGCTGGCCATTTTTCATGGATGCTTCAACCACGTAAGCAACGACAGACGAGAATGACTCATGCACAGCCACACCATAGGCACGGCCAGCGGGCAATTTCTTTTTGCCATAGCCAGATTTTTCTACCGCCAGTTGTAGTGCCGCTTTATGCCGTGGATGTTTGTCACCCATTAGCTTCAGTCTATAGGCCACCGGGTCTTGCTTGGTAGTCTGGGCGATTTCATCGATCAGGGTTTCCATGACAAAGGCGGTATGAGTAGAGCCCACGCTGCGCCACCACAAAACCGGGACATTGATCTTGGGATGATGTACAGACAGGCGCATCGGCATTTCATACGGCTCTTTCATGCCTTCGACTGCTGTGATATCCACGCCGTCCTTGACCATCATGGATTCAAACGGTGTGCCACCGACGATGGACTGGCCGACGATCACATGGTCCCAACCAAGGATATTGCCCTGCGCATCAAAACCTATCTCTGCCTTGTGCAAATGCATGGGGCGATAATAGCCGCCCTTGACATCATCCTCACGGCTCCACAGCGTGCGTATGGGTGCATCCAGCCTTGCTGTTTGCGCCACCTTGGCGACATTGCAAGCTTCCACCACATAGTCACTGGTGGCGATCGCACGACGGCCAAAGCCGCCGCCCGCATACTGGGTATGCACGGCGATATTTTCCGGCTTCAAGCCCAGGGTCTTGGCGGCTGCAAAACCATCGAGGCCTGGCATTTGCGTACCCATCCACAATTCTGCCTTGTCGCCTTTGATGGCGACCGTGCAGTTCAGCGGTTCCATCGGCGTGTGCGCAAGGTAGGGGAAGACGAATTCGGCATTCAGCTTATGTGGTGCTGCCGCTATCTTGGAAACATCATCGTTGAACTTTAGGGCACCCGGCTTTTTGGCCAGTTCCTTATAGGTCGCCAGCATTTTGGTGGAATCGACTTTTTCAACGCCGTCAGTATCCCATTCCAGCTTCAGTACGTCGCGGGCCTGCTTGGCTGGCCAGTAACCGGTCGCAATAATCGCCACGCCTTCGCCACCACGGTCGGTCGGCACGCGCAGCACAGCCTTGACGCCCTTGATGGCTTTTGCTGCCGTGTCATCAATAGTCTTGACCTTGGCACCAAATACCGGTGGTCGTGCGACTACCGCAGTCAGCATGCCGGGCAGGTGAGTATCAATACCAAAATCCTGAGCGCCTGTTGATTTGGCTTTGGCATCAAGACGACCTGTGGGTTTGCCTATGAGGCGGAAGTTTTTCGGGTCTTTCAGTGTGACTTTTTCTGGTACTGGCAATTTCATCGCAGCATCGGCCAGTTCACCATAGCCCAGCTTCTTGCCACCGGGGCCAATGACATTGCCATTTTCGGTGCGCAAGCTACCAGGATCAACTTGCCACTGGTTGGCTGCAGCCTGTACCAGCATGGCGCGGGTGCGGGCACCGAGTTCGCGGTATTGCGTATACGAATGAGCTATGGAGTTGGAGCCGCCAGTCAAATGCATGCCAAATGCGGGATCGACATAGGCTGGGTGATTATTGCCATTCGCGCTTTGGACCTTGGACCAGTCGGCGTCGAGTTCTTCTGCCAGTATCAGTGGCAGGCTGGTTTGCACACCCTGGCCAAATTCCAGGCGGTTGAACGTGACGGTCACTGTGCCATCTTTGGCTATTTGTACGAACGCACCTGGTTGTTCAGTAGGCTTCAGGCCTGCCGGTGCTTTGGCGGCAGCATCCTGCGCTGTTGCCAGCATGGGATAACAACCCAGGGCAAAGCCACTGGCTGTTGCCATCTTCAAAAAACTGCGGCGACTCAGGCCGGTAGATGGTGTTTCTGGTGCGGTGGATTGCAAGAGGTTTTGCAAATGGCGTGGCAGCTCATCGAGGCGGGCTTCAAAATGCATGGCTATTCTCCTCAGGCCAGAGTGGATGCAGCATCATGGATGGCAGCGCGGATGCGCACATAGGTACCACATCGACAGATATTGCCTGCCATGGCACCATCGATATCGGCATCGCTGGGCTTCTTGTTGGTTTTTAACAATGCCGTGGCACTCATGATCTGGCCGCTTTGACAGTAACCACATTGGGCAACGTCATGCTTGATCCAGGCCGCTTGCACAGCTTTGCCGACCTTGTCCTGGCTCATGGCTTCGATAGTAGTGATTTTTTGGCCAGCGACCGAAGAGATGGGCGTGATGCAAGAGCGTATCGCCTGGCCATTCAGGTGCACGGTGCAGGCACCACACAATGCTGCACCGCAGCCAAATTTGGTGCCAGTCAGGCCCAGCGAATCACGCAGCGCCCAGAGTACGGGCGTGGAAGGATCGGCATCTATCTGGTGTTCTTTGCTATTGATATTCAGTGCAGTCATGGAATAGTTCTCCATCCGGTGAAGTGGTTGCAGGGGCGGAACAGGAAAAAACGGGGAAAACAGAATGGATAAGTCTGGCAAACAGACGCATCCATATTTGGTTTACTTAACTACTATAGAATATTTTTAGCGTTTGGGTGTGAGAGACGAAAAAACCACGAAAAAGCTTTATTTTCCGTGGTTTTTTGTTGCTCCAGCGTCAGAGACGCCTGGCTTTATTCGTATTTGCGGGCGTCGTCTATTACCTTGCCATCATTCGCCAGGCTGCCGGGCGCAACAAACTGCACATCACCGCGCAATTTGGTGACATCGCGTAAACTGTCGACAATAGCGGCCTGCAAGGCCGCGTTGCTAGCACCAGCAGCCACAGTTTCACAATGCAGGCTCATGACATCATTTGCCATTTCGCCAGTCACCACCAACCTGGCCTTGATAATTTCCGGGTGGCGTTTGACTACTTCAGCAACTTGCGAAGGGTGGACAAACATGCCCTTGACCTTGGTCGTCTGATCCGCCCGTCCCATCCAGCCCTTGATGCGCTGATTCGTACGGCCACAGGGCGAGATGCCCGGCAAGATCGCCGACATGTCACCCGTACCAAAACGTATCAGCGGGTAATCAGGGTTGAATGAAGTGATGAGCACTTCGCCGACTTCACCCTCAGCCACCAGGTCGCCTGTGCCGGGACGGACGATTTCGAGTATCAAGTCTTCATCCAGTATCATGCCGGGATTGACCTGGCCATCGGTCACACTTTCATAGGCAATATTGCCTATGTCGGCAGAGGCATAGATTTGCAATACCTGGGCCACACCATGTTCCTGCAACCATTTGCGCAGCGAAGGTGGCAAGGCTTCTGCACCGACAATGGCGCGCTGTACGCTGGAAATATCCGAGCCCATCTCCAGGGCTTTTTCCAGGATGATTTTCAGGAAACTTGGTGTGCCTATATACGCATCAGGCCGCAATTCAGCCATGGCCTGTACCTGCATTTCCGTCTGGCCTATACCGGCCGGGATGACGGCGCAACCTATGCGGGCAGCGGCACTCTCGACCATGAAGGCAGCAGGTGTGAAATGATAGGAAAAACAGTTTTGCAAGAGATGACCGGCCCGCAAACCTATCGCATGCATGGGTCGGGCAAAGCGCCACCAGTCTTGTCCGCGGCCTTCAGGATCAAAGATAGGGCCGGGTGACATGAAGATATGCCCCATCTGCCGCGCCGGCGTGGTATTCAAGCCACCAAATGGCGGCAAGGCTTTTTGCAAATCCTTGAGATCGGATTTGCGTGTCACCGGCAATTGCGCCAGCGCGCTGCGGCTCTTGATGTCATGCGCATCCACTCCCTGCAATATCCTGCCCCAGCCTTCTGCAGTTTGGGCGTGGGCAATCAATTGCGGCAGCTTGTTCATCAGCGCTTGTTCGCGGCTTTGTGGATTGCGGGTTTCCAGGGCGTCCAGATAGTCACTCATGAGCATGCTCTATAGTGGGTTGATTTGTGTGCATCTCAAAATGATGGATAGCGATGAGTGATGGCTCAAGCCAGCCAGCGTTTGCGCCTTCTATAAAACTTCATATCCTTGAAACTCTTGCGGCCTGCGCCTGAGACACCAAGATAAAATTCCTTGACGTCTTCATTGCTGCTGAGGTCTTTGGCTTCACCTTCCATGACCACCCTGCCGTTTTCCAGGATGTAGCCAAAGTCGGCATAACGCAGGGCGACATTGGTGTTTTGTTCGGCCAGCAGGAAAGATACTTTTTCTTGCACATTGAGGCTTTTGACGATTTCAAAAATCTCTTCCACCAGTTGTGGTGCTATACCCATCGATGGTTCATCGAGCAAGATCATCGATGGTTTGGCCATCAGGGCACGGCCTATCGCGCACATCTGTTGCTCACCACCCGAGGTATAACCAGCCTGCGAATTGCGGCGTTCACGCAGGCGTGGAAAGTAGTGGTATACCTTTTCCAGTTCGGCCTTGAGTTCGCTGCGCGACAGGCTGCGTGTGTAGGCACCGGTAAGCAGGTTTTCTTCTACCGTCAGATGCCCAAAGCAATGGCGGCCTTCCATGACTTGTGACAGGCCACGCTTGACCAGTTCATTCGGTGTCAGGTGATCAACCCGTTGCCCGCGGAAAGTAATGTCTCCCTTGGTGATATCGCCACGCTCGTTACGCAGCAGTGTAGATATCGCCTTCAGCGTGGTTGATTTACCTGCGCCATTGGCACCCAGCAAGGCGACAATTTTCCCTTGTGGCACTTGCAGGGAAATACCCTTCAACACCAGGATCACGTGATCGTAGATGACTTCGATATTGTTGACGCTGAGATAGGCGATGTCGGTAGTTGCAGCTGTATTTGCTGCCGTTGCCGCTTCTGCCGTGATGCTATGAACGCTCATGATCTTGATCTGCAATGATTTGTACAAAGGGGCGGAGGCACAGTCTGGCCTCCGCTATTACTGCTTACCGCTTACTTCAAACAGGCAGGTGTGATTTTTTTCTCAGCCGCATATTTGTTGGAAGACTCTTCCAGCATGGCGCGTGTCAAAGCCTTGTCACCAGTGACCCAGTTAGGCGTGATGGCTTTCCATTTATCGCCTGTCCATTGCTGCACCTTGACAGCACCTGAGCCCTCATGATCTTCGCAAGAAGTTTTCACGGGCGGGAACATGCCCATTGCACCCAGCGCTTTTTGACGTGCTTCATCGACGTTCAGGTTTTCAAAGCCCCAGCGGATTTGCTCGGACGTCATGAGCTTGCCCTTGCCGAATTTTTCCTGCGCTTTCAGGATGGCTTCTGTCCACAGGATGGCGGCCGTTACACCACGCATGTGATAAACAGAACCGACACGGGTCTTGTCACCGAGGTTACCTTTGCCAGCTGCGTAGACCTTGCTGCGGATTTCATCCAGCACAGGATAATTACCCGGTGTATTGAAAGTCATTGCGGTATAGCCTTTTGCTGCATCACCAGCTGGAATCGCATCTTCTTCTGAACCTGCCCACCAGACGCCCAGCATTTTTTCGCGTGAATAACCATTGCGTTGTGCAGTCTTGATCGCCACTGCATTCATGACGCCCCAGCCCCACAAGATCACATAATCAGGATTGGCCTGGCGGATTTGCAGCCATTGCGATTGTTGTTCATTGCCGGGATGGGCAACCGGGATCTTGATAAGCTCGAAACCATATTGCTTGGCCTGTGCATCCAGTACCGGGATAGGCTCTTTACCAAAGGCGGAGTCGTGATACAGATGGACGATTTTCTTGCCCTTGAGTTTGTCCATGCCACCAGATTTATCACCCAGGTATTTGGTCATCGCCGCAGCCTGGTTCCAGTAACTGGTGATGAGCGGGAAAACATAAGGGAAGACCTTGCCATTGGCCGCATCAGAACGGCCATAGCCCAGTGTCGTCAAAGGAATTTTATCTTCTGCAACGCGGTCCAGGATACCGTAGGCGATACCGGTAGAAAGCGGTTCTACCAGTGAGGCACCACCCTGGGTTTTTTTCAGGCGTTCATAGCATTCGACACCGCGCGAAGCATTGTATTCAGTCTCGCATTCTTCCCAGGAAATCTTGACGCCATTCAAGCCACCCTTGGCGTTGACAAGATTGAAGTAATCAATGGCACCGCCGTAAAAGCCCGAACCGCCAGCCGCATACGGGCCTACGCGATATGACAGGATGGGAATGAATTGATCATTCGCCTGGGCCGCATTGACAGCACCCAGGATTGCCGAGGCCATCAGCAGGGATTTAAGCAGTTTCATATTGTCTCCTTGTGGTTTTGGATGGATATTGCCTGATGCTTTTCTACCTCTTATTGCAAAGGCGAAGCATCTTTATTATGAACTCTCTTTTACTGTTGGTGCTAATCTTGTTACTGCCACTCAATGTGGGAAAGGCCAGAGGCGCAGCTTCTCTTTCGTTATTTGCCACAACCTCGCCAGACCATGTGGTTCTACAATAAGGAAGAAAATAATCAGTGCGCCGAATACCATCAGTTCCAGGTTCGATGCCACATTGGTCGGCAAAGACAGACCGTGCGCAATCAAGTTCAGCACGATGGGCAGCAGGATGATAAAAGCCGAACCCAGGAAAGAACCGAGTATGGAACCAACACCGCCTATGATGATCATGAACAGGATGCGGAAAGACAGGTCCAGGTTATAGGCTTCGGGCTCTACCGTACCCAGATAAGCATAGGCATACAGAGCACCGGCAATGCCACAGTAAAACGAGGATACTGCAAAGGCCAGCAACTTGGTGCGCATGAGGCGAAAGCCTATGACTTCTGCCGCCACGTCCATGTCACGCACCGCCATCCATGAGCGGCCCACGTTGGATCTCACCATATTCTTGGCCAGCATGGCCATGACACAGACAACGGTCAGTGTCAGCAAGTACTTTTTAACCGGTGTGTTGATCGCCATGCCGAGTATCACCATCTCTTGCGCTGTGATGACGCCGGAAGAACTGTAGTTGGTAAACCACTGTATCTTGGTCAGACACCAGACCACGAAGAATTGCGTCGCCAGTGTTGCTGCTGCCAGGTAAAAACCGCGTATGCGCAATGAGGGCAAACCAAAGGCAATACCCACCATGGCTGCCGACAAACCACCGAGTACAAAAGCCAGCAAGACCGGGATGCCGGGTATGCGCAAGACAAAGTTATAGGATGCAAAAGCGCCTACGGCCATGAATGCTGCTGAACCCAGCGACAATTGACCTGCATAACCAGTCAGGATATTCAGGCCTAGCGCCGCCAGCGAAAATATCAGGAAAGGGATAAAGATCGCTGAAAATGCATAATCGGTTGCCAGCCCGGGTACCGCAATAAATGCCGCGATGAGGACAATGGCAATACCGATACGGTCTTGCCGAATAGGGAATATCTGGTTATCTGCCTGATAGCTTGTTTTAAACTGACCTGCTTCACGGTAGAACATTGTTCTTCCTCTGCTAATGATGCTGGATTATGTTGAACTGCAAGACATTAAATCCTGCGTATGATTTTTTCACCAAACAAACCTTCGGGTCTGACCAGCAGGAACAGCAGTGCCAGCACATAGGGGAACCAACCCTCTATGCCACCACCCACCAGTGGACCTATATACACTTCTGCGAGTTTTTCAGATGCACCAATGATGAGGCCACCGACTATCGCGCCAGGCACAGAAGTGAAGCCACCCAAAATCAATACCGGCAAGGCTTTCAAGGCAACAAAGGTCAATGCAAATTGCACACCATTACGCGCACCCCACAGCAAACCAGCAACCAGGGCGACAAAACCAGCGACGGCCCAGACTATGCCCCAGATCTGTTGCAGTGGAATACCCACTGCCAATGCGGCCTGGTGATCATCGGCAACCGCACGCAGGGCGCGGCCTATCTTGGTTTTGGAAAACAACAGCGCCAGACCAGTTACCAGCAAGGCACAGATCAAAGCAGCAATCACATCAAATTGCGACACCAGGATATTGAACTTCTCGATAAAATATTCTATGGGTACATCGTCGATAGGCAATGTCAGTTTGTGCGGTTGGGAACCCCACAACAACTGCGCCAGACCTTCGATGAAAAAGGTCAGGCCTATGGTGGCCATGAACAAGGTAATCTCAGGCTGGTTGACCAGCGGGCGCAACACTACCCGTTCGATAGCCAGACCCAGCGCCACCATCACCAGCATGGTCAGCGGTATCGCCAGCCATAATGACATTTCAAATTTCTCGGTCAGGCCTACGCAGGTCAGGGCGGCAAAAAACACCATCGCCCCCTGCGCAAAATTGAAGACGCCTGAGGCCTTGTAAATCAACACAAAACCCAGCGCCACCAGTGCATACATCACACCGGACAACAAGCCACCGATAAACACTTCAAAGAAAAAACTGATATTCATTTCTAGCTCTCAGCTTACATTAAGCAAACATGAATGTTGAACAAAAAGACCTCTCAACACAGAGACACCGAGACACAGAGAAGAGCAAGAGGAAGCCTATTTTTCCTCTGTGGTGTAGCAGGGAATTCGAGTGGCATGCCACTCGCCTGCGAAACGAAGACTTCTTGCAAGAAGTCTTTCCTTCCTCCGTGCCTCTGTGGTTAATGGTTTTAAAGATTTCGATCTTCAATGCGCCACACCAAGGTAAGCGTTAATTACCTCCTGATTAGCCAACACTTCCGCAGGCGTGCCGTCACCGATTTTCTTGCCGTAGTCGAGTACGACCACGCGGTCAGAAATATCCATGACCACGCCCATATCATGTTCAATCAAAACGATGGTGGTGCCGAGCTGGTCATTGACATCGAGGATGAAGCGGCTCATGTCCTGTTTCTCTTCCACATTCATGCCAGCCATGGGTTCATCCAGCAATAAAATTTCAGGCTCGGCTGCCAGTGCCCGACCCAGCTCCACGCGTTTTTGCAAGCCGTAGGAAAGCCTGCCAACCGGTATCTTGCGTATGTGCTGGATTTCCAGGAAGTCGATAATTCCTTCTACCTTTTCGCGGTGAGCGATTTCTTCTTTTTGGGCAGGCCCCCAGTACAAGGCCTGCATGAAGAAATTGCTTTTCATTTTCAGGTTGCGGCCCGTCATGATGTTGTCGAGCACGCTCATGCCTTTGAACAGGGCAATATTCTGGAAAGTCCTGGCGATGCCGCTCTTGGCCGCCGCATAGGTATTCATGTCCTTGCGGTGCTGACCACGGTAAGTGATGTCGCCTTGCTGTGGACGATACACACCATTGATGACATTCAGCATGGAGCTTTTGCCTGCACCATTCGGGCCTATGATTGCGCGTATTTCATGTTCCCTGACGTTGAAGGAAATATTCGTCAAAGCCTTGACGCCACCAAAGGCCAAAGAGATGTTTTGCAAGTCCAGGATGACTTCACCGATTTTTCTGTTGTCTGCCATTTATATATTCCTTACGCAGCCAGTTTTTGGGCAGAAAATGTTTTGACATCGCTGATATGCAAATCGGCACTGACCTTGCCCTGGCGACCATCCTCAAACTTGACCAGGGTTTCTATGAATTGCGAACGTTTGTCTGAATACAGGGCGTCTATCAATACCGCATATTTTTCCGCAATGAATTTGCGCCTGACCTTGCGGGTGCGTGTCAGTTCATCATCGTCGGGATCGAGTTCCTTGTGCAGCACCAGGAAACGGTGTATCTGTGTACCCGCCATCAAATCTTCACTGGCGAGATCAGCATTCACTTTTTCTATGCACGACAGTATCAGTTGATAAGTCTCAGCCTTGGCTGCCAGGTCGGTATAGCCAGAATAGGCAATGCCACGTCTTTCTGACCAGTTGCCGACTGCCTCCATATCGATATTGATGAAGGCACAGACGGTATCACGTTCATGGCCAAAGGCTACGGCTTCCTTGATGAAGGGGAAGAACTTGAGTTTGTTTTCTATGTAGTTGGGCGCAAAGATATCACCCCGGTTCATCTTGCCGACATCGGCTGCGCGGTCGATGATTTTCAGATGACCATCTTGGTCAAAGATACCCGCATCACCGGTGTGGAAATAGCCCTGCTCATCCATGACTTCTGCGGTTGCATCGGGGCGTTTGTAGTAACCAGTCAGCATCGCATCTGACCTGACCAGCACTTCACCATTCGGTGCGAGCTTGACTTCGACACCGGGCGCTGCTGCACCTACGCTATCAAACTTGATTTTGCCGTCGGGTTGCAGGCAGACATAGGCGCAGGTTTCAGTGGAACCATATAGCTGCTTGAGATTGACACCGATAGAACGATAAAAACGGAACAGGTCAGGGCCAATAGCCGCACCGGCAGTGTAGGCCACACGCACGCGTGACAGACCGAGTACGTTTTTCAGCGGACCATAAATCAACAGATTACCGAGTGCATATTGCAAGCGCTCCATGCCGCTGACAGCTTTGCCATCGAGGATGTCAGAACCAACGCGGCGTGCCAGGTCCATGAAATGGGCAAACAGCTTGCGCTTGATTGTGCCTGCATCTTCCATGCGTATCATGACCGTGGTCAGCATGTTTTCAAACACGCGTGGCGGGGCGAAATAATAAGTGGGGCCGACTTCACGCAAATCCGTCAGGACAGTTTCGCTGGACTCAGGGCAGTTCACGGTAAAGCCAGCGGCCATGGCCTGGGCGAAAGAAAACAGATGATCACCTACCCAGGCCATAGGCAGGTAGGACAGGATATCTTCGTCTGCTGTGAGTTTGTCAAATTCCATGCCTCCCATTGCCGCAGTCATGAAAGAACGGTGTGACTGACAGACACCCTTGGGTTTACCTGTCGTGCCCGAGGTATACAGCATGACAGCTGTATCGTCAGGCTGGCCAAGTTCCACTTCCTTCATGAAAAAGTCTGGATGGGCGATATCGTAAGCACGTCCCAGTTCCTGCAAGGCAGCATAGGATGTCAGTTCAGGCTGGTGATAATGACGCATGCCGCGGTCATCATCAAAGGCGATATGTTGTATGCCTGCATACTGCTGTTTGATTTCAAGCAGCTTATCAACCTGCTCCTGGTCTTCGACAATCGCAAAGACGATTTCTGCATTTTCGAGTACATAGGCCATATCGGCAGCCGGTGCGTCCTGATATAAGGGCACGGGTATGCCACCCAGGCATTGCGCAGCAGCCATGGCCCAGTACAGGCGCGGGCGGTTGTCGCCGATGATGGCGAGGTTCATGCCGCGTTTGAAACCCTGTGCAGCCAGGCCGCAGGCGAGGGCGCGCACCTCTGCATTGACTTGCTGCCAGTTCCAGGTTTGCCAGATACCCAAGTCTTTTTCGCGGAAGGCCGGATGCTGTGGCCGTGTTTCCCCATGCTGCAATAACAGCCGCGGGAAAGTCGAATTCGCTGCTTCTTTTTGTTTCATGTCTCCACCAGCCTGTTGTTTTAGGGCCTACTACTTGTGAGTGTCCTGATGCGCCCTTACTGCTTGCTTACTATTTATTGATTGCTTATGTGCAGAGGGGCTTTTACGGTAGGTATTGTAGTGGCAAGATGTAGTGATTTGCCCTGGCGATTGCTTACAGTCTTCGCTGTAATGGGCAAGTCGCTTACAATGTCTCCGTAATTCTTTTTGTTGATGGGATAGTAGACCCTTCATGCGTTGGCGGTTGTCATTCGACCGACAATCTGAAAATTTGACCCAATTATCTGTGGTGCGTTGCACAAATATGACAAAAAAAATCAGCGACCCGAAAGAACGGTTTGCCAAGTCCTTGTGGGCAAGCATGCTCTCGCCAGAACACATGCAAAAGGTGGAAGACGAAGTCGTAGAGCGCTTCATCCCTGCCGGCGGCTATGTCTGCCGCAAGGGCGATCCGGTAGAGCACTGGATGGGTGTGATTGAAGGTTTCCTGAAGATGAGCAGTATCTCACCTGACGGCAAGACCGTGACGTTCAGTTGCATGCTGGCAGGCGGCTGGTTTGGTGAAGGCTCGCTACTGAAGACTGAACTGCGCCGTTATGATGTAGTGGCATTGCGCGACACCCGCGTGGCCTACATGCCGCGTACTACTTTTACGCACCTGCTGGATAACAGCATTCCGTTTAACCGTTTTCTCCTGCATCAGTTGAACGAGCGTCTGGGCTTGTTTATATCGCTGGTTGAATATGACCGCATGCTTGATCCTGACACCCGTGTCGCCCGTTGCCTGGCCGCGATGTTCCACCCCTATCTGAACCCCGGTTTGAGGGATGGCAGCAGCATGCAAATCCAGATATCACAGGAAGAAATAGGTTATATCTCCAGCGTCTCGCGCCAGCGTGCCAACCAGGCGCTGCAACTGCTGGAAAAGAAAAATCTGCTGAGTGTGGATTATGGTGGCATCACCATCCTCAATCTTGAAGGCTTGCGCCGTTTCCCGGAAGAATAAGGCATGAAGTCTCTGAATATCATAGGTGCCGGTAAGGTCGGCAAGGTACTGGCCAAAAATTTCCAGCGCCAGCAGGTGTTTGCCATACAACAAGTCTTGAACCGCAGCCTGGGAAGTGCCAGCGATGCTGTGGTCTGGCTCGGAGCAGGGCAGGCTGTCGATGCCATCCCACAATTGCAGCCTGCCGATGTGACCATGCTGAGCGTCAGCGACGATCAGATTGCCAGTGTCTGCCAGCAACTGGTGGATGCCGGTTTGTTGAAGGCTGGTAGCGTTATCTTCCATTGCAGCGGTGCCAAGGCATCGACAGAATTGCAGCCTGCCAGACTGGCAGGCGCGGCTGTTGCCAGCGTGCATCCTGTACGCAGTTTTGCCAATGTCGATCTGCTGGCAGAACAATTTGCCGGCACGATATGCAGTCTGGAGGGTGATGAGGCTGCACTGGCTGTATTGGTGCCTGTCTTGCAAGCCACAGGTGCAGAGACTGTCATCATCAAGGCCGACAATAAATTGCTGTATCACGCCGGTTCTGTATTTGCCAGCAACTATCTGGTGACCCTGATGGAGGTCGCCTTGCGCACGTATCAGGCCGCAGGGATACCGGCAGATATCGCGCAAAAGATGGCGGCACCGCTGGCGAGGCAGACACTGGAAAATGTCTTTACTCTTGGCACCAGAGCTGCACTGACTGGCCCTATTGCGCGGGGTGATATGCAGACTGTCGCTTTGCAGCAAAGCAGGCTCAGTAATTGGGATCAGCAAGCTGGGGATTTATACCTGGCATTTACGCAGCCGACCATAGACTTGGCGGCTGCACGCAATCCTTATTCAGAAAAATAAACGCTGTTACGGCCATTTTCCTTGGCCTGGTACAGCGCCAGGTCAGCGCGTTCAAACACGCTGGCTTCGCTTTCCTTGTCCTTGCACTCTGCTACGCCCATGCTGACGGTAATCGACAGGCGGGTGCGTGTCAGGTCAGTGGTGCGTGAGAAATCATTATTGGCGATGGTATTACGCAGGTTCTCGGCAATGGATGTGGCTTTTTCCAGCGTGCAGTTTTTCAGCAAGATCAAAAATTCTTCACCACCCCAACGACAGATGATGTCGCTTTCGCGTAGCGAGCGCTTGGAGATCAGCGCGATTTCCTTGAGCACATGGTCACCTACCAGATGGCCCTGCTTGTCATTCACTTTCTTGAAGAAATCAATATCCAGCAAGACCACGCACATGGGCTGGCGCGAGCGTTCGCTATCGAGCAAGGCTTGCTGGAAGACGAAATCAAAGGCCTGGCGGTTCAGCAAATTGGTCAGGGTGTCGGTCGATGCAGATTTTTCCAGACGCTTTTGATAACGCCTGACTGTCAGTAACAGGATCATCAATATCACCAGAGTGATGCCAGCGCTGATGGCGATATTGATGAGGAAGATATTTTGCAAGGGTTTGATTTCTGAACCCATTTCCTGTTCTACCAGCAAATGCCAGCCCAGCTCAGGGATGAAGCGTGCGTTGACGAGTATGGTTTCATTCTCGCTCTTGTATTCCAGGTGCTGGGATTCACTCTTGCGGTTAGCCAGGATTTGCGGTGCCAAACTGCCCAGGCCAGGCATATTACTAAGATTGTTGCGCACCTTTTTCATATTATTGCCAGCCAGGGCGATATTGCCTTTCTGATCGACAAAGAAAATATTCCTGCGGAAACGGGTCTGATAGCTGTCTATCAGGGTTTTCATCGTGTCCAGTGTCAAACCTATGCCAGTGACGCCGATGAATTTGCCTGAATAATCGAGGATGCGGTAATTGATGAAAATGGTTATGGTGTCGCGATTGGCCATGTCGGCATCAACATTGGTTTCATAATCGCTTTTCAAGCCACGGACGCGGAAAAACCATTGGTCACGTGGTTCGGCATCACTGATGGTCTTCAATACACCATCGGCATGGTAATAATTGTGGCTCTGATCTGACACCAGAAAGCTGGAAATCGCATGATTCTTTTGCTTGATTTCTTTCAGGTATTTGACGATCTGGTCTTTGTCTTCTTCACCATTGATGATCCAGTCACGCAAAAAAGTATCATGCGCCATCTGTGACGAGACAAAAACAGGGCGCAAAATGTCTTTCTGGATTTCAGAATAGACATTGTCACCGGTGATGGGCAGGGTTTGCTCGGAGATGCCTTGTTGGATGGCATCGCGGGAGACTACAAAAGATGCCACCGTCGTGGAGACAAACCCTGCAATGAGGATCAGGGATAGCCAGACCAGCAGACCGTATTTTTTTAACATTTTTTGCATGAATGATAGACGGAGCATGAGCGTGAGGTTTGCCGCAAGATAATACTATAAACCCATGCAAATTCCGCCCAATTAGGCAGCAAATCACAGACTTGAGCTGGTTTAAGCCGCCTGAAGATGCAAATGACCTGTGTAGCCGCAGGGTTTCATACAGAGTGGCAGGATTTTGGCAGAAATGCAGGCTTTTTTTGGACGCAGAAATAAAAAATGCCGCTGTCAGCGGCATTTTGTGAGTTTTGTGAGGCTAGAGGTTCGTAAGCAGGATCAAGGACGTGGCGTCAAAGACACATGGATACGCAGGCGTGAACCTGGATCATAGGGCATGACAGAAGTATAAGTACGGTTATGATACTCATAGGTCACTGCATAGCCATTGGTACGGGTTTCCCAGCTATCAATATTGCGGCACTGACGTACAGGGCGGCTTTCATAGACAGGCTGGTTATTGTAATTGTTGCCGTTATTGCCATTGTTATCGACACGATCACCAACGATGGCACCGGTTACAGCACCGACGGCAGCTGCAGCAATACGACCATTGCCCCCACCGACCTGGCTACCCAGCAAACCACCAGCCAGACCGCCTATGATGGCACCGCCATTGCTGCGCTCCGCCTGTTGCTGGCGTGGATAATTGCGCTGGCTGGTTTCATACTCGGTACGGCATTCCTGACGCGGCACATTGACTTGCTCAACTTGTGGGGTGACGCTGACAACGCGGGCATAATCATCAAAGTCAGCAGCCTGGGCAGCAGGAACCAGGGCACTGGCAGAAAATGCCAGTACGGATGCAGCCATGGAAAATTTTGTGAATGTCATTTTTTTTACCTCTTTCGATTTGGATCATGTGATCAACATTGCCTTGGCCTCTGAATTTGTCAAACTGGCAAAAACGGGCAGCTGGGTTCTGGTAATTCTGTATATGTCCTGTGATAGTCTCTTGCTAGTGTGTATATAACGCCCTGACGATGAAAATAGAAGACATGAAAATGTAAGTGTCTGTTTCAATGTACTTTTGGTATTGTATTATTGTACTTTACACCATTGGCCTCATCTATGTTGCTCGCATTAGCCTCATCTATACCCTCTACTGGAGAATTTATGCACTTGCAATGGACATCCTGGTTAACGCTTGCAGTACTCTGCATGTATGTCTGGAATGTGATGACAGTAGGGCGCTTGCGCATGAAACTGGGGGTCAAGGCACCGGCCATGGATGGCCCGCCAGAATTCTTGCGGGCGATAAGGGTGCAAACCAATACAGTAGAGCAAATGGTTTTTTTCTTCCCGGCACTGTGGTTATGCGCGATATGGGCTAGCGACATACTGGCAGCGTCCCTGGGAGTGGTGTGGCTGGTTGGGCGCATCATGTATGCACTGGCTTATCTGGACGAGGCTGGCAAGCGTTCCACGGGTTTCCTGATTTCGAGCCTGGCTGCGGTTGCCTTGTCTCTGGGCACGGTGGCTGGTTTGACTGGAGTGATGAAATGAAAGATAAAATCCTTTCCAGTTCGGCCCGTGCTGCCAATGGGCCCGCTCAGACTAATCAGCCGCTAACGTCATCCGTGTATGCCTCATATATCCTGATGGGTATCGCCTTACTGCTGGTATTAAAGGCAGGTTTGCTGGTCGCCCTGTTTTCTGGCTTGCTGGTGTTTTCCATCATCCATGTGCTGGCACCTGCCATTGCCCTGCGTTTCAGGCACAAGCAGCCGCGCATGATTGCTGTGGTATTTTTATCCTTCATCCTGATTACTGGCCTGATACTCGCAGGTTGGGCCATCCATGCTTTTTTACGCAGTGATGCCGGTAACCTGCAGAACCTGTTGCAAAGGCTGGCAGATATTATCGAGACTTCACGCCATCAATTGCCAGAGTGGGTGAGCACTAACCTGCCGGAAGATGTTGAATCTTTAAGGGAGATGATGACGCACTGGCTGCGCGAACATGCCGGTGAAGCCAAGCAAATAGTGCCTGAAGCCGGGCACCTGATCGTGCACCTGTTGCTGGGCATGATCATAGGCAGCATGGTTGCCCTGCGTGATGTCACAGGCGACAGCAACCACAAACCTTTCGCCGCTGCCATGCTGAGCAGAATCAGCAATCTCGGCCAGATTTTCCACAAAATCGTGTTTGCTCAGGTGCAGATTTCCCTGATCAACACCGTATTTACCGCAATTTACCTGGCTGCCATCCTGCCTATGGCAGGTGTACACCTGCCATTGACCAAGACCATGATCGCCATTACCTTCCTGGCGGGGCTGATTCCTGTTGCGGGTAATATTATTTCCAATACCGTTATTGTCATTGTCGGTTTGTCACAATCCCTGAATGTGGCGATAGCATCGCTGGTATTCATGATCGTCATTCATAAGGCAGAATACTTTTTGAATGCACGCATCATCGGCGCACAGGTGAATGCCCGGGCCTGGGAATTGCTGACCGCTATTCTGGTCATGGAAACCCTGTTTGGTGTTCCCGGTGTGGTTGCGGCCCCGGTGTTTTATGCTTATATCAAGAAAGAGCTGAGTGACCGGGGTTTGGTTTAAATTTAATACACAAGCAAAGTAGCTATTTTTCTATTTCAAAGAGGTAAATATGATTTTGGAGTTAGCCGACCTGCGCATACAAGCTGGCAAGCAAGCCGAGTTTGATGTCGCCATACAACGCGGTCTTGATGAAGTGATACGTCATGCCCAAGGTTTTCTCGGTTTCAAGGTGCAAAAAGGGATAGAGTCGCCAGAACGTTACTTGCTCATGATTTATTGGGCAACGCTGGAAAACCATACTGTTGATTTTCGTGAGTCTGCAGCATTTGCAGAATGGCGTGCCATCGTCGGTCCGTATTTTGCCAGCGCCCCTGTGGTCGAACATTTTGATCTTTTAGCCAAGTCCGAGTGATTTTTTTGCGTAGCCTGGGATAATTCCGACTTGATTACCGGGATTTCATCCCAAGCTTATCAAGTCATGATTTGCCTGTGGCGCTGAGGTCGGCGTTCATTTTTGGCAACAGCTTGCTCTCCAAAAGGTCATTATGGTTCCGCATCTCGTCACCGCTCTCAACGGCCCCCTGCTCGATCTTGAAAAAAAGATATTAGAAGCGACACCTGCGATAGAACGCTGGTTCCGTCTTGAATGGCAGGAACATACCCCGCCATTTTATTGTTCCGTCGATCTGCGCAATGCTGGTTTCAAGCTGGCCCCTGTCGATACCAATTTGTTCCCCGGTGGTTTTAATAACCTGGCATCAGAAATGTTGCCACTGGCCGTGCAGGCGGCGATGGCAGCGATAGAAAAATATTGCCCGGATGCCAAGAACCTGTTGGTGATCCCAGAAAGCCATACCCGCAATGTGTTTTATTTACAAAACATTGCACGCATGATGCAGATTTTCCGTCAGACGGGTTTGAATGTGCGTCTGGGTTCCTTGTCTGCCGATATCACCGAACCAACACCCATAGACTTGCCAGATGGCAGCCAGTTGATACTGGAGCCGCTGGAGCGCTCCGCCAATGGCCGCCGCCTGGGCCTGAAGAATTTCGACCCCTGCACCATCCTGCTGAACAATGATTTGTCGGCAGGCATACCGGCGATACTCGAAGAACTCAATGAACAGACCCTGCTGCCGCCACTGCATGCAGGCTGGGCCTTGCGCCGCAAGAGCAATCACTTCCATGCCTATGATGAAGTGGTCAAGAAATTTGCCAAGATGGTGGATATCGACCCGTGGATGCTGAACCCGTTTTTTATCAAATGCAAGGATGTGAATTTCCACGACCGTAGCGGTGAAGATACGCTGGTGGCTGCAGTCGATACCATACTCGCCAAGATACGCAAGAAATACAAGGAATACGGTATCAAGGAAAAACCCTTCGTCATCGTCAAGGCCGATGCCGGTACCTATGGCATGGGCATCATGACCGTGCATGATTCCAGCGAAGTGCGCGACCTGAACCGCAAACAGCGTAACAAGATGTCGGTCGTCAAGGACGGCATGGAAGTGCGCGATGTCATCGTCCAGGAAGGCGTGTATACCTTCGAGCAAATCAATGAATCCGTGGCTGAGCCCGTGGTGTATATGATAGACCGCTACGTGGTCGGCGGTTTTTACCGCGTGCATGAAGACCGTGGCGTTGATGAAAACCTCAATGCGCCCGGCATGCACTTTGTGCCGCTGGCCTTTGCCCAGCAACACGCAGTACCCGACATGAAGGCAAAGCCGGGCACGGCAGCACCAAATCGATTTTACATGTATGGTGTCGTAGCGCGCCTGGCTTTGCTGGCGGCGTCACTGGAGCTGGAAAAGACTGATCCAAATCCTGAGGTTTATTGATTATTAAATCACCAATCTGATTATTATCCAGCCAAGAATATTGAGCACATTCATGAAAATCGCTTTCCTGACCGACCCGCTGTCTCACTTCAAGACGTATAAGGATTCCACCTACGCCATGATGGTAGAGGCGGACAAACGTGGTTATGCCATCTATGCCTTTGGCCCGGAAGACATGGCGCTGGAAAGTGGCAAGGTCATCGCGAATATCAGCCGTATCACCCTGACTGGCGATAGCCAGGACTGGTTCCGCCTGTCTGAGCCTGAGTCACTACCCCTGAGTGCTTTTGATGCCGTCCTGCAGCGCAAAGACCCGCCATTTGATATGGAATATATCTATGCGACTTATTTGCTGGAGCTGGCAGAGCAACAGGGCGCGCGGGTATTCAATAAGCCGGCAGCGATCCGCAATCATAATGAAAAGCTTAGCATTGCCCAGTTCAGCCAGTTCACGGCACCGACACTGGTGACGCGCGATGAGCAACGTATCCGCGCTTTCCACAAAGAGCATCAGGACATCATCCTCAAACCACTCGATGGCATGGGTGGCACCGGTATTTTCCGTATCCGTGACGATGGCATGAACCTCGGTTCTGTCATCGAGACGCTGACGGTGAATGGTAGCTCTACCATCATGGTGCAGCGCTATATTCCAGAGATTGTCCATGGTGACAAAAGAATATTGCTGATAGGTGGCAAGGTCGTGCCGTTTGCCCTGGCGCGTATTCCGCAAAATGGTGAAGTCAGGGGTAACCTGGCGGCAGGCGGCCTGGGTGTGGCACAGGAATTGTCTGCCCGTGATCTTGAGATTGCGCAGACTTTGGCACCTGAACTTTATCAAAGAGGCCTGTTGCTGGTAGGATTAGATGTTATCGGTGCTAATTTGACGGAAGTCAATGTCACCAGCCCTACCTGTTTCCAGGAAATTACCCAGCAAAAAGGCTTTAATGTTGCTGGCATGTTCATTGATGCCCTTGAAACGGCAGTTGCAGCTTGAATTTGTAGTTTACATAAATGGAAGACGCTGGCCCAAGCCGGTTGTCACAAGAGAGTTAAAGAACGATGGTTGGCATACTTTTAATGACGCATGCGCCCCTGGGCACGGCCTTCATGCAGGCTGCGGCCCATGTATTCCGTGGCATGCCAGAACGCTTTGAAGCGATAGATGTGATTGCCGACCAGAATATCGATGAAGTCAACCGTCTCGCGCGCGAAGCCGTGCTGCGTCTGGATGATGGTTCTGGCGTGCTGGTGATCACGGATGTCATGGGCGGGACACCTTCGAATTGCTGCAGGCAACTAGGTGATCCTGACCGGGTCGCGATCATCGCTGGCATCAGCCTGCCCATGTTGTTGCGGGCGATAACTTATCGTAGTGATGTACTCGATGTCGTAGTGGAAATGGCGCTGGCTGGTGGCCAGAATGGCGCGATCAGACTGGACAATCGTGTACGTTTATCACCCAACTAATTGAGAAAGAAAGTAAAGCATGATTCAACAGGAAATCGAAATCATCAACAAGCTGGGTTTGCACGCACGTGCATCGGCAAAATTTACCCAGACTGCCAGCAAATTCAAGGCTGAAGTATGGCTGACCCGCAATAGCCGTCGCGTCAATGGCAAGTCCATCATGGGTGTCATGATGCTGGCAGCGGGCAAGGGTAGTAAAGTTCTATTAGAAACCGATGGTGCGGATGAACAAGCCTGTTTTGATGCCATACAAGCGCTGATCAATGACAAGTTTGGTGAAGGCGAATAAAGAAAAAACAAACACGGATCAATGAGAATTATCCGGCATGAGCAATCATTTTTTTGCGATGATCAAAGGTGAATTTGTAAGCAGAATTTCTGTGTAAAACAACTGATAATACAATTGGCAACATATCGCAACATCTTTCTCATTGTTGTTTTGACTCTATTCGTTTACCTTGTCTTTCTTTGATTGAATCAGCAAAAACAGGCATCAGGTTTGCTGATGGTCTTAGGTTTAACGATGCATCGGTACACTGGATTGTTACGCTAGAAATAAGACAGGGCGGCAAGATCACAAGGCCCGGAGATTAAGTATTTTGGGGGACACAGCATGGCATCTTTTACACTGCAAGGCATCCCCGTTTCACGCGGTATAGCAATCGGGCGCGCTCATCTGCTGCGTCCGGCAGCACTGGATGTACAACATTATCTGGTAGGACAGGAGCAGGTCGAAGCCGAAGTGCAAAGACTGCAATTGGCTATTGCTCAGGTACACAAGGAATTGCAGGCCATCTGGTCAGATTTGCCTGCAGATGCACCCACAGAGCTCGGTGCTTTCATCGACGTGCATGTACTTATTTTGTCCGACCCAATGATCTCGGAAGCACCGCTCGATATCATCCGCACCCGCCACTACAATGCCGAATGGGCATTGGTCAGCCAGATCGACGAACTGACAGCACAGTTTGATGAAATCGAAGATGAATATCTGCGCGAGCGCAAGGCTGATATACAGCAAGTCGCAGAGCGCGTACTCAAGGTATTGACCGGTACTGCTGGCAGTGCGATACGCTCTGACGGTATCGATGAGCGCAATGCCAATATGATCGTGGTTGCCAGGGATATTTCTCCGGCAGACATGATGCAGTTCCGCGATGTTGCTTTCACCGGTTTTGTCACCGACGAAGGCGGGCACAATTCTCATACCGCCATCGTCTCGCGCAGCCTCGGTATACCCGCTGTGGTCGGCATGGGCAATGCATCACGCCTGATAGAACAGGACGACTGGCTCATCATCGACAGTGATGCCGGTGTCGTCATCGTTGCCCCAAGTTCTCTGGTGCTCGAACAATATCGCGACCGTCAGACCATACTGGCCAAAGCCAGGAAAAAACTCCACAAACTTAAAAAGACACCGGCCATTACTCAGGACGGCGTCGAGATCACCTTGCTGGCGAATATAGAATTGCCGCAGGATGCCGCTCACGCGCTGGAGGCAGGTGCCAGTGGGGTAGGCCTGTTCCGTTCAGAGTTCCTGTTTATGGAAAGCAGCGGCCAGCAACACAAGCTGCCGACAGAAGAAGAACAGTTCGATGCCTACCGTACGGCAGTGCAAGCCATGAAAGGCAGGCCGGTAACGATACGCACACTTGATGTCGGTGCCGACAAACCACTGGATACGACCGAACATAATATCCTCAACCCGGCCCTGGGTTTGCGGGCCATACGCTATTGCCTGGCCGAGCCACAATTATTCCTGACGCAATTGCGCGCCATCCTGCGCGCCTCGGCCTTTGGCAAGGTCAAGATACTGATACCGATGATGGCCCATGGTTTTGAGATAGACCAGAGCCTGGCCATGATAGAACAAGCCAAGAATGAACTGCGCAAGGAGGGCAAGGACTTTGATGCAGAGATCGCCATCGGCGCCATGATAGAAATCCCGGCGGCAGCCTTGTCGCTACCGATGTTTGTCAAGAAACTGGATTTCCTGTCTGTCGGTACCAATGACCTGATCCAATACACGCTGGCAATTGACAGGGCAGATCATGAGGTTGCCCACTTGTATGATGATTTGCACCCGGCTATTTTGCAACTCTTGCAAATGATTATTACAGCAGGTGAGAGGGCTGGCATACCAGTCTCCATCTGTGGCGGTATGGCGGGCGATATACGCCTGACACGCTTGCTGGCAGGTATGGGTTTCCGTGAATTGTCTATGCCTGCGGCATTGCTGCCAGAGATCAAGCAAGAGATTTTGAACACCCGGCTAGATGCGCTGCAAGGACATGTCAAAAAAATCTTGCGCAGCTACGATTCGGCAACAATCAGGGAAACCCTGGCTGCGATGGGGGCGCAATCGCCTACTTTGCATTAACAAGTTTATATTAAAATTGTGACAGTTACGGTGCCGGAGTTTGACCCCGGTGCCAGATTTGGTTTATCCTTCACAGTGCGCCGATTTGAAAATCAGCTTGCGGGCGCGGTTCGGAAAACATCCCGAATGATAAATACGGCTAAAGCGAGCTTGAATGCAGCTTTCCCCTTCTCACATTCAGCCCACCTTTTAGCCTTCCTGAGTTTTTTGATAACGGGTTCAATCCCGATGGAAGAGTGTATGTCATCCTCACCTGGATCAGTTGGAATCGTCACGCCACAAGCGTTTCAGTTCGACCAGCCTTTAGCCTTACAAAACGGTACTTCGATTGCGGGCTATACCCTGATGGTGGAAACCTATGGTCAGCTCAATGCCGACAAATCCAATGCAGTCCTGATCTGCCATGCCCTGAATGCCTCGCACCATGTGGCTGGCGTGTATGCAGACCAGCCCAAGAATGTAGGCTGGTGGGACAATATGGTTGGGCCCGGCAAACCAGTCGATACCGACAAGTTTTTTGTCATCGGTGTCAATAATCTCGGTTCTTGTTTTGGTTCTACTGGCCCCATGCATACCAATCCTGCCACGGGCAAGCCGTATGGTGCAGATTTCCCGGTGGTGACCGTCGAAGACTGGGTCAATGCGCAAGCCAGGTTGGCGGAGCGCATGGGTATCGCGCAATTCGCTGCCGTCATGGGTGGTTCCCTCGGTGGCATGCAGGCGCTGGCCTGGAGTATTCTGTACCCTGACCGTCTGCGTCATTGTGTAGTTGTGGCTTCTACTCCAAAACTCTCGGCCCAGAATATTGCCTTCAATGATGTGGCGCGCCAGGCGATTTTGACTGACCCGGATTTCCATGGTGGTGATTTCTATGCCCACAATGTTGTGCCGCGCCGTGGCTTGCGGGTGGCGCGCATGATAGGTCATATAACCTATCTGTCAGATGATGACATGGCCGAGAAATTTGGCCGTGACCTCAAAGGCGGTGACTACCAGTTTGGCTATGGCGTGGATTTTGAAATTGAATCTTATCTGCGCTATCAGGGCGATAAATTTTCGGATTATTTCGATGCGAATACTTATCTGCTGATCACCAAGGCACTCGATTATTTTGATCCCGCCCGTCATACCGGTGGTGATCTCGCCAAGGCACTGGCGCAGACCAGGGCCAAGTTCCTGCTTGCTTCGTTTACCACTGACTGGCGGTTTTCACCTGAGCGCAGCCGCGAAATCGTCAAAGCCCTGGTCAGCAACAAGCGCACCGTCAGTTATGCAGAAATCGATGCACCGCATGGGCATGACGCCTTCCTGCTCGACGATCCGCGTTACCTGAACCTGATTGCTGCGTATTACCAGCGTATAGATGCAGAATTGCGAGCTGAATTACAAGCTGAACCAAAAGCTGACCTGTTGGGAGTAGCGGCATGAATTTTTCAGAATTGAATGTCTTGCGACCTGACCTTGCTTTTATTGCTCACTGGATCAAGCCGCAGGCACAAGTACTGGATGTCGGTTGCGGCGATGGCGTCATGCTCGATTATCTGCAAAGCGACAAGCGATGCAATGGCTATGGCATAGAAATCGCTGACGACAAGGTACTTGCCTGTGCGACGCGTGGCGTAAATGTCATACAACAGGATATGGAAAATGGCCTGGGCATGTTTGAAGACAATGCCTTTGATACCGTCATGTGCCTGTCTTCACTGCAGATGATGAAACATGTAGAACCATTGTTGCGTGACATTGCCAGGGTAGGGCGCGAGGCCATCGTCTCTTTCCCCAATTTTGGTTACTGGCCACACCGTACCGCCTTATTGCGCGGCAAGATGCCGGTATCAAAATCCCTGCCGTATGAATGGTATGACACTCCCAATGTGCGTTGCGCTACGATACTCGATTTTTCTGACCTGGCAGCAGAAGTTGGCCTGGAGGTGATGGAATGTGTCGCCCTGCATGAGGGGCAGCCCGTGACCTGGCTGCCCAATTTGCGTGGCAGCCTGGCGGTTTTCCGTTTACGGAAAAAATAGGCTGCCTTTCCATCAGGTTGTCTTAAACATCACACGTGAACCTTCATATTGCTCATAGGTGGTAGCAAACTTGCCTGTCGTTGCCGGGTGAGCTTTTTACCCAGGGCGATGGCAGGTTCCTCCAGCCAGCGGTAGGTGCAATAAGAAAAGGCAATCGTCAACAAGGCAGACATCACAAAGAACAGGTTAGGGTGCGATTGCCAGTCAGCAGGCAAGCTCCTCCATACGTAGGTATACAAGGGATAAAAAATCACCGGATGGAACAGGTACATGGAATAACTGATTTTTCCTAAAAAACTACCCAGCTTTCCCTGTACCTTGAATACCGTCGTCGTCAGAATGAAAATAGTGATGGCAATCAGTTGCGCAGCCGGGGATCTTAATTGAGCGGTATCCAGATTCCAGAAGTGCAGTATGTCCCGGCCGGTAAAGATTAAAAAAGTCCATACGAGCACAAACAAGGCTTTCCTTCCAGACGCGTTATTCTTGTTCAGCAACCAGTCGCGGTATAAAAGGCCGAAGAACATATAGCCTATGTAACGCAGATAAAACAGAACATTCGCGGAATAAGCAGATACGGTCATCAGGCGATGGAACAATTTAGGTAACAGCAAGACTGCCAGCATCAAGAGCACTATGCTCTTTAAAGAAGTCATTTTTCCGCGTGAAAACAGATAGATACAGAAAAAATAAAACAAGAGTTCCAGTGCCAGGGTCCAGTAAGAACCGATGATGTTGTCGATACCGACAAAAGCCTGGAACATGGTCAGGTTGGCGACAAACATGAGCCAGTCTATGTTGTTACCACCCTGGCTGACACCACAACGCCACCATACAAACACCAGACCAAGGACTGCTGATAGCCAATAGGCAGGATACAGTCGGAAAAAACGGTGTATTACAAAAGTCTTGACCGGTTCTACAGGATAAGTCGATAAGCTGAAAGGCACGACAAAGCCGCTGACCATGAGAAAAATGCAGACACCTATCTCACCTATGCCTATCTGTTTGGAAAAAAAATGAGCGATGGCGACTTCTACGGCATTCAACTGCACATCTGCTTGTGCCATCGACGCAAAATCAATCGTATGCTGGTAAATCACGAGCAGGGCTGCAAAGCCGCGCAGGAAATCAATATATTGATAGCGCCCGCTAGAGCGCTGAGTGGAAAGGGTATTCATAGAGCTTATTATCTTATTTGTAATATTTTCCCTGCGCCCTGAAAATAGTTTAGAGTACAGGCAGATAAGGAATAGACATATTTGAAACTATTTTGTTCCGGAAATATTTATTTTTTTATCAGAAAAATGTAATTGAGCTATTTGCGTGAGTGATCTGGAGAGGTTTGACAATGCCGCGTGAGCTTCTGGAGTCAAGATGAGCAGGCGGTCCTATGTAGCAAGTATTTAATTTTTAAAGAGGCAGGGTCTTTAAAAAAAGCCAGACGGCTCCCATTTGCGCTTATCATTCTGCGTATCTTCTTGCCACATATTCGCCATGAAACTGAACCACGCTGCACTCCTATTTTCCAGTCTGTTTGCCTTGGGCGCTGCGGCTCATGCGCAAAATAGCGGGCAGCAAGACGGTGTCAAGGTCGGTGAAATGTCGGTCCTGCGAAAACTGGCTCCGACCGGTGCGCTGGAAAGCCAGGCCGCGGCGCAGTATGCACAGACCATGCAGGTAGCTGAACAAAAGCGTGCTTTGGGGCCGGCCAACCATCCCCAGGTTATCCGTCTGCGGGCAATTGCCGATAAATTGATACCGCATGCGCTGAAATGGAATGAAAGGGCGAAGCAATGGAAATGGGAAGTCAATCTGATCGGCTCCAAACAGGTTAATGCGTACTGCATGCCAGGCGGCAAGATCGCGTTTTACTCCGGCATCCTCGATACCCTGAAACTGACTGATGATGAAGTCGCGATAGTCATGGGCCATGAAATTGCCCATGCATTGCGCGAACATGGTGCTGAACGTGCAGGCAAGGCAACCGTTGCGAATGTGGGTATCAAACTGGCTGAACTGTGGGCTGGTGCCAAGGGTTACGACCCCAATATCGCGGGTGGCGTAGCTGGTGGTGTGGCCAAGTTCAGCATGCTGGCATTTTCGCGTGGTGACGAGACTGAAGCCGACATCGTTGGTCTCGATATTGCCGCCAGGGCGGGTTATGACCCGCGCGCTGGTGTCGCACTCTGGCAAAAAATGGGTATGGTCAGCAAGGGTGCACCACCACAATGGTTATCTACCCACCCCGCAGGTACTACCCGTATTGCAGAAATCCGCAATCACTTCCCAGAAGTCATGCCTTTATATGCGCATGCCAAAGGCGTCAGTATAAGTGCCTTGCCACCTTATCAAACCAATGTCAAAGGCATTGCTCCCGTTGTATATTCGGGGAATTAAGTGCTTTTCAAATAAAAAATAGTGTCAAAATAGTAATTTGTCGCGCAATTGTGACAAAAACTTGCCCCTAAGACCACTTTGTCATCATCCTTTCATAATTGGATGGGACACTCTGCAAGTTCAAAATTTTATGTGATAGACTATTTTTACATATCAAAATATCTGATCGACAGACATTTGCCCCGGCAAATCGCTCAAGTTTAAAGATGTCACTAGGAGATAGACGCACTGTAAAAAGGTCCGTCTGTTTTTTGTTTAGAAATAGCAATCGTTTGCGCAGTTGAAAATTTTCAATTTTCAAAAAAAGCAATCGTTTGCGCGGCATGAATAGCCAGAAGTATTTCTAATGTGACATGTCATCGCAGGTGTTTGTTGTGGAATTACAACCAGTTACAAAAAAAGCCAACATATTTGGCAAAAAAACGAGCGGTGAAGGGGATGTCATCAGGCAGTTGCGGTGGCTTGAGATGATAAACGGGGTTTTGCACTAATTTTTTATTTCCATTTGTAAAATGATTCGGGAGCTTCAATGAAACAATCAAACAAATCGTCCGCATTTCCATCGCGTTTGTCGATGGTTGCAGTCGCATGCCAACTGGTATGCCTGAGCATGTCCTCTGCCTATGCGCAGCAGACAGAATCCAATGAACAGCCTGATGCAAACCGCGTCACCATCACCGGCAAAAAAGTTGGTATGGGCTTGATGGTACAAGAGAATGCACCAAAAGCACGTAGTACTATTACTGCGGAAGAACTGGCCAAACAGCGTCCTACAGGCAATGCCTATGAAGCGCTGGAATTGATGCCTGCGGTTAATAGTTTCAACTATGACGCAACCGGTTTGTTTGGTGGCGGTTTGACATTGCGTGGCTTTAACAGTGACCAGATCGGTGCGACCATCAATGGCGTACCAGTCAATGACTCTGGTAGCTTCTCTGTGTTCCCGCAAGAATTCGTGGATCAGGAAAATACCTGTACACAGTTTGTGACTCAAGGTTCGACAGACGTCGATTCCCCACAAATCGGTGCAACTGGTGGTAACTTTGGTATCGTTACATGTGATCCAACCAAAGAAAAACGTTTCCGCGTCATGCAAACTCTGGGTGGTTTGAAACTGTCCAAGACTTTCCTGCGTTACGACACAGGCCTGTGGGCTGATGGCCGTTCCCGTTTCTTTATTTCTGCTTCCCATGCGCAAGCTGACAAGTGGAAAGGCGAAGGCGGCGCAGACCGTAACCACGTAGATGCTGGTTACCGCATCGATTTCGACAAATTCAATTCCATCAATGCAATTTTGTTGTATAACCGCGCAATCAACCAGAACATCAGCACATTCAATTTGGCTGACCTGGCAAAAAATGGTTACTACTATGATTATTCGACCAAGTTCATTGGTCACGTCACGCCAACCAAGGGCAAGGCAGACAACGATCCTAGCCAGGCAAATGCTGACACTTTCTACCAATTGACAAAAAATCCATTTGAAAATGCGATTTTCTCTGTCACTGGCAAATTCCGTATCAATGAAAATACTGATGTCAAAGTTGTCCCTTACTACTGGTATGGGTACGGTACAGGCGGCGTACAACAACGTCTGCAAACTGAATCCGCATTCCTGAATCCAACAACTGGCAAACTGACTGCCGCTGTTGATCTGAACGGTGACGGCGATACGCTGGACAAAGTGATTGTTGCCAACAGTAGCGTGACACGCACTAACCGCCCTGGTGTAACAGCTTCCGTTGTTCACACTATCGACAATCACCAAATCCTGGCTGGTGTCTGGTATGAACGTGCAACGCATGAACAGTTCGGCCCTATGGTTGCTGTTGATGCCAACGGCAATGCAGCTGATATCTGGTTGAAAGAAGGCCGTATCACCCGTCCTGATGGCACACCTTTCCAAAGCCGTGACTGGAAAACTATCAGTACTGCTTATCAGTTCTCCTTGCAAGACACGATCAGTCTGCTGAATGACAAGCTGACCATCAATGTTGGTGTACGCGTTCCTACCATGAAACGTAACTTCACTAACTATGCAAATGAAGGCACCAACTCAGGCGTTACTTACAATATTGAACGTACGTACACCAAAGCTTTGCCGCAATTGGGTGCACGCTACCAGATCGATAACAACAACCAGATATTCGCCAGCCTGGCGCGTAACATGAAGGTACCGCCAAACTTTGTCTATTCAACGACAAATAACGCGAAAATCAATCCGGATGGCAGCGTAGGTTTCGCAGAAGTTCCACCAGAAACTTCCTACAACTTCGATTTGGGTTATCGCCTGCAAAGTGACAAGTTGACAGCTCAGGCTACTGTATATACAGTAGATTTTACTGACCGTCAGGCAACTGCTTTTGATCCTGTCTCTGCGCAAAGCTCCGTTACCAATGTTGGTAAAGTAAAAACCAAAGGCTTTGAAGTTGAATTGGGTAATACCCCGGTCAATGGCTGGTCTTTCTATGGTTCCGTTGGTTATGCGAAGAGCGAAATCAAAGACGACCTGCAAGTGGCAAAAGGTGTTTACATTCCAACAGCTGGAAAGCAAATGACCTTGACACCAGAATGGAAAGCCGGTCTGAGCGCGCAGTATGAAACAGCAGTCTGGTACACACGTCTGAAAATGAAATACACAGGCGGTCAGTTTGCCACCATGACGAATGATGAATTTGTACCTGGTTACACTTTGCTGGGCTTTGATGCTGGTTATCAATTCCCGAACACCAGCTGGTTCAAAAAACCAACAATTCGTCTGAGCGTCAGTAATTTGACTAACGAAAAATATCGTAACCCATCCAGCTTTAACATCACCAATGCAGTTGCCTATCCAGGCGCTTCTGCCAAAGGTGTGTTCTACTACCTGGGTGCACCACGCTTTAGCTCGGTCACTTTCCAGGCAGATTTCTAATCTGGAGGGATGAGGTGGTGAAGCAAAATCTCACCACACAGACTTGATACAGGCCTGCAACAAGAACACTTGTTGCAGGCCTTATTCTTTTTAATTTAAGAATATTTTCTATGCAAAAATTAAAATTAATCAGCATATCCATCGCTGCAGTAATGTTGGCCGCCTGTGCCAGCACTGACAAAATGCTTACGGCGAACCTGGCAGCAACGACGGATATCACGATCTTCAGTATCAATGATTTCCATGGCAATTTACAGGCCGACCAGCCTGTGCCCTATGTCGCCACCAAATCTGACCCGGCACGCCCTGGTGAAAAAATCTCTGTACCTGCAGGTGGTTATGCCTACCTGACTACCAAGCTCAAAGAACGCCGCCAGGCCGTTGGCAGCAGTATCTTTGTTGGTGCAGGTGATCTGATCGGTGCCTCACCCATGGGTTCAGCACTGATGAAAGATGAACCCGTCATCGAAGCCCTGAACCGTCTGGATTTGTCAGTGACGGCTGTTGGTAATCATGAATTTGATAATGGCACCGCTGACCTGATGCGCAAAATCAAGGGCGAATGTCCGGCAACCGGTTGCGCTTATGCAGATTTCAAGGGTGCCCGTTTTTCCTACCTGGGTGCCAATATTCATGAACTTGGTAGTAACAAGCCGTGGCTGACACCGTATGTGATACGCCAGGTTGGTGACTTCAAGGTAGGCTTCATCGGTGCGGTAACAGCGGATGTACCCAATCTGGTGGCTGGTGATGCGGTGAAACATTTGAGTTTTGAAGATGAAGCAACGGCGATTAACCGTTATGTGCCAGAACTGCAAAAGCAGGGTGTGGCTGCTATCGTGGTGCTGATACATGAAGGTGCAACTTACAAGGGTTCAGAGAATGACCCCAGCTATCGCTGCGAAGGTTTGCAAGGCCCGATTATCGAGATCAGTAAAAAACTCGACAAGGCCATCAGCCTTATCGTTTCTGGCCATTCACACCAGGGCTATACCTGCAAGATAGATGGCAGACTGGTGGTGCAGGGGCGCAGTTATGGTTCCTTTCTGACAGAGTCAACCCTGACGATAGACCGCAAGACCAACCAGGTCATCAAGGCCGTGGCTGTCAATCATCTGATTGACCAGCAAGCCTTGCAGGCAGACCCGGCAGCGAAGCAACTGGTCGATCAGGTAGCATCACAAACGGCGAGTTTGCGCCAGCGCCCTATTGTCAATCTGAGTGCACCCTTATCACGTAATAGTGAAGCTGGTGTGTTTGACAGCAGCCTGGGCAATATCATCGCGGACTCACAGCTCCATCATGGGCAGCATGCGGGTGGTGCTGATGTCGCCTTCATGAATGCCGGTGGCATACGCAGTGACCTGCCTTCCGGCAAGGCGAGTGGCCCGGTAGCAGTGTCATATGGTGATTTGTATGCGGTGCAGCCATTCGGCAATAACCTGGTACGCATGAAACTGACAGGCGCACAAATCCTGACGCTGTTACAGCAACAATGGTCGGGCCGTGAAGTCAATGATCCAAAAAAACTGTTTGTATCACACACCTTGAATTACAGCTATGACCCGCGTGCCGGCACCAATGAGCGCGTCAAAGATGTCAGGATCAAGGGCAAGCCCTTAGATCTGAACCAGCAATACAGTGTGGTAGTCAACAGCTTTATGGCTGATGGCGGTGATGGTTTTGCCGTTCTCAAGCAAGCCAAAGACAAAGAGTTGATAGGCCGTGACCTGGAAGCGTTTGAGTCTTATGTGCGCGAGCAGGGCAGTAAATTGAATGAGGTTAAGCGCGACCGCGTGAAACGTTTGCCTGGCTAAACCAGCATAAACCAGCAAGGCTCCAGAAGTAAAAAATGCCCGTCTATTTCATAGACGGGCATTTTTCATTGAAAGGTCAGGAGCTTATTTGTATTCTATGATCAACGGTGCATGATCAGAGAAGCGGGCTTCCTTGTAAATCGATGCCTTGTGCGCTTTTTTACCTATGCCGCTGGTGGCGACATGGTAGTCAATACGCCACCCCACATTGTTTGCCCAGGCCTGGCCGCGGTTACTCCACCAGGTGTAAGCATCGCCTGTTGTTTCAGGATGCAGATGGCGATACACGTCAAGCCAACCCTGCTCATCAAAAAGGCGCGTCATCCAGGCGCGTTCTTCTGGCAAGAAACCGGAATTTTTCTGATTGCTCTTCCAGTTTTTCAAATCGATCTCTTTGTGGGCGATATTCCAGTCACCACAGATGATGATTTCCCTGCCTTCGGCAATCAGTTGTTGCAGATGGGGATAAAACAATTCCATGAACCGGAACTTGGCTTCCTGCCGTTCAGGTGAAGATGAGCCGGACGGGCAATACAGGGAAATGACTGATAATTTGCCAAAATCACAGCGCACATAACGGCCTTCGGCATCAAATTCTGGGCTGCCAAAGCCTATATAGACCGCATCTGGTTCTTTCTTGCTATACACGCCAACACCGGAATAGCCTTTTTTCTCGGCATAGTGAAAATGCCCGTGATATTTGTGCGGATTCAGAAAGTCCGGCGTCATGTCCGCTTCCTGGGCTTTCAGCTCCTGCACGCAGACGACGTCAGGGTTTTCCTTTTGCATCCACTCAAAAAAGCCTTTTTTGGAGGCTGAGCGTATGCCATTCAGATTGGCAGAGATGATTTTAGTCATGCTGGTAAGTAGTGACTTAAAGTGAGATAGAAAGCATACCAGATAGTGTAGCAGTACGTGTATTTGAAAGGGAAAAGCCAGCAGATAGTTTATACTTGCCTACTTTTCCCTCAGGGTAGCTATCCCTCTGCGCCATCATGAATGAAGAACAATTGCGTGCTGAACTGAAGGCAGTCTATGCCAGTTCCTCCTGGAAACTGACCGCGCCCATGCGCTATTCGGTGGAATTGTTGAAGAACGGTGGCTTGCCCAAGTTGCTGCGCGATATCAAGCTCGTGCTCAAAAAACTCATGCCAGCTAAAGTAGATAAGACCGAGGTGGCTGAAGTCATGCCAGACCGGCTCAACGATGAAGGCCAGCGAATTTTGAATGAACTCCAGAGCCGCATGCAACGCAGCCGCAGCATCAGCCGACAAAAGTAAAACAGACCGCCCACCATGCGCATCATTATCGATCTACAAGCTTGTCAATCCACCGGTAGCCGCCATCGTGGCATAGGCCGCTATTCACTGGCATTGGCCAAGGCCATGGTGCGTAATGCGGGAGAGCATGACATCTGGCTGCTACTGAGCAGCTTGTTTCCTGACACCATACAGCCCTTGCGTGACGCCTTCGCCGGCATGCTGCCACAAGAGCGCATTGTCACCTGGGGCGCGCCCGACCCGGTAGCAGAACTGGTGCCGCAAAACTATTGGCGCAGCCGTGCGGCAGAATTATTGAGGGAGCAGGCCCTGGCTGCCTTGCGGCCCGATTTTATCCATGTCACCAGCCTGTTTGAAGGCTCGGGTGATGATGCAGTATCCAGTGTTGCGATATCGGGTGAGCACTTGCCAACAGCGGTAACGCTGTATGACCTGATTCCCCTGATGTATGACAAACAGTATCTGAACGACCCGGCACAAAGAGCCTGGTATTACCGCAAACTGGCCAGTTTGAAACGCGCGGATCTATTGCTGGCGATCTCTGATTCGTCGCGGCAGGAAGGCATGGATTTGCTGCAGTTGTCGCCAGAGCGTGTGGTCAGTATTTCTTCTGCCGTGGATGAACATTTCCAGGTGCGTAGTTGTAGCGATGAGGTCATGCATGCTCTGCGTGCGCGCTATGGCATTACACGCGATATGGCGATGTACACCGGCGGTATCGATATACGCAAGAATATCGATGGCTTGATCCAGGCATATGCTGGTCTGCCGCTGGCAGTGCGCCAGCAACACCAACTGGCCATCGTCTGCAGCGTGCAAAAAGCAGACCGTGAACGCATCGCAGCGCTGGTCACGCAACTGCAACTGGCAGAAGATGAAATCATCCTGACTGGTTTTGTACCGGATGAAGACTTGCCGTTGCTATATCAGGATTGCAAATTATTCGTCTTCCCCTCCTGGCATGAGGGCTTTGGCTTGCCTGCGCTGGAGGCCATGTCTTGTGGCGCGCCGGTGATTGCTGCCAACACAAGCAGCTTGCCTGAAGTACTGGAATATCCCGATGCCTTGTTTGACCCCAGAGACATAACGGCGATCACCGCCAAAATGCTGCAGGTAATTGAGCAGCCAGAATTTGCTGCCCGTTTGCGCGAACACGGTTTGCAGCAATGCCAGAAATTTTCCTGGGATGCCTCAGCCAAAAAAGCGCTGCATGCGATTGAAGTCAGCCACGCTCACTTGCAGCAAGTGGCCGCCGCCAAAGTTCATGTGTGCCTGCCGCCTGTCAAACCAAGGCTGGCGTACATTTCTCCTTTGCCGCCAGTGGCGTCCGGCATCGCCAACTACAGCGCAGACCTGTTGCCTGAGCTGGCCGATTATTACGACATCACCCTGATTGCAGAACAAAGCCAGCTAGATGCACCATGGCTGACAGCCAATTTCGCCATACATGACAGCCAGTGGTTTGTTAAGCATGCTGCCAGCTTTGACCGTGTTCTCTATCATTTTGGCAATTCTGCCGTGCATGCTTATATGTACCCGCTGTTTGCCAGCTACCCTGGCATCGTGGTTTTGCATGATTACTTTTTGAGTGATTCGCTCGCCAATCTGGAGATGAGTTCATCCAGGCCAGGTATATGGGCGCAGCATCTGTATCTCTCACATGGTTATGCAGCGCTGCTGGAAAGGCGCAATGCGGCTGATTACACCACGGTGATGGCGAAATACCCTTGCAGCAGTGCTGTACTTGAGCGTGCCGAGGGTGTGATTGTGCATTCTGCCTATGCACAAGAACTGGCGAACACCTGGATCAAAGGTTGGCCCGCCTGTCAGTGGCAGCAAGTACCTTTGTTAAGACGCATCCCCGCCGTATCTGACAAACACCTCGCGCGTAGCAAGCTGGGGCTCGGTGAACAGGATTTTGTCTTGTGCAGCTTTGGCATGCTGGGGCCGACCAAGCTCAATCATGTCTTGCTCGATGCATGGCAGGAATCCGCTCTCAGCAAGGATGCACACTGTCACCTGATTTTTGTTGGCAAGAATGATCCTGGTGAATATGGGGCGCAATTGCAAGAGCGCATCGCCAATGGCGAGCGCGTGCGCATCACCGGGTTTACTACTGCAGAAGAATTTGCCTTGTACATGCAGGCTGCCGATGGTGCTGTGCAGTTACGTACACTCTCGCGTGGCGAAACTTCAGCCGCTGTTCTTGAATGCATGGCCTATGGCCTGCCTGTGATCTTGAACCGCAACGGTGCCATGGCAGAGTTGCCAGCAGATGCCGTGCTGGGTATGCCTGACCAGTTTACGCAGAAAGAACTATTGCAAGCCATCAGCAAATTGCATGATGAAAGCAAGAGTAGCCAGCTTACAGGCCAGACGGCAAGGCAGTTTGTGCAAGCCCATCATGCACCTGCATTGATTGCACGCAGCTATGCAGAAGCGATAGAAGAATTTGCGCTGACCGAGCCGGCGGCCCGCATGCACCGCAGTCTGGCGGCGATTGCTGATATCTCGCCTGCGTCGCCACAGCATCCACACTTGCAGGCAGAAGTCGCAAATGATGATTTACGCGAACTGGCGCGCCATCTAGCCCATTGCACGCCGCGTCCAGGCAAACGCATGGTCATGCTAGATGTCAGTACATGGTGTGAGTCGCAAGAGGCGTTGTCGGCAGGATGGAAAGCGGCTTTGGAGGCAGTGATACTTGCCCGCCAGGATTTGCGCTTTGAACCTGTCTGCTATGCAGGCCCGGATTTCCGCTATGCCAGAAGCTGGACTTTTGAGCAATTCTCTCTGGCCGGACCCGCGCCGGCGGATGATTTCGTCGCGCTGCGCGCAGGAGATTTGTATCTGGATTTATCGGGATGTAAAGATTTGCAAATACAGACCATGCAATTACAGCAACTTGGTGTTACTTGTCACGCCTTTGCCACCCAAATACAGGCAAATATGGTGGATTTGTCAGCGTCTGAGGCCCTGATTGCCAAATTTTTAGCAATTTTGCCACTTCAAACAGACTAAATTCAATTATGCACGCATGTTATGCTCTAGGTTTGACGCAAAACAGCAGTAAACCGCATAAATTATAGGAATTGAGCTTATCGTGAGTACTTTGAGACAAGATTTTATACAGTTTTCAGTCGAGGCTGGCGTGATACGCTTTGGCGAATTCGTCACCAAAGCCGGGCGTACCTCCCCCTATTTTTTTAACGCAGGTCTGTTCAATGATGGTGCCAATCTGGGCCGCATTGCTGATTTTTATGCCCGCACGCTGCTCGATTCCGGACTGGAATTTGACATGCTGTTTGGCCCCGCTTACAAGGGTATTACGCTTGCCTCGGCTACAGCGGTGGCACTGGCGCGCATGGGCAGGAATGTGCCTTTTGCGTATAACCGCAAGGAAGCCAAGGACCACGGCGAAGGTGGCAACATCGTTGGTGCAAAACTGGCAGGCAAGGTCGTGATTATTGATGACGTTATTTCTGCCGGCACTTCAGTGCGTGAATCAGTAGATTTGATCCGCAATGCCGGCGCCACCCCGAGTGCCGTACTGATCGCGCTGGACCGCATGGAGCGTTCTGGCAAGGATGATGCCCTGTCTGCGAATTCAGCAGCGCAAGAAGTTGGCAAGGCGTATGACATGCCTGTCGTTTCTATCGCCAGCCTGAATGATTTATTCGATTATTTGTCAGTTGCTGGCGGTGACGCACAGTTGTCGCAATATAAAGAAGCAGTCGCTGCTTACCGCAAGCGCTATGGCGCTTTGGCAGATTGAATAAATGATATTGCAATAATTGCCAGATAACTAAGGCTGATACCGTGTTTTGCCGATTCTTGCGTAGTACCACTTACATGCGCTTGCATTAAATTTCCGCAGTGCGGCGAACAGTCATTGTATACTGTGCAACTGTGGATAAATTGTGATCACGGTCACAGATGGATTCAAATTAGCAGTCCATTATCTGGTTAGAAGAATTTTGAATGTTCGCTGCGGCGAAGAGGTTTTCTTGAATGAGTAAAAAAGCGTTAATCACTGGTATTACTGGTCAGGACGGAGCCTATCTGGCTCAGTTGCTGTTGGAAAAAGGCTATACCGTTTATGGCACATATCGTCGTACCAGTTCAGTCAATTTTTGGCGCATAGAAGAGCTGGGTATCGCAACTCACCCTGCCTTGCATCTGGTTGAGTATGATCTTACCGATTTGTCGGCCAGCATACGTCTGCTGCAAACGACCGGCGTTACCGAGGTCTATAACCTGGCAGCGCAAAGTTTTGTTGGCGTGTCGTTTGAACAGCCACTGACCACGACAGAAATTACCGGCATCGGCGCGTTGAACTTGCTTGAAGCGATTCGCATCGTCAATACCGAAATCCGTTTCTATCAGGCTTCAACTTCCGAAATGTTTGGCAAGGTGCAAGCCGTGCCACAAATCGAATCGACCCCATTTTATCCGCGCAGCCCTTACGGCGTGGCCAAATTGTATGCGCACTGGATGACGATCAATTATCGTGAATCCTACGGCATCTTTGGCTGCAGCGGCATCTTGTTCAATCATGAATCCCCGCTGCGTGGCCGCGAATTCGTGACGCGCAAGATTACTGATTCTGTCGCCAAGATCAAACTGGGCAAACTCGACGTGCTGGAACTCGGCAATATGGATGCCAAGCGCGACTGGGGCTTTGCCAAGGAATATGTAGAAGGCATGTGGCGCATGCTGCAAGCCGACAAGCCCGACACTTTTGTGCTGGCGACCAACCGCACAGAAACTGTACGTGATTTTGTCACCATGGCTTTCAAGGCAGCAGACATACAGTTGCAATGGTCAGGCGAAGGCGAGCACGAAACCGCTACGTGCGCAAAAACCGGCAAATTGCTGGTCCGTGTGAATCCAAAATTCTATCGTCCTGCAGAAGTGGAATTGCTCATCGGTGATCCTGCCAAAGCCAAAAAAGTGCTGGGCTGGGAACCTAAGACTACGCTGGAAGAGCTGTGCCAGATGATGGTAGAAGCAGATTTGCGCCGTAACCAGAACGGCGCGTCGTTCTGATGTCTGCGATGCCACGCGCCCTGATAACAGGTATTAAGGGATTCACAGGTCGTTATCTGGCGCAAGAACTGAAAGAGGCTGGTTACCGGGTTTTTGGTACTACCCATGGTGCAGAAGCACCCGGGCAAGATAATTTTGCCGTTGATCTGGGTGACAAGCAGCGCCTGACTGAACTGGTGGCAGAAATCCAGCCAGATGTGGTTGCCCATCTTGCCGCCATTTCTTTTGTGGCCCATGGCGACGCTGCAGAAATTTACCGTGTCAATGTAGTCGGTACCCGTAATCTGCTGGAAGCACTGGCTAGCCTGGATAAAAAGCCGCGGGCCGTGCTGGTGGCCAGCAGCGCCAATATTTATGGCAATACCCGCACAGAAGTGATTGCCGAAACCGAGCCAGCTCAACCCGCCAATGATTACGGTGTCAGCAAGCTGGCGATGGAGCATGTAGCGCGCCTCTGGATGGACAAGCTGCCCATCATCGTAACCCGCCCCTTCAATTACACAGGTGTAGGTCAGACAGAAAATTTCCTGCTGCCCAAGATCATCAATCATTACCGTCGCAAAGCCAGCGATATAGAACTTGGCAATCTGGATGTCGCCAGGGATTTTTCTGACGTACGTACTGTCGCCAGGGCCTATGCCCGTTTGCTGGAGCAAGCACCTGCAGGCCAGACTTTCAATATCTGTTCTGGCACTGCGCATACCCTGCGCTCGGTATTGCAAATGGCCAGTGAGCTGGCTGGTTATGAAATCAAGGTACATGTGAATCCGGCCTTTGTGCGCGCCAATGAAGTGCATAAACTCATGGGTGATGGTCAACGCTTGCAAGCATGCATAGGTGAGTTGCCTGCTATCACCTTGCGTGACACGCTGGCATGGATGCTGCAACACAAGGATGCAGCATGAACGTTGTTCTCTCCATAGAAGCCATACACCCGCCGCTGGCTGGTATAGGCAGGTATGCGTGGGAGCTGGCTACCCGTTTGCCCATGCAGGCAGAGATAGAGTCAATACGCTATCTGTCGGATGGTTTCTGGCGCGAATTACCGCGCATAGACCAGCCAGCAAATACAGATGCGACGGTAGCCGGGTCAATGCCAATAGTTACGGCACCAGCAAGTTCCAGCTACAAAAGCCGCATACGTCGTCAATTGGGGCAGTTGCCCATGGTGGCACGCCTGTATGGCAAATTACTCCCCATCCTTGCTGGCCGCCAGTTGAACAGTGTGCCAGACGGGATCTTTCACGGCCCCAATTACTTTGTACCCAGGACCCGGTTACCCAGTGTGGTGACAGTGCATGACCTGTCGATATACCGTTATCCGCAATGGCATCCCAAGGCCAGGATAGACCGCATGCGAAAAGCTATTCCAGAGGCGATAGACCGCGCCAGCCTGGTGTTAACCGATTCCCTGGCAACGCGCGATGAAGTGATGCAGGAATTCAATCTGGGTTCTGAGCAGGTGCGCGCCGTCTTGCTGGGTGTCGATGAAGTGTTTCATCCCTATTCCTCAGAAGAGACTGCACCAGTCCTGCATGAATTTGGCTTGCAGCCAGATGGCTATAGTTTCTTTGTCTCTACCATAGAACCGCGCAAGAACCTGACACATTTGCTGGCAGCTTACCGTGCCTTGCCAGATGCCTTGCGCCAGCGTTGGCCGCTGGTGCTGGTCGGTGGTGAAGGATGGCAGAGTGAAGCCATTCATGACGACATAGAAAAAGGTCAGCGTGAAGGCTGGATCAAATACCTGGGTTTTGTCGATCAGCAATTGCTGCCGGTTTTATATGCCGGTTGCCGCTTGTTCACTTATCCATCCTGGTATGAAGGTTTCGGTTTGCCGATTGCTGAAGCCATGGCCAGTGGTGTACCTGTGCTGACTTCAAATTGCTCTTCCATGCCGGAAGTCGCCGCCGGTGCCGCCATGCTGGTAGATCCTGCTGATGTGAATTCCATCCGCGACGGTTTGCGCCAGGCGCTGGAAGACGAAGAATGGCGCAGCGTGGCCAAAGCACGTGGCTTGCAACGTGCTGCCGAACTGACCTGGGATGCCTGCGTTCGCAATACTGTCGCAGCCTATCAGACGGTCAAGGCCAGTTAAGGACAGCGCCATGAAAGTCCTGCACTTCTACCGCACCTATTACCCCGACACCTTCGGTGGCGTTGAGCAAGTCATACGCCAGATGGCTGTGGGTACGACACGTCTGGGTGTGGAAAATGAAGTACTGACTTTGACACGCGATGCAGACCGTCCCTTGATAGAATTTGAAGGGCACAAGGTACACCGCGCTCATTTGAATTTTGAAATCGCCTCTACCGGTTTCTCCTGGTCGGCCTTGTCGCGCTTTGTTGAACTGGCAAAGCAGGCAGATGTGATTCACTATCACTTCCCTTGGCCTTTCATGGATATCGCTCATTTCCTGGGGCGTATCAAAAAACCCAGCGTCGTCACTTATCACTCGGATATCGTCAGGCAAAAATATTTGCTGAAGCTGTATTCGCCGCTCAAGCATCAGTTCCTGCGTGATGTAGACCGCATCGTGGCAACATCGCCCAATTATCTGGCGACCAGTCCGACACTGGAACTGTATAAAGACAAGACCGAGGTGATTACCTATGGACTGGATAACAGTATTTATCCAGTTCCCTCTGCAGAATTGCTGGCGAAATGGCGTGCCATCGTCGGGGAAAACTTTTTCCTGTTCGTTGGCATGCTGCGCTATTACAAGGGCCTGCATATCTTGCTGGAAGCAGCAGCAGGGACGGATATCCCTATCGTCATTGTTGGTGACGGCCCGGAAGAAATCGAACTCAAGCGCCAGGCAGAAAGCCTGCAACTGAAGAATGTGCATTTCCTTGGTGCCTTGCCTGAACCGGACAAGGTCGCCTTGCTGACCCTGTGCTATGCATTGGCATTTCCTTCGCATCTGCGCTCAGAAGCTTTCGGCATTTCATTGCTGGAAGGTGCGATGTATGGCAAGCCCATGATATCGAGTGAAATTGGCACTGGCACGACGTATATCAATGTCGCGGGCCAGACTGGCATGGTAGTACCGCCGAGTGATCCGGCAGCTTTCAGGCAGGCTATGGAGTATCTGCTGGCACATCCGCAAGAGGCAGCACAAATGGGTATCAATGCGCGCCAGCGTTATCTGGATTTATTTACTGCCGACAAGATGGCGAGCAATTATACCCGCCTTTATCAGCAAGTCATAGATGAGCATAAGCGCAAGTAAGAAACAAATAAGACACAAGTAGGTTCGCCTAGCTTGCTGTCAATTTCCTGACCTCAAATTCCCCACGCAGCCAGTTGCTGCCGATGAACTCAGTGTGATCCACATTGATGACATCAAACACCAGCAGATTGTCTGACCACTCATAGTTTTCATCGAGATGGGTTTTTGCCTTGGTCAGTGCGGTGGTGACAGAATAAGAACCTGGCCCCAAGGGACATTCAAAGGGAAGTACAAATTCCAGGGTGTCACCTTGGCGCAAATCGTTTTGTACCTGTTGCGAATACCAGGTATTGCTGCCCCAGATGACGCTGCCCTGCTTGTCGCGCAACATCAGGCCCAGCACCAGTTCCGGGATGTCGGCACGCAATTGCACTTCAGCCACCAGCTTGACCTTTTGCCCTACATGCGCCGCAGCCAGTACCTGATCGCTCTCCTGGTCACGCAGGCTGAGTTTGCTGACTGTCGCCATGCCTGTGCCTGAACGTGTTTGCAGCCAGCCTTGTTCATTGCGGTTTTGCTCGACGGAGAAGTTTTCGTTTTCCTTGCGGGCGATCATGGCATTGTAGTAATCCACCACTTCATCTGCCGCACCTTGCTTGAGCACGCAACCCTTGTCGATCAGGATGACGTGGTCGCACAGGCTGCGCACATCACCCATGCCATGGGTGACCAGGATGATGGACGTACCCTGTTCCTTGAACTGGCGTATTCGGTCAAAACTACGGTGCTGGAAATAGCTGTCACCCACCGACAGGATTTCATCGACGATGAGTACATCCGGGCGCACTGCCGTGGCAACAGCAAAAGCCAGGCGCGCCTGCATGCCGCTGGAATACACACGCAAGGGCTGGTCAAAGAAGGCTCCAATTTCAGCAAAGCTTTCTATGCCTGGCATGAGTTGGTCCAGTTGTTCGCCACTCAGACCCATCAGACCACCTGCCATATAGGCATTTTGCCTGCCAGAAAATTCGGGATTAAAACCCAGGCCTAGCTCCAGCATCGCGCTGATGCGGCCACTGACAGCGATGCTGCCGGTCGTTGGTCGCACTGTACCGGTAATCATTTTCAGGAGCGTACTTTTACCGGCACCATTCTGGCCTATGATGGCTACCGCCTGGCCCGCAGGCACATTGAAACTGATATCGCGGTTGGCCCAGTATTCATAGGCAGGTTTTACTGGCAGGCCAGCCCAGTACATCAGGCGTGACAACAGGCCGCTGAATTTTGAATAGCATTTTCCAACGCCAGAGACACTTAATACAATTTGACTCATAATGCATCCACCAGATCTGCGCTGGCACGGCGGAAAATCCAGAATGAAAATATAAACATGCCCGCTGAAATCAGCACAGGAACCAGTAAATCCGCGATATTTGGCACTGCGCCGTATAGCAGCGCATTCTGGTAGATCTTGACCAGCGGTGTCATCGGGTTCAGATTCAATACTGCGATAAAGCGCTTGGGCATATTATCCATCAGATAGACCACAGGCGTGAACCAGAACCACAGTTGCAGGACGATGCCCATGACCTGTCCAACATCACGTGAAAATACATTCAATAACCCGAGTATGATGCCCAGGCCAAAGGCAAACAGGATGATCAGCAGCATGCCCAGCGGCAGTACCAGCCAAGCTGCAGTTGGCATATGGCCAAAGAATAAAAACACCACGGCTATCGCTGCCAGCAATAACAAATGATTGATGAGGGCGCTGCCGCCGACGATCAGGGGCAGGCACAGTCTGGGGAAGGCGATTTTTTTCAGAGTGTTGGAATAATCAATAAACACTGTCGTACAGCGTGTCATGATTTCAGCGAACAAACCCCAGGCTGACATACCCGCCATCAGGTAAATTGCATAGGCCGATTTGTTTTCGATATTTGGTATCTTGGTAACAAGCACTTCAGACAAGACGATAGCGAAGATGGTAGCTTGTGCCAGAGGATTCAAAATCATCCACAGCGCACCCAGCTTGCTGCGCGCAAAGCGCCCGGCAAACTCGGCCTTGATGGACGACAGGATAAAGTGGCGGTAGTGCCACAATGAGATAAGTACAGCTTTCAAAGCTTGGTTTTCCTTAGCAGGGATCAGCCTGCAACACGTCCATAGATATCATCGAATCTGACAATATCATCTTCACCCAGGTAAGTACCGGATTGCACTTCTATCAGCTCAAGATCAGTTTCACCCGGATTTTCCAGCCTGTGCTTGACGCCCAGCGGGATGTAGGTGGATTGATTGGCAACCAGGGTCATGACTTCTTCGCCACGAGTGACCAATGCCGTGCCACTGACCACGATCCAGTGTTCGGCACGGTGATGATGCATTTGCATCGACAGACGGCCACCCGGTTTGACGACGATGCGCTTTACCTGGAAGTGTTCGCCACTATCGACAGAATCATAATGTCCCCATGGACGATAGACCTTGCGGTGGTTATCTGTCTGGGTATAGCTTTCATCTTTCAGACGGGTCACGACACGCTTGATGTTCTGGGTATTGGCCTTATTGGTGACCAGTACCGCATCTGGTGTTTCAACCACGATGACATCTTCCAGACCCAGGCAGGCCACCAGGCGGCTGTCAGAAATCACCAGGCAATTACGGGAATCTTCCAGCAGCACGTCGCCATGGGCAGTGTTGCCGTTTTCATCCTTATCTGACACTTGCCAGACAGCATCCCAGGCACCTACGTCAGACCAGCCTGCATTGAAAGGCACGACATAGCCAGGGATATGCAAGTCCTGGTCTTTGGCCAGTTTTTCCATGACGGCATAGTCGATGGAGTCAGAAGGGCAAGACAGGAAGGCTTCTTTATCAACGCGGACAAAGTCGCTATCGATGCTGGCCTTGTCCATCGCCAGTTTGCAGGCCTCATGCATGGCGGGATGGAAGTGCTGTATGGCTTTGAGCCAGGTGGTCGCGCGCATCATGAAAATACCGCTATTCCATAAATGACGGCCACCATCCAGATATTGCTGGGCTACTTCCAATACTGGCTTTTCAACAAAGGCCTGCAGCTCGCGTACGGCCTGGCCTGGTAACACATCGCCCGTCTGGATGTAGCCATAACCGGTTTCAGGTCGGTCAGGTACGATGCCAAAGGTCACCATGGCACCGTCTATGGCCTGTTGCAGCCCATCTTGTATGGCCTGATGAAAACCCTGTTTATCGTTGATGACATGGTCAGCTGGCATTACCAGCAAGACCGCATCAGTGTCTGATGCCACGGCTGCCAGGGCTGCCAGTGTTAATGCCGGGGCCGTATTGCGGCCGGTGGGTTCCAGTAACAGGCTGCAGTTGTTGAAACCTGCGACGCGCAATTGTTCTGCCGTGATGAAGCGGTATTCTTCATTGCAGACCACGATCATTCTTTCGGCTACGCCCACGGCACCGGAAAAGTCCCTGACGCGTGTTGCGGTTGCCTGTAGCATGGTTTCTTCGCCTATCAGGGCGAGCAATTGCTTGGGATGCTTTTCACGCGATAGCGGCCATAGCCGGGTTCCAGATCCCCCGGAGAGAATGACAGGCTGTAATAACATGGATAACTTTCGTAATCTTTATGCCTTTGGTTTATGTCCTGAGGCAAATCATTATAAAATATTTAATATATTGCAATCAGCTGCAATTTGCTCCGGCTATGCTGGTCAGATGTGATCAATTGCTGGATAGGCTAAACTTGCAAGACCTGAAGGGTAAGCCAGAGCCAGGCAAAAGTCTTAAGCTGAAATAATCTGGAAATTTGCAGACGCTGATAATTTCGTCGCAGTTTACATCATCATTTATACTTCTACCCCTTTTTCTAGCCTTTTAGCGGTCTAAACACGAATCATTTGCCGCCAATTGTGAATAAAACATCCGGATTATATGGCGAATATGGCAACACAGAACAAATCTGAATGCGAAGCACAGCTACTGGCTGACAAGACCAGTTTGATATTGAAAAGCAGGAAGCATTCAACACCCATCGACATTCCTTCAAATGAGATGGGGGCAGGGCAGGATGATGCAAGGGAAATCATGTTGAATAAGCAAGATAATGCAGAACGAAATGCTGAAGTATCAGCACCGCCACAAGGATTGCGCCAGAAATTGCGCGCCATACCAGGCCTGGGTTACGCGCTGGCCTGGTGCCAGGCATTGCTGCGCTTGCCGCGCACCCGTTTCCAGACCGAAGTTGCGCTGACAAATTTGCAAAAGCAGATTGATGGTTTGCAACTGCAGTTGCGTAGCCAGGAACAAAAAATCTTGAAAATGGAAGAGCAAAAACTCGCCATAAGGCTGGAAAAATATGACGCGCTTGATATTGGCCGCAGGTTGATGGAACTGGATCGTCTGCATATAGGCCGCCAGTTGCGCTCCATGAATTTGATGATGCGTGCTGGTTTGCAAAATGAAACGAAGCCTGCCGATCAACTTGTAGTTGTAACGACTGAGCAGGCAAGTCAGGCTGCCACTGTCAGTATTAGCCAGCCTGTAGTCAAAGTTGCCAGCGATTTTGACCAAGATCAGTTCTATCTGGAATTTGAAGCCTTGTTCCGTGGTTCACGCGCCGATATCAAGGAGCGCTTGAAAGTGTATCTGCCCTATCTGGCGCATATCAGTGAACAGGCAAAAGACGAACGCAAGCTGGTCATTGACGTTGGCTGTGGCCGTGGTGAATGGCTGGAGTTGCTGGACGAGCAAGGTATACCTGCCATGGGTGTAGATATGAATATCTCCATGGTCAACGCCTGTCTGGATCAGGGCTTTTTGTGTCGTCATGCTGACGCGATTGCTTATTTGCGCGAACAGCCTGCAGGCAGCATAGGTGCGGTGACGGGGTTCCAGATCATAGAGCATTTACCGTTCGAGCAATTGATTGCGTTGTTTGATGCAGCACGCCATGCACTGTGCCCAGGTGGTGTCATTATTTTTGAAACGCCGAACCCTGAAAACCTCAAGGTAGGTGCCTGCAATTTCTATTTCGATCCTACTCATTTACATCCTATCGTGCCGCAGGTGGCGGAATTCATGGCGCGTCAGCGTGGCTTTACTCATGCAGAAATTCTGCGCTTACATCCTTACCCTGATGATCACTTGCTGCATGGCGGCACTGAGGTTGAAGCACTGCTCAATAAGGAATTATTTGGCGCTCAGGATTACGCAGTCATAGGTCGTAAATAAGATGCAGATACATCAATTCAGCCCTTCCTGCGGAAGAGGTGACGGCGTCAGCAATGGCATGTTCTTTACCCGCAAGCTGCTGCGCGAGATGGGTTTTACTTCCGCCATTTATTGCGATCTGGTGCAGGATGAAGTCCGTGATGAAGTGCAGCACTATAGTGAATTGCAGCTTGCTGATGATGACGTTTTGCTGGTGCATCACAGTCTGGGTTATGAGAATTGCGCCTGGCTCAAGGATATCAAGGCACGCAAGGTACTGGTGTATCACAACATCACGCCACCGCAGTTTTTACCCGATAATGGCTTGCCTGAATTAAGCATGCTGGGCAGGCAGCAACTGGCCTCGTGGGCGCAGGATTTTCAGGCTGCGATTGGTGATTCTGATTTGAACAGTGCAGAGTTGCGTGCCGCTGGTCATACAGATGTAACGACGATTCCCTTACTGGTCGATGTGACCCGCTGGCAGCATCATGGCTATAACACGGCGCTGATCAACAGCTTGCGTGATGCCCACAATATCCTGTTTGTTGGCCGCCTGTGCGAGCACAAGCACCAGTTGCAATTACTGGACATGCTCGATGAATTGCGCCACTTCTCGCGCCAGCCCGTACGCCTGATATTGGCCGGTGGTGTCACCAGCATGCCGTATGAACAGGAAGTACATGCCCGCATCGCTGAATTGAAACTCGATGCCCAGGTGCTGATGACAGGCAAAATTTCTGATGAAGATTTGCTGGCCCTGTACCGCAATGCTGATGCCTATGTCAGCCTTAGCGAGCATGAAGGTTTTGGCATGCCTTTGATAGAAGCCATGCTGCATGATGTACCTGTGATTGCGCGTGCTACTGAAGGCGTTACTTCCACCATGGGCGGTGCAGGTATCTTGCTGGATGCTGACGTGACTCCGGCCACATGTGCCGCGCATGTGCATATGCTCTTGACTGAACCCGCTTTGCGCCGTCGCATCATTGCCGGTCAGCGACAAAATATTCAGCGCTTCTCGCGTCAAAAGATTCAGGCAGATTTGCAGCAATTCCTGCAAAAGCTGGGCGCACAAATTCCTCAAGAGACACTGGCTATCAGTGAGCAGCAAAAACCCTTGTGGCAGATAGAGGGGCCTTTCGATTCCACCTATAGCCTGGCTATCGTCAACCGTGAACTGGCGCGTGCTTTGGCGTCCCAAAAGGACGACGCTGTGCAACTGGGTTTGCGCAGCCGTGAAGGTTATGGTGATTTCGTCGCCTCGGCAGATTTTCTGACAGCCAATCCCGATATCGCTGAATTGCAAACTGTATCGCAACAGGCAGTAAATATGCCTGACCTGGCCCTGCGCAATTGCTATCCGCCTACGCTAGATGATATGCAGGCGCGCGTCAGGGTAGTGAATTCTTATGGCTGGGAAGAAACCGGTTTCCCGCAAGAGTTTGTCAATGAATTCAATCGTAAGCTGGATTTGATTTTGGTAGTGTCGCGCTTTGTCGGCACAGTTTTGCGTGACAATGGCGTGCGCGTGCCGATTGCTGCTGTTGGCAATGGGGTTGATCATGTCATGCGGGTTGCTGCGTTGCCGGTACCGCAGGCTATTTTGGATAGTCTCAAGACTTATCGTTTCCTGCATGTCTCGTCCTGCTTTCCGCGCAAGGGGCCGGACGCTTTGTTGCTAGCCTATGGTCAGGCTTACCGGTCCAGTGATGATGTCAGCCTGGTCATCAAGACTTTTCCGAATCCGCATAATGATGTGGCTGAACAATTGGCAGCGCTGCAGTCTGCTGACCCGGATTTCCCGCATGTATTGATCATCATGGATGATTATAGCCAGGCGCAAATGCGTGGCTTGTATGAAGCATGTGATGCGCTGGTTGCTCCCAGCCGTGGCGAAGGTTATGGCTTGCCGATTGCAGAAGCCATGTGGCTGAAACTGCCGGTGATCGCTACCGCATGGAGCGGGCAGATGGATTTCTGCGACGACAGCAGGGTCTGGTTATGCGACTACCAATATGCGAAATCAACTTCGCATTTCAGTTCCACACATTCAGCCTGGGCTGACCCCGATGTCAGTCATCTGACTGCGTTGATGCGGGAGGTACATGCCAGCACGGCAGATGTCATCGCCAGCAAAACTGCGGCAGCGCATGCTTTCATATCGACGCACTACGCCTGGTCAGATGTCGCCAGCAGAACCCGTCAGGCGATTGCTGCGCTGGAACAGCAGCCGCTGTTACGCAAGGAGCCGCGCATAGGCTGGATCAGTAGCTGGAATGCGCGTTGTGGCATCGCTTCTTATTCATCTTTCCTGACCGCTGGCATGCCGCAGGACAGGGTGGTTTATTTGAGCAGCCATATCCCTGAAAGAACGGCACGTGATGCTGAGAATGTCATCCGCAGCTGGGATGCCAACATGCAGGAAGATCTGGAACATACCTGGCTGATGATTCAGGAGCAGAAACTGGATGTGATTGTTATTCAATACAATTTCGGTTTCTTTTCACTGGCTGCCATGGCGCGCCTGATCAGGCGAGCCAAGGAAGATGGTAAAACCATCCATATATTCTTCCATTCGACCGCAGATGTGCAAAGAGAAGATGGACTGATCAGCTTGTCTACAATCGCTGCAGAATTGAAGCTGGCTGATCGCATCTTCGTGCATGGCCTGGATGACATGAACCGGCTCAAGGGACTGGGTGTTGCCGATAATCTGGTGTTTTTCCCACAAGGCCTGATGCCGACGCTGGAACATGCTGCAGCCAGGGTAGATACCACGCGTCTGGCAGGCAAGACTGTGATTGCTGCTTATGGTTTCCTGTTGCCGCATAAAGGCGTGCAGGCCTTGATCAAGGCATTCATAAAATTGCGCGGGCAGGGTGGGAATTATCATTTGTTGCTGGTCAATTCACTCTATCCATCTGGCTTGTCCGACAATGAATACCATCAATGTCGTCATTTGATTTTTGAATCCGGCCTGGATGCGCATGTGACTTTCCTGTCTGATTATCTGACGGATGAAATCAGCCAGTCATGGCTGCAACAGGCAGACCTGATTGTTTATCCGTATCAGCAAACGCAGGAATCTTCGAGTGCTGCTGTGCGCATGGGGCTGGCTTCTGGCCGTCCGGTGGCAGTGACGCCTTTGTCGATTTTTGATGATGTCAAAGATGCAGTGCATGTATTGCCTGGTACTGAACCTGCAGACATTGCTGAAGGGATCACTGCCATTTTGCATGATGGACAAAGGCTGAAAGAGAAAGCAATACAGGCGAAAGTCTGGACTGCCACCAGGCAATGGCCAGCTTTATCGCAACGCTTGTTGAATACGATTGATGGTATTGCGAATGCTTTAGATATTGATATCGGTCGCATCTGAACGCAAAAAAACGGCGGATATATTCCGCCGTTTTTTATGGTTGGCCGCAAGCTGCCTGAGAACGTGTTTGCAGTAAAGCGATCAGGTTGGCTGTATGCTTTTGCCTGGCCCAGTCTTGCAGATGATGGTCGGTGTCAAAGAACCAGCTCTCTGGATACATGAAGTCTTTTGGCTTGCCCAGATATTCTATGCCCAGCTTATTCATACGGTCCGGCAGTCCGGCGTAAAAAGCCAGGTCTTCAGCATCGGTATCGTATTTGGCATGGTGTAGTAGCACTGTGGGCATGGCGATCAGGCAGATGTTATTTGTCTTTGCCCATTGCGCATAATTTTCCATGAGTTTCCAGCCGCCAGTTTCTGTGGCTGCTCTATGTGCATAATCCCAGGCCTTGGTCGCCTTGACTGTGGCGATATCACCGGCGCTGCGTTCTGCCGCACTGGTATGAGTCTGATCGCCCCGTGCATCGAGATGATGAGCACCGTAAGTACCGCTGGTGACCGGGCCGTCTGGCAAATGTCGCAGACCATGCAGCCAGCGATCTGCTCCCAAACCTGCTGCATACTGCAGTTGAGTACTGCGCGACAGGCTGCGCCAGTAATCCAGATCCCTTGCCATGACATAGTCGATAATCTGTGAGTTGGCTTTGCCTTCGTCAAGGTAAAGCGCATATTCCATGGGCATGAGTATGGTGTCGCCGGGACGAGCAACACGACGCGATACGTCCAGTATATAAGGCAGGCCGAGCCCGGCATTCACCGCAAGATTGATGACAGGTTTTTGCCAGTAATTTTCGAGCATGCCTGAATCTATGCCAAACATGGCGTTTGAACCTGCCACGATCAATACACGTGGCGTTTTGACTTCTTGTGCTGCGTGGATTTTATGTTGATAAGCATCATAGACCCAGCGTGAACTGGCAGTCGGCGAGCCAAGCTGGTATTTGATACCGACTACCCATAAGAGGCTGAGAGCCAGGAAACTGCCAGTCAAAGCGAGCAAGAATTTTTTCATGTCCTCGCCCGCTTAAAAATTGAAATACAAAAATTCTGTGGCTGGCCGGACGGCCATCCATTTCAGTGCAAACCACAGGCAAGTACCTGCAATGATGCCCAAAGCGATTTGTCTTTTTTCGCTGAGTGGTGTGATGGCGATATTCGGGCTGGGGTCGTAATTCAGTAATTCCGTGGTGTTTGGCAAAAACCAGACAACAGCCATGCCTATGCCTATCCACAACCAGCCGACATCCGGTGAAGTGCTCAATAATCCTTCAACTACCTGGGCAAGATTTTGCCAGGGCAAGGCAGGCAGATATGTACCTGAATCAGGTTGCAACAGGGCGGCATACATGTGTGCCGCACTTGTCATGTCAGTTGAGCGGAACAGTACCCAGGCAAAAGCGACCAGAATGAAAGTCACAGCAACCGCAATTGTCTTCGGCAGCTTGCCCCAGAGTTTAGTGAGCGTGGGACTGCTTTCCAATACATGGTGCCAGAAATGATTGATGAGCAGCGCGCTGCCATGCAAAGCACCCCATAAGAAGAAATTCCAGCCTGCACCATGCCACACACCCGCCAGCAACATCGTCAGCCACAGATTGCGGTAACGCATGAATTGGCCGTGACGGTTTCCACCCAGGGGAATGTACAGATAGTCGCGCAAGAAACTCGACAGTGTCATATGCCAGCGCCGCCAGAAATCGATGATGGAAGTGGCTTTGTAAGGCGAGAAAAAATTGACAGGCAGCTTGAAGCCAAACATCAGCGCCAGGCCAATTGCCATGTCGGAATACGCAGAAAAATCGAAATACAATTGCAGGGTATACGCCAGCATGGCTTGCCATGCCGCTTCGCCACCCGGTATTGCCTGTCTGGCCAATTCAAATACCGGGCTGGCATAGCGCGCCATGCTGTCAGCAAGTATGGTTTTTTTGAACAGGCCCAGGGCCAGAAAACAGGCACCAGTGATCAGTGCTTCTTTTTGTCTGAACAGAGGATTGTCATCTGCTCTGGTTTGCGCAATCAGAGGCTTGTGATGGACGATAGGCCCGGCGATCAGTTGCGGGAAAAAAGAAACAAAAAACAGATAGTCGAGCGCATTATGTCTTTGCACGTCACCGCGCCGGCAATCAACCAGATAGGCGATTTTCTGGAAGGTGACAAACGAGATGGCCAGTGGCAAGACGATGGGGTCTATTGGCGGTGCTGCATGAAATGCCGCAAACAGATTGGCGAGCAAGAAATAGGTGTATTTGAAACCACCCAGTACCAGCAGGTTAAAGCCTATGCCTGCCTTCATCCATCTTGCTGCATGCAGATCCAGCGCTTGCTGCCTGGCCTTCAAAATGCGGCCACCAAGCCAGAAATTGATGCTGATTGAGCTCAGGAGTACTGCCAGATACCGCACATCCCAGACGGCATAAAATACCAGTGAGGCCAGCACCAGCCAGCCCAAGGCTGGCCTTAATCCCCATTGACGTTTGCACAGCATCCATATTGCCAGTGTGAGGGGCAGGAAGAGGAACAGAAATGCAAAGGAATTAAATAACATGGCGTGCAGTCAGGCCTGGGGTGATGCCGGTGAAGCGTTCACGCAGTAGCGCCCAGCGCCAGTTTCTGCAATTCGTCGGGTTTGCGTATGATCAGGCGATGCAAGTCTTTTTCTACTATGCCTTGCTGAGCCAGATGCAGGAGCGCGCGGGTGACAGTCTCGCGGCTGGTGTTGATCATCATGGCGATGTCCTGATGGGTGGGCAGGTTTTCTATGACTTCGAGATTGCCGGGCATGATTTTCTTGAACAGGGCGATGAAGGCATAGATGCGGCGTGAGGTATTGCCTATGCTGAGCAAAGCACGGAATTCGGAATCGCGTTGTATTTTTTCGGCCAGATGGCGCAACATCATGTTTGCCATGGCTGGTGAATGCGAAAACAAATGCAGTGCCGTGGCACTAGGCAAAAAGCCGACCAGTACATTGCTCAAAGCGACTACCGAGGCAGAACGTGGCGTGCCATTAATGATCGCGATCTCACCAAAAAAATCACCTTCCTTGAGCATGCGCAGACCGATGGCGCGGCCATCTTCAGTCACATCGACAACTTGCAATTGCCCTGATAGCAAAAATAACAGGCTGTCACCGATGCCACCTTTTTGCAATACCACATCCCGTTTATTGAAGTGACGCACGCGCATGTCACCCTTGACCTTGTTCATGTCTTCATCGCTCAAGCCCATCAGCAAGGGGATGTTGCGCAAGTTGACAGTGATCTGGTTGACCTTGACCTGCACTTTGGTCTGTATGGGAATATTTAATTGCAGTTGCCCAGGCAGGGGCGCTTGCGACTCCCCGGCCGGTGCCTTGTTGTGAATAACAGCGACTTCGTTATTTGATACCGTCATTGGTCAATCCGATTGTAAAGAACCCATGACTTGCAATGGTGATGGCCCTTCATTCGTTTTCAATATTTCCTGATTCATAGATGACAAATGGTGATGCTGGCATGAAAATTCAAATTTTAAAAATTCTGCCATTGCCAGCTCAATTGTACCGACTTGCTATTGTATTGAAGGATGGAGATATTTTCCTTGTTATTTATCGCACGGAATTCCAGTTGCAGCGACTGTTTGTCCGTGAAATACCAATTCAACCCCGCTTTTACAAGCTGTAGATCTTGTCGCCTTGCTACATCTATCAGGTTGGGCGAGTAAATTTCAGCGCTTTGCCATATTTGTTTGCTCCAGCCTAATTCCAGCTCGCTTTGCTGGGATAACTGCCGCCTCAGATTTAAATTTCCATAGTAGCCAGTCCTGTGGCCACCCTGTCTGTCTGCATGAGCCCGGTCGGCCATTGCTGCCAAACCAGCTTGCAGCTGGTATTTCTGGGTTTCATAGGATAACAGGCCGCGTAATTCCCAGGTGTGGGCATCGAAATTCCCCAGAGTCGGGTACTGTACATTGGTAAACCCTGCCATGGTACTGAAACGCCAGGAGCTACCCTGGCTGACTGCCGGTGACAGGCGTAATTGTACAATTTCCTGTTTTTGATACAGCGTACCACCGAGGCTCAGTGCGCTGACCAGGGCAGTACCCCGGATGCCGTAATCCCGCCATTTCCATGGTTTTTCCACGCCAAGGGCAAGTGCCAGTGTGTTGTAGGCGCTCAGACTGTCATAACTGCGCAGGCGCGCCTGGGCAAAACCTATGGTGCCGTTATTGTTGATTTCCTGGGATATATTGCCAGACAAACTGGCAAAGCGGTCCGCTTTGGGCTGATACTCTGGTAAAAGCTGCAAGGTAATTTGCTCAGTGCCGCTGCCTAAAGTGAAAAAAGGATTGCTGGCACCCTGATTCACATTGGTGTCATATCCGGCCTCTATAGCAATCGCGATGCGCCTTTCTGGCGCAGCAGGAATGCAGTTCTTGGGTTGCCATAATTCCAGTTTATATAATTGTTCTTCAGATAAAGGCAGGTTTTGCCGCATTTTAAGCAATACTTTATCGGCTTCTTCTTTGTTGCCCAATTTGCATTGCAGCATAGCCAGATCCAGCCATGCACCGGCATGCAGGGGTTTTTTCTCTATCAGGGTGCTGAGCATGGCTTTGGCATCATCATTGCGTTTTTCGCTGATGGCCTTTAATGCTTCCAGATACAGTGTTTCGCTTTCAGCTTCATTGTCGGCTTTTGCGACTGTATTGCCAAAGATGAGCAATAGCACCAGCAAAGGCAATTGAAGCGCTATTCTTTGCATCATTTTCATGCAGTAACCTCTACCGTATAGATGGTAGTTGGTTTTTCCTTGCCTTTCAGCAGGCGCTCGCCCAGTGCCTGGAATTGATGTCTGGTCGATCCCTCAACCGTACCTTTGCCGATGATGATGTCGTGCGGGTAGTGACGTGCCGCGTCCTCCAGACGTGAGGCCGTATTGACGCTGTCGCCAACGGCAGTGTAGATGCTGCGGAAAGAACTGCCAAAATCTCCTGCAATTGCAATGCCACTTTCTATTCCGATTCTGACTCTAATCTTTTTTCTCCCTTGTTGTTCGTATTGGGCACTCAATTTCCTGACATTTCTGACAATTTCTATCGCTGCATCCAGGGCCAGGTCAGCATGGTTTTCCACCGGCAATGGCGCCCCCCAAAAAGCTACCAGGCCGTCACCGGTATATTTATCCAGAGTGCCACCTTTGGCCAGCACAGGGCCGGTCAGGCATTCCAGAAATTCCCTTGTCAGATTGGCCGCCCCTTCCATAGGCAGGTTTTCTACCTGGCTGGTATATCCCTCCATGTCAGCAATCAGGGTAGTCACATGTAACTGCCTTGGTGCCAGCGGGTCTTTCAAATCACTGCGTAATAATTCTTGCACCACTGCTTTGGCGACATATTGTTGCAGGGTTCCTAATAGTCTTCTCGACTTGCGCTGCGCAGTCTGCCAGCCAAAAGGCACCGCAACCGCCAATAAAAAAAAGTTTGCTGCCAGAGGGCCTACCGGGGAAAACCACATGTCGTGATCAACCACCAGATAAGCCAGTGCTACCCAGGCCACTGAAGCCAGACCCAGCATCAGGGTATTTGACCAGGCAGAAAAGCGCGGAAACATGAACATCGCCATTCCTGCCGTCAGCACTGTAAACAATAAAGCGATCAAACGTCCTGGCCACTTCACGTACGCCCTGCCTTCGTGCTCATCAAGCATGGTGCTCAGGGCCTGGGCATGTACCAGGAAACCACTGGTCGAATACCATAAAGGAGTCGGTACCCGGTCTGCCAGTGCCAGGGAGGACGAGCCAATGATGATGTATTTGCCACGCAAAGCTTCAAGTGGAGCCATATCTTGCAATACGCTCAAGGCGGGTACGACTTCATACGAAGACAATGTCCGGCTATATTCAACGCGCGAAAATCCATTTTCATCCACATCTGAAAAGCGGCTTTTATGGGCAAACAATTGATTCGCGTTCAATTTGGAGCAACATTCCAGTAAAGCACGTGACAATTCTGAATAAACTTTTCCGTCGAAGCGAGTCTGAACCGGAATCCGTCTTAAAGTTCCGTCAAGATCAGGCACAAATCCAATATTGCTGACATAACGCGCATTGCTAAGACCAGAGTGATTGGCAATATAGCCGGTAGCTTGCGCCATACGGGCAAGCTCGGCCTGGTTAAAAGCCGCAACTGGTTTGCCACCTGTCAGTTGGCCATTGCGTGCCGGTGTCTGCTTGTTTTTGTCAAAATCGAAGGCTTGTGCCAGCACCACTGGGCCATGCTCCGCCAATGCCGCCAGTCTTTGGTCTCCTACCGTATCTTTATGTTCTTCAAAGTAAATATCCAGCGCAACGCCACGTACATCAAACTCGGTGATGAGTTTTTCTATCAGATCGGCAATGCGTTCTCTGGGCCAGGGGGCTGCCCCCAGGACGGAAATACTGTGATCGTCAATATCGATCAAAGCCAGTCGTTCTTCTGCCCGGTCTTTGGCGCGCAATTGCACGAACTGATCCCTGAGCCACTCATCACCAGGTAGTGGTCTGCCATTTTCTGGCAAATATTCATTCAGCGCACACAAGCCCACGGCCATGATGGCTATCAGCAGCCACAAGTAGGATTTGGCAGAAATACGCAAAAAAAAATCAGACAGAGGCCTCATGATTGCGTAAGAAGGTCCGTTGAATTATTCACTGGGCGATGAGGTGATCTGGATGTTCATGTCAATCAAAAATTATTTTGGCAGCATCATAAGCCGGATTAAACGAAGTGTGTTGAAACTTGAACATCTTTTTGCGGAGCGGCAATACAGTAAGCGATGGTCGTGGCAAGAATACTTGTCTATCCGGTATAGCTTTGCCCATCCATAATAAACCTTCTGATTTCAATGGCTTAGCAAAAAACTGTTATAGTAGCCTGAATTTGTAAATTGTGACCGTCATCACAATATTTTTTGTATATCAGAGGATAATGCTAAAAATATGTGCAGGTGTAAATCTGTACGAGCCGGTGCAATGTGCGCCTGGTGTGAAAGACTTTGCCGGTAGTTATGGCAAGCGAGGATGAAATATGAAGAATAAAACACAGAATGTTCTAAGCCAGCTGGTCCGGTGGACGCTGGCATTCGGACTGGCGATTCCTGCGATGGCATTTGCAGAGGACGCGGTCAAGGTGTCCCAGGTTTGGGGTAAGGTTGAGATAAATGGCAAACCGGCAATGATTGATAGTGCCGTTGCAGAAGGCGCCAGTATTAAAACCGGGGCTGATGGCTACGTTTATTTTAAAACCGTGGATGATGGTTTGTTGATTGTGCGTCCGAATAGTGAAGCGCGCATCGTCAGTTATCATATTGATCAACAAAATCCTGCAAATACTCGCGTTAAGCTGGAATTGATTTCTGGCGTGGCTCGTAGTGTGTCGGGTAATGCCGTGAAGCAGGCAAGACAAAATTTCCGTTTTAATACACCAGTTGCCGCTATTGGTGTGCGTGGTACGGATTTCACGGTTTTCACTGACAAGGATACAACACGAGTAGTCGTAGTCGATGGCGGTATTGTCGTCAGCGGCTTTGGAGGCGCGTGCTCTCCACAAGGTGCAGGCCCATGTGAAGGCGCAGCGGCTGCCGAGTTGTTTGCCCGTCAACAAGGTGTTTTGTTGCAGATCAATAAAGGCCAGAACAAGCCGCAATTATTGCAATCGGCTCCCGGTTTGACACCAGATGCCATCGCCCCACCAAGGGCCGATGAGCCTGCAAGCAAGACTGCAGCTAATAATAGTAGCGCTGCTTTGATCGCTCCTGCTGCAACTGATCCTAATCTCGATCCTAACAAGGTTGGTAATGTGAAGCAAACATTGGCTTCGAATACCAATAAGACGCCTAACAATACCGGTGCGGGTAATAGTAATAATGCAACATTGACGAATACCATTATCTGGGGCCGCTGGTTTGAGCTTTTTGGCAAGAAAGCTGATTTTGATATTACCAAGCAAGATCAGAATGGGGCTTCGCCACGCGGTACTAATGCATATTTTGCTATTTTCCAGGCCAAAAATACGGAATGGCAAGTACCAACCACTGGCACCATGGGCTTTGCATTGAAAGATAGTCAAGCCGTTCTCGTCGATAATATCAAGAGTCTGGAATCGGCGGCAAAGCTGGAAAATGCCAAATTGCAACTGGATTTTGCCAAGGCGACCTTCACTACAGGATTTGATGTTGTTTCTGGTAGTGAGAGATTCGCCTTGAAAGGTGAGGGCTCTGTGACGAGTACGGGTATCTTGTATGGTGCTAATCAATATGTGCCTGCTGCCAACATGTCGGTACAAGGTGTTGTGACCAATGAAAAAGGTGGTACGGCTGCTTATATATTCCAGTCCAAATTAAATGAAGATGGCACCCGCATGGTGTACGGGGTGACAAACTGGGGTAAACAATAGGTGGTCGTGTCAGCTTGTGCTAAGTAATTAGCTCAAGCCAGTCTTAAACAGTCTTAAATAAATAAGGGCTTCTGCGGAAGCCCTTATTTATTTTTATGACATGATTAAGTGCATAAATAATATTGTCTGTATTTGCCTGCATGTATATGCCTATATAGGCCTTGAACTTAAAAGTGTCGTTCAGGTCAGTGTATTGCCAGGCTTTTCTGGGGCCATATTTAATACTGAAGTATGTAAATGGTTTTGTAATTTGATGTAACGAAATATTCATTTTGGTTTACTTCAAGTCAGGCCTTATAATTGTAGGTTGGCAAAGTCATATCTAGGCTTTTCATTTGAAAGCTGTTTCTGCAGAGCAAATGAAAAATTTCGGAATACCAGCCAAATGTTGTCAAGTGTTACTTTTTTTTGAAAATGTGATACCAGTCACATCTTCGATTGGGTGCTTCTGCGATTATCGGCTTGCCGTAACGCGAGTAAGTGCCTAAAAAGCAAGCTTCGCATCTTTTAAATTAATTAAATTAGGAGTTCTTAAATGGCTAATACAGCTGCTGATATCCAAAAGCTTTACATCGCATACTTCAACCGTCCTGCAGACCCAAATGGTCTGGCTTACTGGATGGCACAAGGTTTCACACTGAACCAAATCGCCGACAGCTTCTCCAAACAAGCAGAATACGCCACCGTATTCGCTGGTAAAACAA
>NZ_JBMPPJ010000014.1:0-176662 GCF_049339865.1 Undibacterium sp. TC9W | reverse complement strand
TGTGTCGCCGACGCCGTCTTGGCGTATTGATTCCGTCATCCATCATGTACAAGTGTCCACTTAATAAGTGGACACGATCATCTACGCTTAAGCCCTTAACTTCAAGATGACTTCACCGGATGCTTACAATGAACCAGGTCTGGTCCATGGACTTTATGCATGACCAACTGGCTGATGGTCGTAGTATCCGTTTATTCAATGTGATAGACGACTACAACCGTGAAGGCTTGGGCATCGAGGTCGACTTCTCGCTACCGACGGTACGTGTGATTCGTACTTTGGACAACATCATAGAATGGCGCGGAAAACCGATGGCGATACGGTGTGACAATGGTCCTGAATTCGTCAGCACACACTTGATAGCCTGGGCTGAACAACGCGGGATCAGGATTGAATATATCCAGCCTGGGCAGCCGCAGCAAAACGCCTACGTGGAACGCTACAACCGGACCGTGCGTTACGATTGGCTAGCCCATCATCTGTTCGATACTGTGGATGAAGTGCAGGATTTCGCCACACGTTGGCTTTGGACGTACAATTATGAACGGCCCAACATGGCCTTGGGAGGGTCTACTCCGAAACAAAAACTCGCCCTTGCGGCATAGTGCTACTTTTAACTACGGTTAAAAATGGGGGGATTACCATTCCTGCTGACAATCCCACCAAAGCAGGTCCTGGAATCCTTTACTTTGAAAAAGGTGTGGACCAAGATCATCCTGGCCACACTCAGTGCTTCTTTATAGTACGGATCGATAAGTCACGTATCGATTTTAGTATTGGTCGTGCACTAGACGCAGCAGCTCGGGCAACCAGCTAATAGTTTGGCGTGGCATCAGACTGGAATTCCAACGAATCGTAATGCCATCGGCTGTAAGATCATTATGCTCGAATTGGTTTCACGGACCTATCCAATGTCAAACCGCCATCCGCTGAAAGCGGCTGAAGGTAATTACGGATAGTGAAACTTAAAACTTGTTACCTTACTCATTATCACTAATATCAATTTATGCTTAAAGCAGAAGAGGCTCAACAAATCGTTCTTCGCCTTTGTAATCAAGGCAAAGAAACGAATGGAGAAAATGAATTTGTAATCCAGTCTTGTACGCTTTCACCCCGTAGGGATTATTGGGTTATTCGCTCAAATAGCGCTGACTATGTCATTCGTGGAATGGAGGAAAGGTGTTATGTCGGCGTAAGTGCAAACTTGGTTAATGCTCTTACTGGAGAAGTAGAAACCGTAAGTAACGCCCAGGGTTGGCAAAGCTACCTGGAGGATAAATACGACTTGATCAATGCCCAGGGAAATTTTTATATACTCCGTCCTGCTTTCGATAAAAGTGACAAAAGTGCTTTAATCAATCTTAGACAAAAACTGGAATGCCGGGCGCAAGATGTCATCTGCATGACATCACCCAACAGCAATTTTTGGCTGACAGGAAATTTGCGTAAATTGAATGATGCGAAAATATTGCTGGAAAAAGCCAATATCCAGGTGAATATTGAATTGCATACCGACTCACAGGATGCCATCGAAGTTGATGAAAGTGTGTGGTTCTTCGATGAAGTCAAAGCACTCCTGCGACGCCGTATAAGTGAAATGCAAAAAATAATTTAATGCACCGTGCTCTTGAGCACATTGATTTAAGCATTTAAGAAGACAGTCCGACTATCTCGCCACGTCGAAATAAAACCATGTTTGATTGAGCGCACAGATTAACCCTTACACATCTTCAATCTAAATAAAAAACCCACTCCCTGTACAGGAAGTGGGTTCTTGTTCACGCTCTAATTCACATTCTAAATAAATTCCCGGTTAAAACGGAATATCATCATCCATATCCGAGAAATTCGGTGCCGGGCGTGATGCAGGGGCCTGGCGTTGTTGTGGGGCTGCCTGTGGGCGTGGTGCTGGCGCACCTCCACCGCCACCACCACCGTAGCCACCACCATCATCCATACCTGCTCCGCCGCCCATGCCCTGGCGGCTGCCCAGCATTTGCATGCTGTCGGCCTTGATGTCGGTTGCGTATTTTTCTACGCCGTCTTTGTCGGTGTACTTGCGGGTGCGCAGGCTGCCTTCAACATAGACTTGCGAACCTTTCTTCAGGTATTGACCGGCGATTTCTGCCAGTTTGCCGAAGAAGGTGATGCGGTGCCATTCTGTCTGTTCTTTCTTTTCACCGCTGGATTTGTCTTTCCAGCTATCGGTGGTTGCCACGGTGATGCTGGTCATTGCATCGCCTGATGGCATGTAACGGGTTTCCGGGTCTCTCCCAAGGTTGCCGACGATAATGACCTTGTTCACTGATGCCATGTATTTCTCCTCATTTTTCCTGATACAAATTAATTTATGCCTTGACCGCAAGCACAGTTTTGCTGCGCTTGGGGATATTGGGCATATTGATAGCGATTATAAGCCACACGGCTGTAAGCACAGAACTAACAATGAAAACCGATGATGGATTGAAACTTTGTTTGAGCCATCCCCCCAGCAAACCGCCACAGAACAGGCCCAGGGCCTGCAAGGTGTTGTACACACCCAATGCTGCACCTTTGGCGGCTGGCGGGGCGATACGCGATACCAGGGATGGCTGGCATGCCTCCAGGATATTGAAGGCAATAAAAAATGCAAACAGTAAGCCTACCAGCATGGCTGGAGATTGCAAGTATTGCCACAGACCAAGCTCAACCAACAGCAAGAGCGCAATAGCGGCAACAAAGACCTGCTTCATCTTGCCAAATTTCTCTCCGATGAAAATTGCTGGCAACATGGCGATGAAAGAGGCAAACATCACGGGCAGATAGACTTTCCAGTGCGCAGCAACCGGCAGATCTGCATATTGCACCAGTGCCGCTGGCACGACAACGAACATGGCCATTTGTGTCAGGTGCAGGGCAAACACGCCGTAATTGAGGCGCATGAGTTCGGTATTCTTCAAGACCACGGACAGGGGCACGGGCTTGTGGCGTATGGCCGGTGCTTCTGGCGTGATGAACAAGACAACAGCGATACCCACCAGTGACAAGACGCCTGTCATGGCGAAAATGCCGCTCATGCCTATGCTCTGGTACAGCAAGGGGGCTGCCACCAATGAAAATGCAAAGGTCAGGCCTATGGAGCCACCGACCATGGCCATGGCCTTGGTGCGGTGTTCTTCTCTGGTTGTATCGGCAATCAGGGCGGTGATGGCAGCGGAGATCGCGCCTGCGCCCTGTATGCCACGACCTATGATGACGCCGACCACTGTGGTTGCAGACGCGGCAACAAAAGCGCCGATAGCGAACAGCAGCAGACCAATGACGATGATACGCTTGCGACCAAATTTGTCTGAAGCTATGCCAAACGGGATTTGCCCAAATGCCTGGCTCAGGCCATACATGCCCATGGCCAGGCCGACCAGGCTGGCATTGTCGCCATCAGGCAGGGTTTTGGCATGAATTGCAAATACCGGCAGGATGAGGAACAGACCCAGCATGCGCAGGGCAAAGATGGAAGCGAGAGAGGCGCTGGAGCTGATCTCCTCGCGGCTCATGCCGGCAGGCTCTTGCTCACTCAGTGGGGATGCGTCGGAAGATGTTGCAATAGTCATATTCAAAAAGCTCGTCTAATGTGTTTAGTTTGCGCAAAGCAAAGACGAGCCCGCGATAATTTTCAAAACCCGTTATAGTATCAGGTTGCACGCCTACTTCCTTCAAATTCGGCCCAAATTCAGCACAGAGATTATGACGACACGCACAAAAGCAGTAAAAGCGCCCAAACCGGCAGAAATCGACTTTGATGCCAGTGATGTTCAATTGGCACAAAAACGTGATTTGATACGCGTACGCGGCGCACGCACCCATAACCTGAAAAATATCAGTATCGATCTTCCACGCAATAAGCTGGTGGTGATCACCGGCTTGTCTGGCTCTGGCAAGTCTTCACTGGCTTTTGATACCCTGTATGCAGAGGGGCAAAGACGCTATGTAGAATCACTGTCGGCCTATGCGCGCCAGTTTTTGCAATTGATGGAAAAACCGGACGTGGACCTGATCGAGGGTTTGTCACCAGCTATCTCCATCGAGCAAAAAGCCACTTCGCATAATCCGCGCTCTACCGTTGGCACGGTCACCGAGATCCATGATTACCTGCGTCTGTTGTATGCGCGCGTGGGTACGCCGTATTGCCCGGACCACCCGGAAAACCCGCTGGCTGCGCAATCAGTATCACAGATGGTGGATGCCGTGCTGGCCATGCCTGACGATACCAAGCTGATGATACTTGCGCCTGTGGTTGCCAACCGCAAGGGTGAGCATATGGATTTGTTTGAGCAGATGCAGGCCCAGGGCTTTGTACGCTTTCGCGTGCAGAGTGGCACGCATGAAGCAAAAATCTATGAAGTCGATAATCTGCCGAAGCTGAAGAAAACTGAGAAACATACTATCGATGTAGTGGTTGATCGTGTCAAAGTTAAAGCAGATATAAAACAGCGTCTGGCAGAGTCATTTGAGACTTGCTTGCGTCTGGCCAATGGCCGCGCCCTGTTTGTGGATATGGACAGCAATCATGAACAATTATTCTCGAACAAATTTGCCTGTCCTATTTGCGGTTATTCACTGCAAGAGCTGGAACCTCGCCTGTTCTCTTTCAATAACCCCATGGGTGCCTGCCCTGAATGTGATGGGCTGGGGCATATAGAGTTCTTTGATCCTAAACGTATCGTCGCCTTCCCTAATTTGTCGCTGGCCAGTGGTGCAGTCAAGGGTTGGGACAGGCGTAATCAATTCTACTTCCAGATGCTGTCCAATCTGGCGGCTTACTATGAATTTGATATTGATACACCTTACGAGCAATTGCCAGAATCTGCACAGCAAATCATTTTGTATGGTTCAGGCAAACAACAGATACCGTTTACCTATATCAATGAAAAAGGCCGTACCGTCATCAAGGAACATAGCTTTGAAGGCGTGGTCACGAACCTGCAACGCCGTTATCGCGAAACTGATTCCATGGCCGTCAAGGAAGAACTGGCCAAGTTCATCAATGAAAAGCAATGCCCATCTTGCGATGGCGCACGCCTGCGCATAGAAGCGCGTTATGTCAAGGTCGGTACAGGCAAACAGGAGAAGGCGATTTACGATATCAGCGCCATGCCTTTGCGCGAGACCCTGCACTTCTTTGAACACCTGAAGCTGACTGGTTCCAAGCGCGATATCGCTGACCGCATCATCAAGGAAATCACGGCGCGCCTGACTTTCCTGAATAATGTCGGCCTCGATTATCTGTCGCTGGAACGCAGTGCCGATACCCTCTCTGGTGGCGAAGCCCAGCGCATACGCCTGGCATCGCAAATTGGTTCTGGCCTGACTGGTGTGATGTATGTACTGGATGAACCATCTATCGGCTTGCATCAGCGCGACAATGACAGGCTCATCGATACGCTCAAGCATTTGCGCGATATCGGCAATAGCGTGCTGGTAGTCGAGCATGATGAAGATGCCATACGCTGTGCCGACTTTGTGGTCGACATGGGGATAGGTGCGGGTGTGCATGGTGGTGAAATTATTGCCCAGGGTACGCTGGAAGATATCATGAGCAACAAGCGTTCACTGACTGCGCAATACCTGAGTGGCGCGCTGGAAATTGCTGTCCCCAAAAAGCGCACCAAGGCTGACCCGGCCAGGCAATTGCTGATTGCTGGTGCGCGTGGCAATAACCTGAAAAAAGTGTCAATGAAATTGCCGGTGGGCTTGCTGACTTGCGTGACCGGGGTTTCTGGTTCAGGCAAATCGACACTGGTGAATGACACGCTGTATCACGTCGCTGCGCGTCACTTGTATGGTTCACAAACTGAACCGGCGACATTTGACCATGTCAGTGGACTTGAGCATTTTGATAAAGTGATTTCTGTCGACCAGGCACCAATAGGTCGTACACCCCGTTCCAACCCGGCGACGTATACTGGCCTGTTCACACCGATACGTGATTTGTTCGCTACCGTGCCAACGGCAAAAGAACGTGGCTATAGCGCTGGCCGTTTTTCTTTCAACGTCAAGGGTGGCCGTTGTGAAGCCTGCCAGGGCGATGGCGTGATCAAGGTCGAGATGCATTTCTTGCCTGACGTGTATGTACCTTGCGATGTCTGCCACGGCAAGCGTTATAACCGCGAAACCCTGGAAGTGCATTACAAGGGCAAGAACATCAATGAAGTGCTGGGCATGACGGTAGAAGACGCATTTGAATTCTTCAAGGTCGTCCCTATCATTGCACGCAAATTGCAAACCTTGCTGGATGTGGGCCTGGGTTATATACGGCTGGGTCAGAGCGCGACTACCCTGTCGGGTGGTGAAGCGCAACGCGTCAAGCTGTCGCTGGAATTGTCCAAACGTGATACTGGCCGCACCCTGTACATCCTGGATGAACCGACCACAGGCTTGCACTTCCATGATATCGCCTTGCTGTTGAAGGTCATACACAGGTTGCGTGACCAGGGTAATACCGTCGTTATCATCGAGCATAATCTGGATGTCATCAAAACCGCTGACTGGCTGATTGACCTTGGCCCTGAAGGCGGCGCTGGCGGTGGCAAGATCATAGCGACCGGTACACCGGAAGAAGTGGCGGATAATCCTGAGAGTGTGACTGGCAAGTATTTGCTGCCACTGTTGAAGAAGTCAAAATAAGGTAATGCCTTGATGTGAGGCGCTGTTCCTGCAAAGGAAACAGCGCCTTTTTTATTGATGTTGCGTTGTGATGTTGCGTTGGGTGGTGTGCATTTTCATGAGCGTACTTTAGGCTTGGTTATAATAGCTTTCAATCCGCAGCACATCAGTTCTGCAATAACTACAAGATACCTGCTTAGCAATGACAATACGCCTGATCGTTGGCCTGGGTAACCCCGGCCCTGAATATGAACAAACCCGTCACAATGCCGGTTTCTGGCTGGTAGATCAATTGTCAGCCAGCCTGCAAAGGGACAAAAATTTCAATGCCCTGGTAGGCAAGACCCGCATTGCCAACCAGGAAGTGTGGTTGCTGGAGCCGCAAACCTTCATGAACCGTTCGGGGCAATCGGTAGGCGCGATCTGCCGTTTCTACAAGATCACGCCAGACCAGGTGCTGGTGGTGCATGATGAACTTGATATCATGCCCGGCATTGCCAAGCTCAAACTTGGTGGTTCATCTGGCGGGCATAATGGTCTCAAGGATATTACGGCAGCTTTGGGTACCCAGGATTACTGGCGTTTGCGCATAGGCATAGGTCACCCACGCAGTTTGAATTTGACGCAGGGTGTGGCGGACTTTGTCTTGCACAGGCCACGCAAGGAAGAACAGGGGCCAATAGACGAAGCCATCGCCAATAGCCTGGCTGTGCTACCCTTGCTGGTTGAAGGTAAATTCCCTGAAGCGATGATGCAGCTCCATACAACAAAATGAGTTCAGCAATACAAATCCATGCCGGTCGCAAAGCCTACACACACTTGCGTGAGCATGGCTTGCGCGCGCAGGATGTGGCCATCATCCCGGCGGCAGCGGGTGGCCCCAAGGGTTTGATATTGCAGGCTCTGGATCAATGGATATTTGGTGAATGGCTGCCAACTGCACCGCGTGAACGCACGCTGATCGGTGCATCAATTGGTGCCTGGCGCATGGCGGCGGCCAGCCATACTGACCCGGTGGCGGCTTTCCAGCGTCTGGGTGATTTGTATTGTGAACAGCGTTATCCTGAAAAACCTTCTGCCCACTATGTGACGCGCGAAATCCAGAATCTCTTGCATGACTTTATCGGCGGGCATGAGGCAGAAGTCGTCAACCAGCCCTTGCACAGGCTGCATTTGCTGGCAGTGCGTGGTCGCGGTTTGCTGACAGCACCGCAATCGGTGAGCAAGGCCAAGGCTGGTTTTGTGGCGGCGACATTTGCCAACCTGGCGTCGCGTTCACGCCTGGCAAGGCATATGGACCGAGTGATTGTTGGCGATACCCGTGACCCACTGTTCTGGCTGAAGGCGAAATTTGATGGTTTTGATACCCACTTTTGCCCGCTGAAAACGGACAACCTGGGCTGGTCGCTGCTGGCATCTGGCACGCTACCGCTGATCATGGAACCGGTCAGGAATATCCCGCATACGCCAGCAGGTACTTACTGGGATGGCGGCATCATTGATTACCACCTGGCCCTGCCCTACTCACGTGTGGCGGGCAGCAAGGATGGTGACCTGGTGCTCTACCCCCATTTTACAGATCACATCGTACCCGGCTGGCTGGACAAGCCCATGCCCTGGCGCAGGGCTGGCACAGGTGTCAATCGTCAATGGCTGGATAATGTGATCATGGTGTCACCATCTCCTTCTTTCCTGAAGACGCTGACACGCGGCAAGCTGCCGGACAGAAAAGATTTTTTTTACTACGGACTGAATCACGATTTCCGCATTCAGAACTGGAAGCTGGCGATCAGCGAAAGCGGGCGCATGCGCGACGACTTTGCGGCATTTGTTGAGAAACCAAATCTTGATCTGGTGCAGGCTTTGAATTTTTAAGCTGGTAGAGATAATTTTTGTTCGCGCTGCTCAGCCACATATTGTACAAGTTCAGGAAAGAATTCAAGAAAGCCTTTGCTCAATGCATCGTAATTGCTGAGCAAATCACCCAGGCCCGCACGCAACAAATCACCATTCTTTGACAGCCTTTGCGAAGTGCGTTCGACGGCAATCCTGACGCCGTCAAATTCATGATAAGAACCCAGCCAGTCCTGGCTCAGCATGCGCGGCAAGGCTGCCTGCAGATTATCAGGCAAGATTATTTTTGATTGTGCTTGCAGGGCGCTGTAAAAACGCTGTATCAATTCCTGACGTGGAGCCGGGCTGCATTGCGGCCAATGCTGGCTCAGTACATGGTCATAAAAGATATCCAGCAAAATGCCTGCATAACGGCGGTGCTGATCCTGGAATAATGCTTTGGCCTGCAAGACGATGGGATGGCTGTCGGTATAGCTATCGACTTGCCTGTGGATTTGTATATCAGCCTGGATTTCAGGATGATAGAGCGCAGTGTCCTTTAGTTTGACAAAGTCACCGAGCAAGGCTCCCAGCATGGCGCGATCGCTATGCTGGGCCAGGTAGATGTGGGCAAGGTAATTCATATTCGCTGCAAGTATAGCGGGCTTTATACTTGCCTGCAGCGACGCTCACATCCCCTTGACTTTGATCTACGGCTTTATTCTTCTGCCTGGATGTCATCTTTATCCAGCATTGCTTTATTTATTACTTTACTTGCAGGCACATGCCGCCCTTGCTGCTTCAATGCCTGCCTGAGCAAATACTCAACCTGGGCATTGGCACTGCGCAGTTCTTGCGCCGCCATGCGTTCGATCTCGTTCCACAACAGGGGATCGATACGCAGGGGGAAGGATTTTTTTCCTGGGCTGGCCATTAGCTGGCATTCAATCGTGGAGTGATATAACTGAGCAGGCGCTGCGGATCTTGCGTGCCCAGGCGCAGGGTCTTGCCATTGCGAAGTCCAAGACGGATTGCCTGTTTGCCTGTCGCGTTATACAACATGCCTTGTGTCGTTTTTTTAATGCCCAGTCCCTCAAGAAAAGCAGTATTTGTGCTTTCTGCAAACTGGATATCGGCCAGCGCCACTTTCCAGAGTGGCCATCCCAGCCAGCCAAAACTCCAGATCAGATGGCTGGCATCTATGCGTATGGTCAGGCAACCCAGCATCAGCAATACCAGAGCATTGATAATAGGAACACTCATCATGCCCCAGGATGCCAGAGGCAGGCCGGCGACAATCTGCATACCCATGGAAAACAAAGTCAACAGCGGCATGAATATCCACAAGAACCTGAACCACTGTTTTTCCACATAGACTGGATGTTCCATTTTCTTATCTCGCTACAAATTAATTGTATAAAGTACCGGTATTGATGACAGGCTGAGTCTCTTTATCTGAACACAGCACCACCAGCAAATTGCTGACCATGGCCGCTTTTCTTTCGTCATCGAGTTCGCATATCTTGCGCTCTGACAGTCCCTGCAAAGCAGCCTCAACCATGCTGACTGCACCATGCACGATTTTCTTGCGGGCGCTGATGATGGCCTCTGCCTGCTGGCGACGCAACATCACCTGGGCAATCTCTGCCGCATAGGCCAGGTGTGTGAGCTTGGCATCTTCTACATCAATACCGGCAGCTGTGAAGCGCTTGTGCAATTCGTCACGCATGGCACCGGCGACGACATCCATGCCTGCGCGCAATGTGGTCTCGCCTTCAGCAAGGTCTTCACCGTCATCATAGGCATACTGGGTTGCCAGATGACGTATCGCTGCTTCAGACTGGATATTCACAAACCGCTCAAAATCATCGACATTGTAAATCGCCAGTGCCGTGTCCTGCACGCGCCAGATGATGGCCGCACCTATTTCAACAGGATTGCCGCGCTTGTCATTCACCTTCAGCGGCGCAGTGTTCAATGTACGGGCACGCAGGCTGAGTTTGCGTTTGGAATAAAAAGGATTAACCCAGCGCAGGCCTTCGCTGCGGTCTGTACCCTTGTATTGGCCAAACAAGGACAGCAAGGCTGCTTCATTCGGTTGCAGCATGTACAGGCCAGTGAGGATGAAAATACCCAGCACCACCGCAGCCAGCCGCATCAACACACCAGCCAGGCTGGGCTGCCCTGCACCGACCAGGTCAATAAAACTATAGGCACCGCCTGCGACAAACAGCAGGCCGACAATGATCATGAAATAACCGTCCAGCGACGTAAGTGAACGTTCTTGTATTAATTTTTTACCAGTCGCCGACACTGAGGTAGTACTCATACTTTCTCCTGATAGATGGCACTTTGAAATCAAAGTGATATCACTTTAGTGCGCAGGTATGAAATTGTCAAGAACGGATTGAAATGAACCTGGCAACATGAAACCTGCGCACAATGCAAAAAAGGCTATTCATTACGAATGGCCTTTCCAGCTTGGTAAAAATTACAGTAACAGTCTCAGTATTGAAGCTCAGGACAAAGGAAACAAGTTCTTCACACGGTTACCGGCAAGTTGCTTGCTCGCCGCCAGCACTGACAGGCAAGTCCTGGGCTTGCAAGTGACTTTTGCAGGCTCTGTTGCAGGCTTTACAACCGCCTCACTCTCAGCGCGATGCTCTTCAACCGGCTTGCTGCGGGTACCGGCAAAATACATCAACACGCCCAGCATGGTCGCCGAGATCAATACCCAGAACATGACATCACTATGAAAATGCGCCAGCAGGTAACCGCAAATAACAGGATTAAGGGCCGCGCCAAACATCGCCAGACTCTGTGCCCCATAGTAACTGCCGCGCTTGTCGGCAGGGGCGATCATGTCGATGAACATGTATTCACAGGGAATGACGATGACCTCGCCCACGGTAAAGACCAGGGTTGCAAGCACCCAGCTCATGGCACTGCCAGCATGCATAAAACCCAACAAACCCAGGGCATACAAAGTAGCACCCAGACTAACCCATCGGAACAGGTATTTTTGCTGCATCAGCTTACCTACCGGATATTGCAGAGCCACCACAGTCACCGCATTGGTAATGAGGATAAATGGCAGCAATTGCGCGGTCGCCTGTGTGCCCTGGCTGACCATCAGGTATTGCGACAGATAACCCGAGACAAAACGGCCAAACACAAAGGACGTGAGCACACTACCCATGGAAAACAGGATGAGGCGGCGGTCACTTCTCAGCACGCGCATGGTCGCCCTGAAACCGGCAGGGCTGGACTTGCTTGCTTCCCCTGACTTGAGTGCAGCAGCAGGCTTGCCAAGCACTTGCGAAGCCAGGAGCGAGAAAACTGCAGCCATCCATAAAGGGCCAGAAACCTTGATGGCAAACAGCCAGGCACCCAGTACCGGCCCCAGGGCAAACGCCACATTGATCAGGGTGTAGTTCAGGGAAAATGCCTTTGGTCTTTGATCAGGCGGCAACAGTTCAGCCAGTGTGGCTTTCAGGGAAATACCACGCAAGGTCAGTGCTGACTCTATGCACATCAGGGCAAACAGCGCTGTCCATGCATTCGGCACTATCGTCAGCGCGGCCGTGCTGACAGCAACGACGATGCCCGCCAGCTTCATCAACAAATTCTTGCTGAGCCGGTCTGCCAGATAACCGGCATACAGGCTGAAGAGGGTAGAAGAAAAAATACTACCACCCAGGACCCAGCCTATGGTTTGCTGGTTAATACCGAGGTGTTCATAGAGGTACAACGCCATAAAAGGCAGGGCAACTGCACGCCCCATGACAAACACAAAAGAACTGAATAAAAGCCGTATCACGGCGGCGGGAAAGCGGGTCATCATCTTCCTTTTCTGTGCATACCAAAGCAAGCGGGTGCTGATGTTTGACAGTATGGTAAAAAAAGCAGAAAGGAAAAATGGATATAATAATAAAAAATTTTTCCCCTTTTATCCGCTTGGCGAAGGCTTAAACTATCTGGCATGAAACTGCTTGATCAATACCGCAAACTGCATGCATTTTTGCAGCATCATGAACAACAGCCCGGCCTTCCAGCGCTGGCACTGGCAATGCATTGCAGTGAACGCAATATGCGCAACCTGTTGGCGAAAATGCAGCAGCGCGGCTGGCTGGACTGGCAGGCAGGGCGTGGGCGCGGCAATCACTCGCAATTGCAGCTTTTGCAAACCCCGGATAACCTGGCGCTTGATCATTTGTCGCAATACCTGGCACGTGGTGATCTGGAGCAGGCTTTTGCCAGTCTCGACGATCACCAGCGACAGCAACTTGCAAGCCGCCTGCCGGATTATCTGGGCATGCCTGACAGTGCCTGCCGCAGCTTGCGCATGCCCCTGTTCCGCAGCGTAGAAAGCCTGGACCCTTTAAAAGTCTATGGCCGTCTCGAAGCACATCTGGTACGGCAGATTTTTTCGCGCCTGACGACTTTTGACCATGAGCAAAATGCCTTGCGGCCGGACATCGCCCATCACTGGGAAAGCGAAAAAAATGGCAGCATCTGGCATTTCTGGCTGCGGCCAGGATTGAGTTTTCATGATGGTGCTGAACTGGGTACAGAAGATGTCAAAGCCAGCTTCTTGCGCCTGCGTGACGAGTCAGCGATTTATCAACGGCTATACCGTCACCTGCAATATGTAGAAACTGGCCCCAGTCAGCGCGTGAGTTTTTATCTCGAACATCCTGACCAGTTGTGGCCAAATTGCCTGGCCACGGCCAACTCTTCCATCGTGCCGCGCCAGCGTGCACCTGACTTTGCGCGCTTCCCGGTTGGCAGTGGTGCATTTCGCGTGATACGCAACAATACCTACCAACTGACCTTGCAGGCCTTCAAGGATTATTACCGTGAACGCCCTTTGCTGGATGAAATAGATTTGTGGATGTTGCCACCACCATCCGGGCCATCGGGATTTGATTTGCAGTTTGGTTATGCAAACCAGGATTGTTCAAAAAAGCAAACCATCGCTGGCGCAGAATCCGGTTGCACTTACATCATCTGTAATTCTTCGCGCAGCTTTTTTAAAACTGCTGAACAAAGGCTGGCGCTGGCAGACTGGCTGGCACCTGAAACCCTGTTTGATCCGGAAGAACGTAGCAGGAAACCGGCCTCAGGCTTGCTGGCAATCTGGAAGCACCGCGTCGCCAAAAAAACGAAATGCTGCAATTTCAAGGTCGGTTGCAAACTGCGCATGGTCAGTGGCCAGACGCCTGAAATGCTGAGTCTGGCGCAAGCGGTAAAGCAAAGGCTGGAAGCAGGTGGTATGACCGTCAACTGGACCAGCCTGCCCTATGACCAACTGCTGGCACGCGAGTGGATGAAAGACGCTGATATCGTCGTGACCCGCGAAGTCATGCATGATGACCAGGATTTTGGTTGCTATGAATGGTTTGTTGCCGACAGCGTATTCCGCCGCTGGATGCCTGCCAGTGCTCTGAAGCCGCTGGATGCTGACTTGATGAAAATCAAGGAACTGGCAGACAGCAAACGCCGCATGCTGGCCTATGCACGCATAGGAAGGCGGCTCGTCAAAGAAGGCTGGATGATCCCCATCTCGCATGAAAACCAGCAAGTCAGCATTGCCCCGCATGTAGCGGGGGTCAGGATGACGCCGTTTGGTTTTGTGTCTTTCAATGAACTGTGGTTGCGGCACTAAACAAGTTAAGCAGGCTAAGCAGGTTTTGATAGTGCCTGTAGTGACTATCATGCTTATAGTGCATATGAAAATCCGGCCATAGCGGGGTAATTGCTTCTACGGTAAGATGCTGATCCAGCTATCCTTTGTTTGTACAGCATGAAAACCCGCATCCGCACTGAAGCCGCCGCCCTCTGGACCATTGCCTGGCCTGTCCTGATAGGACAATTGGCCACCGTAGGCATGAGTGTGGCTGACGTCGCCATGACCGGCCACCTGAGTGCAAACGACCTTGCTGCGGTGTCACTGGGTGCAAACGTTTGGGTAATTATCCTGGTCAGCGTGATGGGCATCATGATGGCGGTGAATACCGTGATCGCCCATGAGGTCGGTGCAGAAAACCATGAGCGTGTGCCGCACATGGTGCGCCAGGCTTTGTGGCTGGGCCTGGGTGTGGGCCTGGTTGGTTTTGTGCTGTTGAATATCGCCACGCTGGTTTTTAATTACCTGCAACTGGACCCGTCCATCAATGCGAAGGCTTCGCAGTTCGTGCATGTCATCAGCCTGGGCATGCCTGCCTTTGCCATGTACCGCGCCCTGTATGGTTACACCACCAGCCTGAACCAGACCAAGCCTGTGATGGTGATTGCACTCGGTGGTTTGGCTTTTAATATCATCATCAACTGGCTGTTTATTTACGGCCATTTGGGTTTCCCCAAGCTGGGTTCTACCGGCTGCGCCATGGCTACCGGTATGGGCCTGTGGCTGATGCTGGGTGCAATGCTATTCTGGATGCGTCGGGCCGAAGCCTACAAAGAGACTTTCCCTTTCAGCCATTATGAATCTCCAAACTGGACAGAGATACGCTCTACCCTGCGCCTGGGCCTGCCTATAGGTGTTACCTATTTTGCAGAAGTGTCGGCGTTTGGCGCTGTCGGTTTGCTGATTGCCCGCTTTGGCGTGGTACCAGTTTCGGCCAACCAGATCGCCCTGAATTTTTCATCACTGGTGTTCATGGTGCCCCTGAGTCTTGGCATTGCTCTGACCACACGGGTCGGGCAAACCCTGGGGGAAGGCGACCCGGAGCGGGCGCGCTTTATCTCTTGGACTGGCTATGCGCTATCGACCAGCTTTGCCGTCATATCGGCATTGGGCATCATGATCTTCCGCGATCTGGTGGCGGCAGCCTATACCTCAGACCCGGCGGTGCAGGCCATGGCATCCGAGTTGCTGCTGTATGCGGCGATCTTCCAGTTGTCTGATGCTGCACAAGTCACGGCATCCTGCGCCATACGCGGCTACAAAGTCACGCGCACGCCGATGCTGATACACCTGATGGCCTTTTATGGCTTTGCCCTGCCTATAGGCTGCGTGCTGGGGTTGGCACCGGCCTGGTTGCCATGGCATCCTGAACAACCTATGGCGGCACGCGGTTTCTGGATAGGCTTGGTACTCGGCCTGACGATCGCTGGCTTCATGCTGACTGGCTTGCTGCATAAACTTAGTGAACGCAGGATACGGCAGGCAGCTGGCTTGCCTGGCGCAGTAGCCTGACATCAGTTTTCTTGAAAAAGTTATAAAAATCATAAAAACGAGGGTCAAGCTATCAATTTGACTACTAAAGACCCGCTATTAACCGGATAACTGCTGTATTTATCAGCAAGATTTCTGGCAATTCAGGCCAGAAACGGTCTGAGGGGCAGGCTTTCCGGTAAAATAGCGGGTTAATCAAATCCAACTGGCAAAACATCATGAGTCTCAAATGCGGCATCGTCGGCCTGCCTAACGTCGGCAAATCCACCCTGTTCAATGCGCTGACCAAAGCAGGTATACCGGCAGAAAATTATCCTTTCTGTACTATCGAGCCTAACGTCGGTGTTGTTGAGGTACCTGATCCACGTCTGAAGCAATTGTCTGACATCGTCAAGCCTGAGCGCATCCAGAACGCCATCGTTGAATTTGTCGATATCGCTGGCCTGGTGGCCGGTGCCTCCAAAGGTGAAGGTCTGGGCAATCAGTTCCTCGCGCACATCCGCGAAACTGACGCCATCGTCAACGTCGTGCGCTGCTTTGAAGATGACAATGTGATCCACGTGGCAGGCAAAGTCAGCCCGCTCGACGATATTGAGGTGATCCAGACTGAGCTGGCCCTGGCCGACATGGGCACGGTAGAAAAAGCCATCCACCGCGAAAACAAGAAAGCCCGCTCTGGCGATAAAGATGCATTGAAACTGGTCACCGTGCTGGAACGCATCATGCCAGCGCTGAACGATGCCAAACCAGTGCGCGCCCTGGGTCTGGATGCAGAAGAAATGCTGCTGATCAAGCCACTGTGCCTGATCACGGCCAAACCGGCGATGTATGTTGCCAACGTCTCTGACAGCGGCTTTACCAACAACCCGTTGCTGGACCAGTTGACTGCCTACGCAGCATCCCAGAATGCCCCTATCGTCGCCATCTGCGCTTCGATAGAATCTGAAATCGCTGACCTCGACGATGCCGACAAGGCAGACTTCCTGGCCGACATGGGCATGGAAGAACCAGGCCTCGACCGCCTGATACGCGCTGCATTCAAACTGCTGGGCCTGCAAACCTATTTCACCGCCGGCGTCAAGGAAGTACGCGCCTGGACCATCCACGTAGGTGACACCGCCCCGCAAGCAGCTGGCGTCATCCATACCGACTTTGAACGCGGCTTCATCCGCGCCCAGACGATTGCATTTGATGATTACATCAACTTCAAGGGCGAATCCGGTGCCAAGGAAGCAGGCAAGATGCGCGCCGAGGGCAAGGAATACGTGGTCAAGGATGGCGATGTGCTGAACTTCTTGTTCAACGTATGAAGAAATCTGACCAACATCAGAAACCCCACAAAAAGCCGCGACATTCGCGGCTTTTTTGCTTCCTTTATTGCCCTTGTGTCCGAGATATAATATTTTAAGCGCTTCACTTTCCAGCAGCGTGCATTAACTCGCCGAGAAAATTTGTCTGATAAATATCCATGCATTGCCACTTATGAAAGCCAGACATGAATCTTGATGTACGCACCATCATGCTGATGTGGAGTGGTATTAACCTGCTGGGTGCGGGTATGATGGCGCTCATCAGTTTTCATGCAGACAATGTCCGGGGCGCACGTCAGTGGGCGCTGGGACATTGCTGTATGAGTATAGGTATTTTTACCAGCACCCAGATGTCCCCCGAATGGCCTTCGTTGATTATTGCCAGCGTCCCTTTCATCGCGGGTTGTGGTTTTGGTCTTCTCTTTAACGGAATTGAAGCATTCAAGGGAAAACGCTGCCATTACTGGGTTCCAGCATGGGTAGGCGGACAAATGATGCTACAAAGCCTGTGGCTGGGTATCGTGCATGACAATGTCCGCATGGTAGTCACCGCCAACTCTCTGCTGGTCAGTGCCATATTCGCTGCCTGTGCGCTGAGTCTGATCGTCAAAGCCACGCAGCCATTAAAAACCGCTTACAACCTCGCCGCAGCGTCCTTTTCATTTATTGCCTTAGTGAGTTTTCTCAGGGCTTTGAATATCCTGCTTAAACCGGCTGAAGAGATTTCCTTGTTTGCACAGGGTAATGTCAATCCGGTGCTCATTGTGCTCGGTGGCTTGTCGCAACTATCCATCTCGCTGGCACTAGTTCTACTAATCACTTTCCGCCTGGTCAGTGATTTACGCGAGCAAGCCTCGCATGACAGCCTGACAGGACTGTTGAACCGTCGTAGTTTCGAAGATGAGTCAAAGCGCTTGCTGGCGCGTGCCACCCGGACTGGTGAGACTTTGTCTGTCATCATGATTGATGTTGATTACTTCAAGCGTATCAATGATGTACATGGTCACCAGGCGGGTGATGAAGTATTGCGCCGCCTGGCAGCGCTGTTGCAGTCTATGGTTCGCAGTGAAGATTGCCTGGCCCGTTATGGCGGGGAAGAGTTTTGTGTTTTACTCACTGGTACTGGCGAACAAGGCGCCGCGCAATTGGCTGAGCGTGTGCGTTCGCTGTATGCTGAATTACAGATAAGCTGGAAAAACGAGGCACTGCAAAGCACTCTGAGTGCTGGCATTGCCGATTCTTTAGGTATTGGCATGGATTTGGCTGCACTGGTAGAGGCCGCAGACCAGGCATTATACCGGGCAAAAAATGCTGGTCGTAACTACATAGCCTTGTATTCGACAGGCAGTTAAATACCCTTGTTTAAGGCATGAGTTCGCTGGTTGTTTGAACGGAGAGACAGATTATCCCGGGCATGAAATTCAAGTTGAATGTGCTGCAACTGAATGCGGGCGAAATCCTGATGAGTCGCTTGTGGCAATCCCGGTATATTGCCGGATTAATGAATTTAATTGATATCAGACTATCGATCTGGCGCTAAGTCAGGCGCAAACAATTGACAATAGGTCGCGAGTAAAAAAACAATTTTATGTGCTGTCGCGTTCGACGATGGAAAAACCTATATCCCTGACCTTGTCTGTTACAGGAATACCATTGACGCGGTCAATGATGAAGCGTGCCGCCAAATTGCCTATAGTCGTACCGTCTATGCGTACACTGGTCAGTGGTGGATCAAGGTCTTTTGAAAATTCCTGGTCACCCAGGCCGATCACTGCCAGTTGTTCAGGTATGGCAATGCCCATCGCGTGGGCTTCTATGATGACACCCAGGGCCATCATGTCCGAACTGCAAAAAATCGCATCGATAGCGGGATCATTCTCCAGCAGGCTACGCAGGCCACTGCGCCCGCTCCCCAAGGTAGTCGGGGCTTTAACGATGCATGTAGCAACTTCAGTCGCACCTACCCGCCCCATCCCCATCCCCAAAGCCGCATCAGAAAACGCCTTGTTGCGACGCGCTGCGCGTTCATCATTGGCACTGATGGTGGCCACGCGCTGACGCCCGCGGCTATGCAGATATTTCGCCACTGCCTCACCAATTTTTTCGTGTGAAAAACCAACCAGCATATCTATTGGAGTAGGTGTCAAATCCCAGGTCTCCACTACCGGGATACCGCTGGCATGCAAACGTTTACGGCCCAATTCCGAACGCATGATGCCGGTCAGGATGACACCATCTGGACGACGTCCTATGATGACCTCAAGCAAAACATCTTCCCTTGAATTTTCATATCCTGCCTGGCCCAGCATCAATTGATAGCCTTCGTCTGCCAGTGATTTGGTGAGCGACTGCACCATCTCCAAAAATACTGAGCCGGTTATGGTCGGCACAACAGCCGCAACGAGTCGGCTTTTTTTTGACGCCAGGCCACCTGCCAGCAAATTGGGAACATAGCCAGTACGCTCAACCGCCTCACGTACACGTACCAGAACTGCTGGAGATACAGCATCAGGGGTATTCAAAGCCCGTGAAGCAGTAATCGGCGCAACATTGGCAAGTTTTGCCACATCGCGCAAAGTAAAGCCACCGCTGGAGCGACGACTACGGCGCACTGTGTCAGCCGGAAGCAGGTCCGTTACAAGCTATTCCGTTGCAGTATCAAGTTTGGCTGTCGTGGTTTTGGATTGCTAGTTTTTCATTCATAAATTATAGCATTGCACATTCAGTCAACCATATGCCAACTGCGACGCCCTTGTTGTCGTTGTTACTGAATTTGCCCGGTTTAAATCAAAAAACCCGAATGCAATGCAATCCGGGTTTTGTCATACAAGGCTAGAAATTCTGAATTTATCCAACTGCGCGTTGGCGCCCAGCCATATGTGAACTGTAGACATCGCCTTTGCTTAAGAGCGTACCTGCTTCAACTGCAACTATCCAACTGTCAGTACTGGCAACCGCAGCAAAATTGGAATGGAAGACGACACTGAAGGCACGGTGGATTTCTTCTGCACTGGCATAACCGGCAGCATTTTCATAAGGCAGTGAACCTGTTGCATCACTCAGGGTTTCGACCTGATAACCAAGATGCGCTGCTTCCAAGATGGTGCTGGCATTGCAGTTGTGTGTCATGTAGCCGACTACACTCAGGGTATTGATCTCATTCTTTTTCAGCCAGGCAGCGGCATCGGTGCCTGTAAAAACACTGGCCATGTTTTTTTCTATGCGATGGTCGGCGTGACGGCTGGCAACCACTTCATGCAACTCCCAGGTTGTGGACCCACGCGCAAAAATCGGCGAGGTTTCCGGCTCAGAATGCTGCACTACCAATACAGGAATACCGGCAGCTTTGGCCACATCCATGGCCCTGCCTATGTTTTGCAGAGATATTTGTGGGTCAGGGTAGCTGATTTGCATATTGCCGGTGAAATACTCGTTTTGTACGTCAATAACGATCAGGGCACGTTTTACAGTGGCGTTGGTTACAGTGGTCATGACATTATCCTTTGATGGCTATGGTATTAAGTTTGGTATTAAGTTTGGTTTTAACAAACAGCAGCGCTGTTCATGGACTGTATTCTCAGTCATGACGCTTTTTAATATAAGTGACCCGATTGCCAATATTCGATACAATCAGGCCATGCAGATATCCAAATCCATGAATACGATCAATACCGTGAATATCGCCGTGCTGGCCTTTGATGGCATCAGCCCTTTCCATCTTTCCGTCCCCTGCATGGTGTTTGGCGAACATCATGGCGGGATGGCGATGCCGATATTTGATCTCAAAGTCTGCCTGGATCAGCCTGCCAGAGCACAGCGTGAAGTGCGTACCAATGCCGGTTTCAGCATACGTGTACGGCATGGCTTGTCTACCCTGATCAAGGCAGATATGGTGATCGTGCCTTCCTGGCATGATGACCTGCGCCCGGCTCCCCCTGCGTTGTTGAAAGCCTTACGCCAGGCTCACCAGCGTGGTGCGCGCATCATAGGTCTATGCCTGGGTGCTTTTGTGTTGGCTGAAGCCGGCTTGCTGGATCAGCGCTGCGCTACCACCCACTGGGCATTGTGCAAATCTTTCTCGGAACGCTATCCACAAATCAGCCTTGATCCGAATGTCCTGTATGTGGATCATGGTGATGTGATTACCTCGGCAGGTACTGCTGCCGGTATCGATTGTTGCCTGCATATCTTGCGCACAGAATACGGAGCCGACGTAGCAGCCCATGTCGCCCGGCGTCTGGTAGTTGCACCACACAGGCAGGGTGGACAGGCCCAGTACATTGAGCAACCTGTACCAGCACTAGCAGCCGATGACCGTTTATCCAAAGTACTGGAATGGATGCTGGCCCATCTGGCCGAGCCGCAGCAACTCGATCAGCTGGCGCAAAGAGCGCTGATGAGCAGGCGTAGCTTTACCCGCCACTTCCAACAGCAAACCGGCACGACCGTGGGTAAATGGTTATTGAATCAGCGTCTGGCACAGGCCCAGCGCCAGCTGGAAACCAGCAATCGTGCGATTGATGATATTGCTGCCGATACCGGTTTTGGTACGGGATTATTACTACGCCGTTACTTTGCCCGCGAATTCAGCATCTCGCCCTCTGCCTATAGGCGTGCTTTTCAGGGAAATGCATGATTGCTGCGCGTCATCAGTGATTGAACTGGCATGGAATATGCCTGAAACATCAGCATGAATAGAGCTTAGCCATTAAAATAGCTGACATACTTTCCGGCCTACTAATTGCATCAAGATCATGCCCAGCATATTGTCACTTAGCATTTACCCCATCAAGTCCTGCGCCAGTATCACACTGGAAGCGGCCACGCTGACTGAAACCGGCCTCAGTTTTGAAGGTATACATGACCGCGAATGGATGCTGGTGAACCAGCAAGGGGAATTTCTGACGCAAAGGGAATTCCCCAAGATGGCCTTGATACGGCCAGAAATCCGTAGTGACGGGCTTTACATCCATGCGCCCGGTATGCCTGTGCTGTCACTGAACCCGCAAGAAGATACCAGCACGACTTCAGTCACGATCTGGGAAGAAAATTTCCCCGCCCTCGATTGCGGACAGGCCATGGCAGACTGGTTCAGCAAGGCGCTCGATACGCCCTGCCGGCTGGTGCGCAGCACACCACAGACGCAACGTTATGCGAGTCAGAAATGGACGGGCGACAAACTTGTCGCTACCCGCTTCTCTGATGGCTATCCCATCTTGCTGACGGCATCTGCTTCTCTGGATGACCTCAATCAGAAACTGGAAAAACAGGGGCGCAACGCCCTACCCATGGATCGCTTCCGCCCGAATATCGTGCTGGATGGCATAGAAGCTTTTGAAGAAGACTATGCAGAGAATTTTGAGATCGGCAGCCTGATACAACTGCGCCCGGTCAAGCCTTGTCCGCGCTGCCCCATGCCATCAATAGACCAGAGTACAGGTGAGTTTGGTCCTGACCCGCTGGATGTCTTGCAGACTTACCGCACCAATCCCCTGGTCGATGGCGGCATCACCTTTGGTATGAACGTCATTGTCGAACAGGGCGTAGGGCAATTGCTGCGTGTCGGTGATGCTATCAATATGAATATCGCATTCTAATTACAGACCAATATGGAAAGCATGATGCCAGCGCATACCGATACAGAGCTAGATGAAACACCATCTGCGCTGCTGGAATTGCAGCATGAAAATCAGGCGCTGCGCGCACGGCTGGATAGTTTGCTTGAGCTTGCTCACCGCAATCAAAGCATCATGGCGCGGCACCAGAGTTTTGATTTGAAGATTATTGGCGCCAACAGTTTTCGCGAACTGATCACAAATATTTTCAGCGCACTGGCAATCACCTCAGAACTCGATGTGGTGTCTCTAGTCTTGTTCGATAAAATGGGCGACTTGCAGCAAATGCTGTGCGACCTGAAGATAGACTTGAATGAATTCCCGCACCTGGTTTTTTTGCGGCATGAGGTAGAACTGAGCCAGCCAGAAACTGCATTGCGCAAACCCCAATTGGGCTTGTACCAGAGCCTCGCTTATTCAAGCTACTTCAGCAGCTTCAATAAAAAACCGGCGAGTATCGCCATCATCCCCATGCGCAGGCAAGGCCGCCTGATCGGCTGCCTGAACCTCGGCAGTTTCAAGGCAGACCGTTTCCAGCCGAACATGGCGACTGATTTCATCGAGCGCCTGGGCTCCATCATTGCGATCTGCCTCGAAAACGTCATCAACAATGAGCGCCTGACGTATATAGGCCTGACCGACCCCTTGACGAATGTCAGCAACCGCCGTTATGTCGAACAACGCATGCTGGAAGAAATTGCCCGTGCGCGCCGGCAAAGATACAGCATCGCCTGCATGTATCTGGATATCGATTTTTTCAAACAGATCAATGACCGCTACGGACATCAGGGCGGTGATGATGTGTTGAAGGAGGTTGCAAAAAGAATCAAGAATGAATTGCGTCTCAGCGATACGCTGGGCCGCTTTGGCGGCGAAGAATTTGTTGTGGTGCTGGTCAACACCAATCTGCATGACGCGATACAGGTGGCAGAACGCATACGCAAAAGCATTGCGGACCAGGATTTTATCTTGAGTGAAGCGGGCACTTGCCAGGCTACGATATCCATAGGCCTGACTACCATCGATGAAAATACCAATTACGACAATGCCACCAGCATTGCGCGTGATCTGGTGCTGCGTGCCGACCGGGCTTTATATCAAGCCAAGAATGGTGGCCGTAACCAGGTTCGCTGCTTTTAAAGTACGTGATCTGCTGCAAAAAGACCGTCCATACCTCGCAGGTGCGCCGTGCGTACCGTTTTGACTGACAGCGGTGCGCGCTGTGCACCCTGTAAATTTGCGCAGATTAATTTGCTCAGACTGTCCACGTTCGATACCGTACAGAGTTATGCGCTGATACGGTTTATTGTTACCTCGTTATCAAACCCCATAAATGACGAGAAATAACGAGGCCAGCATGACTACTCAAAACGACCCATTGGTAAAAATCCGCGACATGACCAAAGATGTCAAATTTGGCATGCTCACTACCGTAGATGAAAACAATCACCTGAGCAGCCGTCCGCTGACCAGTCAGCAAGTGGATGATGCCGGCAATATGTGGTTCTTTATTTCTGATGAAGCAAACTACCTCAATGCAGTGCGCCAGCATCCTGAAGTCAATGTGAGTTTTGCTGATGTCGATGACAGCCTGTATGTCTCCATCTCAGGTCGTGCAGAAGTCTTGCGTGACCGTCAGAAAGCAGAAGAGTTGTGGAATGTCATGGCCAAGCCATGGTTCCCTGAAGGTGTGGATGACCCACATCTGATGTTATTGAAAGTGCAGATACATGCGGCAGAATATTGGGATAGTGGCTCAAGCAAGATGACGCAATTGTTTGCGATGGCCAAGGCAGCCATTACTGGCGAGCAGCCGAAAAACATAGGCGAGCATGGGAGTTTGCGTCCGTAAGCTTGCCATAGCATGCTTCAATAGGTAGTACAACGCAGAGCAGCATAAGCGATTGATGAATCGCTTATGCTAGCTGCGGCTTTTGTTTTTCCTGCAGCAGTTCGTATTTGGTCTGCAACTGCTCAGGCGTTTCGCGCCATTCAGGATTAAAAGGAATGCAACTGACCGGGCAAACCTGCTGACATTGCGGCTCAGTATAATGGCCTACGCATTCGGTACATTTATGCGGGTCAATCTCATAAATTTCCGGCCCCATGTAAATGGCGTCATTAGGGCATTCGGGTTCGCAGACATCACAATTGATGCAATCGTCTGTAATCATCAGGGCCATGTTGTCACTTCACTTTCATGTACTACTTGAATGTACTTCAGTACTTGCTTTAAGACTTGCTCTCGGCCAGCAATGCGACCTTCTTCTTCAGCCAGCGATCGACTGAAGGGAACACAAATTTTGATACATCACCACCGAACATGGCGATCTCACGCACTATGGTGCCTGAAATAAATTGATACTGATCAGACGGGGTCAGGAACAGGGTTTCTACATCAGGCAGCAGATAACGGTTCATGCCTGCCATCTGGAATTCATATTCAAAGTCAGACACGGCGCGCAAGCCACGCACGATGACGCGTGCATCATTCTTGCGCACAAAGTCTTTGAGCAAACCGGAGAAACTCTCTACCTTCACGTTCGGATAATGTCCCAATACTTCATTGGCAATTTCCAGACGTTCATCGAGGGAGAAAAATGGATTCTTGCTTTTGCTATCCGCCACACCCACCACCAAAGTATCAAAAAGACCGGATGCGCGACGCACCAGATCTTCATGACCGCGTGTCAGCGGATCAAATGTTCCCGGATAAACGGCTGTGACCATCTTCACTCCCTTTTTTCGCAATCTGCATAAGGATATGCACCAAGTTGAGCAGGCATTATGCCTGATTTTCGTGCGCCTCATGCGGCAAAATGTTGCGTTGCAGTATATGGAAGTACACACTACCGGCTTTATCGGCACGGATAACTTGCCATTCGTTTAATAATTTAGCTAATTTTTCATCTGTCGCTGCATCGCCAGAAGATACCTCCAGCGAAAATTCTGATTCGACATAAATACAGCCTTTAGCGCTCAATAATGGTGCGCAGGCTGGCAGGATGCGCGCCAGCCAATCCTGCTCAAAAGGAGGATCAAGAAAGATCACATCCATTTTCTGAGCCTGGTTTGCCATGCCCTCGACTGCCTTGAGTGCATCTGCCCTCAGCAATTTGCATTGGCTGGCTTGCAATTTATCGCGGACTTGTTCCAGTTGCCTGTAAGCTGGCGTATGCGCTTCCACCATAATGACTTGCGCTGCACCACGGCTGGCGGCTTCAAAACCCAGAGCGCCACTGCCAGCGAACAAATCCAGGCAATGCACGCCGCTCCAGTTATTGTGCAGCAAGTGATTGAGCCAGTTGAACAGAGTTTCCCTGACGCGGTCTGGCGTAGGACGCAAACCCTCGGCATCAACAACACTGAGCAGGCTGCGCTTCCACACGCCGCCTATGATGCGGACTTGATGGTGTTGACGTTTTACCGGTGCTGCTTTTGCAGCCGTGTTTTTTGTTTTTTTATTACTATTTGTTTTCATTGCATGCTTGCTACGGCTAAATCTGTTTATCTTGCGCTGTCTGTTAAAATGGCAGCATTCTAATATCAGGGCTGGCTATATGCCGCCCGCACTCCCAAATATCCCGATGTTTAGTTTTTTCAAAAAGAAGCCCAAAGAAGAGGCACCCGTTGTTGTGGCTGAGCCCGCGCCAGTTGTGACTGTTGTCACAGCGCCAGCCAGCCATGCTGCCGTTGTCCCTGCTGCTAATACTGCCCCTGCGGTGGACCTTACACCAGCTCAAACCCCTGCACTGACAGAAGTGCTTGCTACCAAGCCGCAAGAACCTGAGCAAAAACGCTCATGGTTAAGCCGCCTGAAAGCCGGGCTGGCCAAAACATCCTCGAATCTTACCACCCTCTTCATTGGTGCCCGCATTGATGATGATTTGTATGAAGAACTCGAAGCTGCCCTGCTGACCTCGGATGCTGGCGTCGAAGCTACCCAGTTCCTGCTGGATGGCTTGAAGAAAAAGGTCAAGGAAGAAAAGCTGACCGATGCCGAACAAGTCAAAGCTGCCCTCAAAGTCTTGTTGCTGGAAATGTTAACGCCTTTGCAAAAGCCTCTGGAACTGGGCCGTTATCAACCTCTGGTCATGATGATCACTGGCGTCAATGGTGCGGGCAAAACCACGACCATAGGCAAGCTGGCAAAGCATATGCAAACCCATCAGCAATCGGTTTTGCTGGCTGCGGGCGACACCTTCCGCGCTGCGGCACGTGAACAACTGACGATCTGGGGCGAGCGCAATAATGTCACGGTGATCTCGCAAGAATCCGGCGACCCGGCGGCAGTGGCGTTTGATGCAGTAGCATCTGCCCGCGCCCGTGGCACTGATGTAGTCATGGTAGATACGGCTGGCCGCCTGCCTACCCAGTTGCATCTGATGGAAGAATTGAAAAAAATCAAACGTGTTATCGCCAAAGGCATGGATGGCGCGCCGCAAGAAGTCTTGCTCATCATCGACGGCAACACTGGCCAGAATGCACTGGCCCAGGTCAAGGCCTTTGACGATGCCCTGCAACTGACTGGCCTGGTCATCACCAAGCTCGATGGCACTGCCAAAGGTGGCGTGCTGGCAGCAATCGCCAAGAACCGCCCTGTACCTGTGTATTTCATCGGTATAGGCGAGCAGATTGAAGATTTGCAACCATTTAACGCCCAGGAATTTGTTGACGCCCTGCTCAGTTAATTGCACAAAAAAAGGCCAAACGCGATCATGATTGAATTTGAACACGTCAGCAAACAGTATTCGCAAGATGTTTATGCACTCAAGGATGTTTCATTATCAATTGCTGCCGGTGAATTGATTTTCCTGGCTGGCCCGTCTGGTGCCGGTAAATCGACCTTGCTGAAGATGATTGCAGGCATAGAAAAACCGACGTCAGGGCATGTCAAGGTCAATGGCCAGGACATAGGCAAACTCAAAGCCAGCAGCCTGCCTTATCTGCGCCGCAAGCTGGGCCTGATTTTGCAAGACCAAAAATTATTGACTGACCGCCATGTGCTGGCGAATGTCATGCTGCCCATCATCGTCACCGGCGCTTCCCACGCTGAAGCTGAGACCCGTGCCCGCATTGCGCTGGAAAAAGTTGGCCTGCCAGACAAGGCTTATTCCCTGCCGCTGGCTTTATCCGGTGGTGAGCAGCAGCGGGTGGCGATAGCCCGTGCCATCGTCAACCGGCCGCAGATCATTCTGGCGGATGAACCTACCGCCTTTCTGGACCGTGACAATGCCAACAAGGTGCTGGGTGCACTGAAGGCTTTCCAGAGCGCCGGTGTCACCTGCATTATCTCCAGCCATGATGAACAATTTCTCGATCAGGCCAGCCGCGTGATTTACCTGAGCCAGGGCCAGGTAGTCAGTACCTGGAAATCCTCGCTGGCCGCCTGATCCTGCAGTACAGAATAACAAGGAAGAATTCATGACCAACTGGTTTCGTCAACACTTGTTCGCCATCAAGAGCGCGTTCGGCCATTTGCGTGGCAGCCCGGGTAATTTCCTGTTCAATGTGCTGGTAGTGGCGATCGCGCTGGCCTTGCCCATCGCCGGCCTGACCCTGATAGAAAATATACGTCCCATCTCGTCGCAACTGTCCATAGAACCTGAGATCAGCATCTTCGTCAGCCCGGACACACCGAGGGCAACGGCCACAGCCTTGTCGATACCACTGAAAAAATTGCTGAAAGAGAAAAACATTACGGCCAACCTGAACTTCATCCCCAAGGACAAGGCCCTGGCCAGTCTCGAGCAATCATCCAACCTGGCAGAAGTCTTATCTACATTGGGTGGCAATCCGCTGCCTGATGCCTATGTCTTGTCCATGTCGAATAGTGATGCGGGCAAGATAGAGGCGCTGGTCGAAGAAATAAAGCAAATGCAGGATGTCGATGTCGTGCAACTCGATTCCGCCTGGGTCAAGCGCCTGGCAGCACTGGTGCAAATCATGCAGCTTGGTTTGTTGTTCCTGGCTGCCACTCTGGGTGTGGTGGTGGTGGTCGTGGTGTTTAATGCCACCCGCCTGCAAGTGATTTCGCACAGGGCAGAAATTGCCGTATCGCGCCTGCTGGGTGCGACCAATAGTTTCATTCACAAGCCTTATTACTATACCGGCGCCTTGCTGGGCTTGCTGGCAGGTGGCCTCGCACTGGGCCTGATTGCGGCATCCCTGCAACCCTTGAACAAGGCAATTGCAGAATTTGCTAAATTATATGCATCGGAATTTCACCTTGCTCCGTTGGGTATCGTACAGAGCGCCATACTATTGGCTGTTAGCATGTTGCTTGGGTTGGTTGGTGTTTTTCTGTCGGTAAGAAGGCAATTGGCGCGCGCAAGCTGAATTCTTCGCGCCATTTGCTCAATAAGCGCACAATAAATCTGTTCTTGCTTCGTCTTCATAGTGCTGAAGCTTGTTGGTACTTGGTGATTACTAGTGTTCTCTATTAGTCGCTAGTGATCGTGCACCATTGCAGCAGTCTGCGCATCGTGATTTTTGCAACAGGCTTTTACAATTTGCATCGAATTGATTGCAACTTTCCACCCAGGCATCTATCTAAGCACTATACATGTTGTAAATGAATGCTTGTTTTTCAATAGATTTATTTGATGAACTTCATAGAATCTGAGTATTAGCACTCTTCTCAAGAGAGTGCTAATATAGGAACTTGAAAGTGCCAAAAGGAGTAATTGATACTCTTAAGGCAGCAATAAGGAGGAAAAATGGCAACTACATCGACACAATTGATCCCTGCAACAGACAGCACAGCGCTGGCTTTAGGTTTTAGTGGCACGCTGGGTAATATTGATGCCTATATTTCTGCAGTCAATCGTCTGCCTATGCTCACGCATCAGGAAGAGATAGACTTTGCGAACAAATTGCGTAATGACAATGACCTGGCTGCTGCGCAGCAACTGGTTATGTCACATCTGCGCCTGGTCGTATCGATCGCCCGCGGTTACCTCGGCTATGGCTTGCCCCATGCTGACTTGATCCAGGAAGGCAATATCGGCCTGATGAAAGCCGTTAAACGCTTTGACCCTGACCAGGGTGTACGTCTGGTGTCCTATGCCATGCACTGGATCAAGGCTGAAATGCATGAGTACATTTTGAAAAACTGGCGCCTGGTCAAAGTAGCAACGACCAAAGCACAGCGCAAACTGTTCTTTAACCTGCGCAGCCATAAAGAAGGCCTGGACGCGATGACACCAAAGCAAATTGATGCACTGGCATCAACGCTGGATGTCAAGCGCGAAGAAGTCATCGAAATGGAAATGCGTTTGTCCGGCCACGATATTGCTCTGGATGCACCAACGGATGATGACGATGAAAAGTTCGCTCCTATCGCTTATCTGAAGACTGAATCCGACGAACCTACCCGTGTGCTGGAAACACGCCAGTATGACCGTCTGCAAAGCGAAGGCCTGGAATCTGCCCTGTCCAAACTGGATGCACGCTCACGCCACATCATAGAATCACGCTGGTTGAAAAATGATGATGGTACAGGCTCCACCCTGCACGAACTGGCCGATGAATACGGTGTGTCTGCCGAACGCATACGCCAGATCGAAAGCGCAGCCCTGAAGAAAATGAAGGGCAGCCTCAGCAGCTTTGCATAATCAAAACATGCTGTAGCAAAAGAAAAAGGCACTCGCGAGAGTGCCTTTTGTTTTATCCAGCGGCTTTGTGGCCATTTTTGTGGCCGGGTGCGGGACTATTCGTGGTCGATTTCGCGGCCAATTTCGCCGCCAATTTCGTGGCCAGAGTGCCGTCTGCTTTGTATTCTTTGCCGCCTTACTTCAGCAGGATTTTCAAATCATGGGCAACAGGTTCTGCTCCCTGTCCATGGCGCAAGAATAAACGGATGCGCCCCTGAGGATCAAATACATAACTACCCGCTGTATGGTCCATGGTATAGCTGCCGGGTGTTTTGCCTTCTACCTTTTGATAAAACACTTTAAATTCTTTGGCAACTTTGGCCGTTGCGGCAGCATCGCCAAACAAACCCAGAAAGCGTTTGTCAAAATTGGGGACATAGTTGGCCAGCAAAGCCTGGGTATCGCGTTCAGGATCCAGGGTCACAAACAGGACCTGCACCTTGTCGGCATCAGGTCCTAGCAATTTCATGACACTCGCCATTTCTGCCATGGTGGTCGGGCAGACATCCGGGCATTGGGTATAGCCAAAGAAGATGACTACCGCCTTGCCCTTGAAGTCTGCCAGGGTGCGCTGCTTGCCATTGTGATCCGTCAGGGCAAAGTCTTTGGCGTAATCAAGGCCAGTCAGATCGGTGTTATTGAATTTTTCCTGGGCTGGCATGCAAGCCGCCAAACCGAGCAAACTCAGCGCCATCAGCATACTGGCGAGGTGCTTCAGAATTTTCATAGCTTGATATAGTGATCAATCAACAAAGCTGCAAACAGCAGGGACAGGTAGATAATAGAATAGGCAAAAGTCTTGCGTGCCAGTACATCATCATAGTGCTTGTAAATGCGCCACGCATACCACAGGAAGATCACGCCCAGAATAATCGCGCTTATCAGGTAAATCAGACCGCTCATGTGCACCGCATAGGGCAGCATGGTGGTGGCAAACAGCGCTATCGTATACAGCCAGATGTGGAAGCGGGTAAATTCCAGGCCATGCGTTATCGGCAACATCGGCAGGCCGGAACGCGCGTAATCATCGCGCCTGTACATGGCCAGCGCCCAAAAATGCGGTGGCGTCCAGACAAAGATGATCAATACCAGCAACCAGGCCTGCATGGGCACATCGTTTGCCACTGCTGCCCAGCCCAGCGCGGGTGGCATGGCACCTGACAAACCACCGATGACGATGTTCTGCGGTGTTGCCGGTTTCAGGATGATGGTATAAACGACAGCATAGCCAACAAAGGTCGTAAATGTCAGCCACATGGTCAGGGGATTGACCATGGTATACAAAACCCACATGCCCATGCCACCGATGACACCCGAGAACACCAGGGTCTGTGGCACAGTGATTTCACCCTGGGCAGTCGCACGGCGTGCTGTTCTGGCCATGCGGGAATCAATTTCTTTTTCCACCAGGCAATTTACGGCAAAAGCAGCGCCTGCCAGCAGCCAGATACCTACAGTGGCAGCGACGACTACGCGCCAGGCAGGCAACTCCGGTGTCGCCAGGAACATGCCGATGACGGCGCAAAATACCGCGAGCTGAGTCACACGGGGTTTGGTCAAAGCCCAGTACTGAGCCAGTCGGTTGGAAGGCAAACTTAAAGTGGTCATGATCTATCTTTGGCAGCGGCAAGGCTCACATGCCTTATGCGGTAGTTTAACATGGTCAGCAAAAGCACGAGCATGGCAGCCATCCCATTATGCAAAACTGCCAGCAGCAAAGGCCAGGAAAAAAAGACGGTAGAAATGCCGATGATGAATTGGGCAACAATCGCGAGCAAGATATGGTGGCCCAGCTTTTCCAGCCCGGTAATCTTGCGCGCCCTGAACGCGGCCCACAGACAGACTGCGACTACCAGCAAGGCAAAGTTCCTGTGCACCCAGTGTATGGCAACCAGGGCATTAAAAGGCAGGTAATCGCCATTCACAGTCTGGCCCAGCTGGCGCCATAGGCTGAAACCATGTTCAAAGTCCATCGCCGGTATGACCTGGCCATTGCACATGGGGTAGTCCTGGCAAGCCAGGGCAGCATAGTTAGTACTTACCCAACCACCCAGACTGATTTGCACAAACACCAGCACTAAAGCCAGGCTGGCTGGCCATAGCATGCGCCTGCCATCGGCGGCAGCAATGCTGCGGCCCGGCAGCGAGCTGCTTTGCTGTTCCAGACTGGCACTGAGCAGTGCCAGCAAACCCATGCCGAGGATTAGGTGAGTGGTCACTATGACGGGTTGCAGCTTGAGGGTGACAGTCCAGGCGCCGAATGCACCTTGCAGGCAAACAAAGAACAGCAGGAAAGTTGCCAGCCAGGGGCTGCTTGGAAGCTGCCGGCGGCGTACCCAGGCAATAGCCATCTGGGCAATAATCAGTATGCCCACACTCATGGCCAGATAGCGGTGCACCATTTCTATCCAGGCTTTTTGCAAAGTCACGGGGCCAGTGGGCATGGCAATTTCTGCCGCCTTGATCGCAGCATGAGATTGCAAGGGGTTGGACTGGCCATAGCAACCCGGCCAGTCCGGGCAACCCAGGCCAGAGTCTGTCAGGCGGGTAAATGCGCCAAACATGATGAGCTCAAAAGTCAACGTGACAGTCACCGCGATGAGCTTGCGGTATTTATTCTTTTCCCTGGACAGGAACACCATAGCCGCCGGTATTACTGCGACCATCAGTGCTGTCAATGCAATCTGCAACCACATGATTATTGTTTCACCTATCGCTTAAGCTATCTTTTAACCTATCGCTGACGCACGCAATAATTTGCTGAGGTCTTTTTTAATCTTGTTGGCATCTGCATTTTTTTGATACCGCATCATCAGATTGCCGAGCGGATCGATCAGGTAAATATGGTCGCTGATCTGGGTGTCGCTTTCAGTCGGCAACCAGGCCTTGAGGGCGGCTGCATCGACCTTCAGCATGCGTGCACCATCATGCTGGCGTATCAGCATGGTATCAATGGGGGCATCGTCGGTGATCAGCCAGACGCGCTCTATCCTGTCCATTTCCTTGCCCTGGGCGGTACGCAACTGGCGGATGTCATACATTCTTTTCTGGCAAGCCTCAGCACAGGCACCGCTATCTACCTGCAGCATCAGCCACTTGCCTTTATAGGCTTCCAGGCCAATCACGGGATCAGTCGCCGCTGCACCCAGCAGATGCCCGGCCAGTTTGGGCATGGGGTAATTGCGCGGGTCAAGAATAGTGCCGTAATTGGTGCGGCCTTCAGGTTTGATGACATAGTAAGCCAGATAGGAAAAAACCATGGGGGCAGCACAGACTGCCAGCACCATCAATAATTTCCAGCGACCACGCGACTTTTGCTTTTCAGTTTTTTCCACGACGAAATCCAGTAACAACAAAGAATAAGAAGGCCATCAGAGCCAGCGCATACCATTGAAAGGCATAGCCCCTGTGCTTGTCAGCACCTGCCGAAGGCATCGGCCATTCGCGCGAGAGACCATCGTTTTCCAAGGAAGTTTGTTCCAGCACAAAGGGATAAAAATCCCAGCGCGTCTGTTTTGCCAATGCTTCCACATCGATATTTTGCAAGAGGCTGCCCGGTTTGACCACTTCGGCCTGGCCGAGTTGCATTACCCGCTCTAGCCTGTCCCTGAGCATGCCTTCCAGCACGACCTGGCCACCAGCGGCAGGAATATCTGGCATATGCATACGGTCACGTGCATCGCGCGGGTGCCAGCCACGGGCAATCAAGACATATTTACTGCTATTGGCCAGCTTGAAAGGCATCAGCACATACAAACCGGCTTTTCCCTGCAGAGGGCGGTTATCCAGATACAAGGGCCATTCGCGTATGAATTGTCCACTGACTTGCAGCTTGCGAAACGCCTGCAACTGTCCGGGTGGCGTTTGCGCATTCAACATCAGTACAGGCAAATGCTGGCGCTCGGCCATTTGTGCTGCCAGCATTTCTTTTTCTTCTGCCCTGCGGGTCTGCCATTGCGCCAAAGCGATGCCCAGGCTGGCCAGCAGCAGACAGGCAATAAACGGGATCAGGCGGAAACGGAAGGAAATAGGCATTCAGGTATTAAGGCATTACAATGCAAGAGTCGATCAATTAAAAGCACCAACAATAACCGAATATGAAAATTCTTGTCGCCATCGCTTTTTTCCTTATCCTGTTCAGCCTGGGGTCTGCCCTGGTTTACCTGATGAAAGACAAGGGGAAAAGCAATCGCACGGTCAAGGCACTGGCATTTCGGGTAGGTTTTTCTATCACGCTGTTTTTGCTGATCCTGCTGGCCAATCATTTTGGCTTGATACAACCTACCGGTATCAGGTAAATCCAGCCCGAATTTTAGTGACGGACTGGTTTCAGTACCACCAGCTATTCAGACAATTCCATATATGTAAAAAAGCCGCACTAACTGTGCGGCTTTTTTACGCTATTTTTTGCTACTAAAGCTTGCTTACAGCCAGTAAACAACAACGTACAGACCCAGCCAGACCACATCAACAAAGTGCCAGTACCAGGCAGCGCCTTCAAATGCGAAGTGGTGCTCAGGTGTGAAATGGCCCTTCATGACACGATACAAGACCACCGACAACATGATCGCACCCATGGTCACATGGAAACCATGGAAACCGGTCAGCATGAAGAAAGTGGAACCGTAGATACCGGAAGTCAGTTTCAGGTTCAGTTCGCTGTACGCATGCATGTACTCGTAAGCCTGGAAGCCCATGAACACCGCACCCAGCAAGACTGTGGCAAACAACCAGAATGCTGTCTTGGCACGATGGCCTTCACGCAAGGCGTGGTGAGCAATCGTCAGCGTCACGCCGGAAGTCAGCAACAAGGCCGTATTGATTGTAGGGATAGGGAAAGGACCCATGGTCTTGAAGGCTTCGACCGTGCCAGCCGGGCCTACATTACCCCAGTTGGCAGCAAAATCAGGCCACAGGACTTTGTGATCAAAATCAGCCAGCCATGGCATGGAGATAGTACGTGCATAGAACAATGCGCCAAAGAAGGCTGCAAAGAACATCACTTCAGAGAAAATGAACCAGCTCATGCTCCAGCGGAAGGAGACATCAATACGGGCGCTGTATTTACCGCCTTCAGATTCAGCAATCGCATCACCAAACCAGTTATACAAGACCACCAGTGTCAGGATAATACCGGCGAAGTTCAGGTAAGAACCCCAGGCCAGGCCATTGACCCAGGCAGAAGCACCTATCATGGTCAGCAATAAGGTGGTGCCACCAAGTACTGGCCATTTGGATGGGCCAGGCACAAAATAGTATGGCGCATTAGCGTGTTGAGAACTCATTTCCATCTCCCGATGCAATTTAATGTACTACTTGAATTGTTATTTTGCGACTACATGCCTGACTATCATGATCAGCACTGAAATAAAGATCAGCGCACCTATGATGCCGGCAATAATCACGTGAACAGGATTCAACTGCGCTGCATCCTGCTCATAATCAGTTTTCTTGCGTATCCCCAAAAACGACCAGAATACGGCTTTCATTGTTGCGAAAAACGAAGCCTTACGCTTGCTTGCTTCTTTCAAATCTGTCATGACTTACCCTGCCCTTCTCCAGCTACGCCAGGTGCTGCCTGTGGCTTGACGCCAACTTCAAAGAAGGTATAAGACAAGGTAATCGTCTTCACATCTTTAGGCAAGGCCGGATCCAGATAAAACACTACCGGCATTTGCCTTGCTTCATTTGGCCCCAGAGTCTGCTGCTTGAAACAAAAACATTCCATCTTTTTGAAGTAATTGCCAGCCTGTTGTGGAGCGTAGCTGGGTATCGCCTGCGCATCCATCTTGTATGACTGCTTGTTGACTACTTCATAAACGATTTGTGTCATTTCACCGGGGTGCACTTTCATGCTCGCCACGGTAGGACGAAAACGCCACGGGCCTTGCGTATTTGCATCAAACTCCACCGTCACTTCACGGCTTCTGTCGATCTGGGAATTGGATATTTCTTTGACCGAGATATCCTTGGGCGTCAGAATATTTACACCCGTCAATTCACAAATCTGTTTGTAAATGGGTACCAAAGCATAACCAAATCCAAACATCATCAAGGCAATCACCAGCAACTTGCCGAGCATTTTCGCATTCAGCTTGCTCTTGCCTGCAACACCGGATTCTTCTTGCGACATGAAGCTATCCTATCAGCGTAACCAGGTTTGCTTGATGAAGACACCGGCAAAGAACACCAGTGCCACAGAAAACAGAATGATGGCAGTTCGCAAGTTATTCGGTTTTTTTCGATTACTCATTTTTTGTCTTGCTCCGGCAGAACCGGAGCAAGCCTCAGCCGCATTACATTATTTGAATTCTGGTGGTTCTTCAAAAGTATGGAAAGGCGCAGGGCTAGGCACTGTCCATTCCAGACCTTCAGCACCATCCCATGGTTTCGCCGCTGCTGGTATGCCGCCTTTGATGGACGGGATAACCACTGCCAGGATGAAATATACCTGCATCAAACCAAAACCAAACGCACCGATAGTGGCAACCTGATTGAAATCAGTAAATTGCGCAGGGTAGTCGGCATAACGACGTGGCATACCGGCCAGGCCCAGGAAGTGCATAGGGAAGAAGGTCACGTTGAACAAAATCAGCGAACCCCAGAAGTGGATTTTGCCGCGTGTTTCGTTGTACATGAAACCTGTCCATTTTGGCCCCCAGTAGTAGTAACCGGCGAACAAGGCAAACAGGGAACCAGCCACCAACACATAGTGGAAGTGGGCAACCACGTAGTAAGTATCTTGCAACTGGATGTCAATCGGTGTCACCGCCAGGATCAGGCCAGTAAAGCCGCCCATGGTGAACACGAAGATGAAGCCGACTGCAAACAACATAGGCGTCTCGAAAGTCATCGAGCCTTTCCACATCGTCGCAACCCAGTTAAATACTTTCACGCCGGTAGGTACCGAGATCAGCATGGTTGCGTACATGAAGAACAACTGTGCCGTCACTGGCATACCGGTTGTGAACATGTGATGCGCCCAGACGATGAAGGACAGGATCGCGATGGATGCGGTTGCATACACCATCGATGCATAACCAAACAAAGGCTTGCGGGCAAATGCAGGAACGATCTGGGAAACGATACCGAAGGCTGGCAAAATCATGATGTACACCTCTGGATGTCCGAAGAACCAGAAAATGTGCTGATACATGACAGGGTCGCCGCCGCCGGCTGCATTAAAGAAGGATGTACCAAAATGACGGTCGGTCAGTGTCATCGTGATCGCACCTGCCAGAACTGGCATAACAGCGATCAGCAGGTAAGCAGTAATCAACCAGGTCCAGCAGAACATCGGCATCTTCATCAGTGTCATGCCAGGAGCGCGCATGTTCAGGATGGTAGTGATGATGTTAATGGAACCCATGATGGAAGACGCACCCATGATGTGGACCGCGAAAATCGCCATATCCATGCCTGGGCCCATTTGTGTGGACAATGGTGCATAAAGTGTCCAGCCAGCAGCCGTTGCACCGCCAGGAACAAAGAAAGAACCCATCAGCAGCAGAGCTGCTGGAGGCATCAGCCAGAACGAGAAGTTGTTCATACGGGCAAATGCCATATCAGACGCGCCGATCTGCAGCGGGATCATCCAGTTGGCGAAACCAACGAAAGCCGGCATGATCGCACCAAAAACCATAACCAGACCATGCATGGTGGTCAACTGGTTAAAGAACTCAGGCTGCATGAGTTGCAGACCAGGCTGGAACAATTCACTGCGGATGCCCAGGGCCATGACGCCACCGGCCAGCAACATCGTGAAAGCGAACCACAGATACAAACTACCGATATCTTTATGGTTGGTTGCAAACAACCAGCGCTGGAAACCATGTGGATGGTCATGCGCGTGGTCGTGAGAGTGATCGTGAGCGTGATCAACTGTAGTAGTGCTCATCTTTTCTCCTGTTCTTCCTGTTTATTACTTACGCGCAGCCAAAACTTCAGCTGGTTGGACGATGTTTTCAGCAGCCTTGTTAGACCAGTTATTGCGGGTATAAGTGATTACAGCAGCAATTTCTGTGTCAGACAAAGTAGCCTTCCAGGCTGGCATGCCACCCTTACCATTTAGCAAAATACCGATTTGAGCTGCTTTAGGACCAGTCACAACAGCCGAGCCGTCAAGTGCAGGGAAAGCACCTGGTACACCCTTACCGGTCGCCTGATGGCAGGCCACACAGTTTGCTGTATAGACTTTTTCGCCACGTTGTTTCAGCTCATCTACAGTCCAGACCTTGCTTGGATCATCTGCCTTGGCAGCCATTTCTTTTTTCTTGGTATCCACCCATTTTTTGTAATCATCGTCAGAAACGACATTGACAACGATAGGCATGAAGGCATGTTCTTTACCGCACAGCTCTACGCACTGACCACGGTAAGTACCGATTTTTTCAGCCTTGAACCAGGTGTCACGGACAAAACCAGGAATCGCATCCTGTTTCACGCCAAACGCGGGGATAGTCCAGGCATGGATAACGTCATTGGCGGTGGTAATAATGCGGACTTTCTTGTTGACCGGCACCACGACTTCATTGTCAACTTCAATCAGGTAATTGTCGCCGCGTTTTTCTGTAGGTTCTACGCCAGGTGCACCAACTTGCGTACGGGGAGTCGCCAGTGTCGAGAGGAAGGAAATACCTTCGCCTTCACCCTTCAGGTAATCATAGCCCCATTTCCATTGCATGCCCGTGGCTTTAATGGTGATGTCAGCGTTCGAGGTATCTTTCATTGCAACAACAGTTTTTGTTGCTGGCAAAGCCATGACGATAACGATGATGAAAGGCACAACTGTCCAGGCGATCTCAACAGCAGTACTTTCGTGGAAAGTAGCTGGCTTATGGCCGACAGACTTGCGGTGTTTCAGGATGGAATAAAACATCACCCCGAAAACTGCCACAAAAATGACCATGCAGATAACCAGCATCAGGTTATGGATGGAATAGATTTGCTCCGCAATTTGCGTAACAGGTGGCTGCAGATTCAACTGCTTGACTGCCGGACCGCCCTTCATATCCACTACCGGACCATTGACCACCGCCCACGTTGGCAGACTAGCAGCCAAGAGCGAGGCACCCAGCATGAACGACTTTAATCGCTTAGCATGTTTCATGAATTTCCCCAAAACCCGATTAGAATTCTTTTAACAGAGCGCCAGGGACACAGATTCAAAAAATTTTCATATGCGTTCCGGCAACTTCCACAACTGCAAGAGTATAAGGCGTAAAGCAGGGCGATATCAAGCAGAATACATGAATGACATCTATGATCTCGCTCAAATGTCACAAAGATTTATGAAGAAATTTTACAGTTTTTCGGCTTTTTTTGATCTGGATTAAGGTGATTTTTTAGGCAAATCAAAACGGACTATGGATTCTCCGGCGGCAGTTTTGCGGTTCACAGGCCGGAAAGCATGGCCGTAAACCACTTCCAGCGTCAGAGCTATGCGTCCATCGACATCTTTGCGCTTATCCAGCGCTGCCAGCAAGCGCGCATGGGCTTTGCGGCCCAGCAAGGCTTGCCTGCGTGTCATCAATGGATTGCCCCCGAGGGCGCGCACGTCTTCCAGCAATTTATCGGCACTGGCATAAGTCAGCGTGATTTTTTCCATATCCATGACGGGCGTGGAAAATCCGGCATTCACCAGCATATCGCCAAAATCATGCATATCAACAAAGGGGAGTATGTGTGGCAAATCGTCCACTTCGGCAAAGGCCTGGCGCAATTCCATCAAGGTATCCGGACCAAAGCATGAAAACATCAGCAGGCCATCAGTGCGCAAAACCCTGCGCCATTCGGCGAACACCAGGTCAGGCTGGGGATGCCAGTGCAATGCCAGATTCGACCAGATCAGATCCACGCTGGCATTTGCCATAGGCAGACGGGCAAAATCAGCGCATAGTAAATACTGGCTGGACTCTTGGCGCAAGGCCGCGGGCGTCCATTTGGATAACAAACGCCCGACTGCGCTCCTGGCCGCAAGATGCTTGTGCTTGCCCGCCTCCAGCATGGACAAAGAAGCATCAATGCCGTAAGCCAGTGCAGCAGGATAACTTTTTTGCAATTCAGCAATATCATCTGACTCGCCACAACCAGCATCCAGGACAGCAGCAGGCTGGATTTTAACGAGCTCCAGTTTTTCACGCATGCGCGTGGCTATTTCGCGACGCAAAAAGTCGGAAGGGCGGATTTTTGTCGCATCGGCAAACAGGCGGCGCACCAGTTGCAGATTGATAGGAGCACTCAACATAGGCAAAATAATAATGAATTACGTTATTCTTTAAGCTGGCAGTTTACACGCTTGTATACACTCATGCGCTCATGATCACAGACAAACTCAAAATGGCCTGGAAAAGAGGCCTGGCTGCCTTGATACCAAATTCCTGCGCCCTGTGCCGCCTGGATAGCAGCGAAGTGGTTTGCCACGCATGCCATGCCCGCTATTTCCAGACCGGGCAGACCAGATGCCTGCAATGTGCCCTGCCCTTGCCGCCCGCCAGTGCCAGCCCACGCTGTGGAGATTGTCTCAGCAATCCACCAGCTTTTGACCGCACACTGAGCGTCTGCGACTATGCAGCGCCTCAGGATCAGTTGGTACTGTCTTTGAAGTTTGCCCATCAACTGGCGCTGGCGCCCTGGTTCGCCCGCATGCTGAGGGATAGCATATTGCAGCAGCAAGGCCATGAATTGCCGGATCTGCTGTGTGCCGTGCCCCTGGGTAAAGACCGGCTGGCGGAGCGCGGCTTCAACCAGGCCTGGGAAATTACCCGCCCACTGGCGAAGCATCTGGGCATAGCGGCCAACATGCATCTCCTGCAACGCAGCAGGAACACTGCGATGCAAAGCAGCTTGCCAAATGCCGCCAGGGCGCGCAATGTCAAAAATGCCTTTTGTGTCGATGAAAGCCAGCAAGAAAGCCTGCGCGGCGCGCATGTGGGTATCGTCGATGATGTCATGACCACTGGCATGACCCTGCATGAAATCGCTACAATGCTGAAACGTTACGGTGCCGCCAAAGTGACAGCTTATGTTTTTGCCCGCACCCTTCCCCATATTCACTAAGGAATCAACTTGTTTCACGTCGTCCTGGTCGAGCCAGAAATACCGCCAAATACTGGCAACATCATCCGCCTCTGTGCCAACACTGGTGTGCAACTACATTTGATAGAGCCACTGGGCTTTCCCCTGGACGATAGCAAGATGAAACGCGCAGGTCTTGATTATCATGACTATGCGACCATGAAAGTACACAAGAATTGGGAAGCGTTTCTTGCCAGCGAGCAGCCCGACAGCAGCCGCATGTTTGCCATGACCACCCACGGCTCTACAGCTTTCGCCAATCTGGCCTTCCAGCCCGGTGACTATTTTGTATTTGGTGCAGAAACCCGCGGCCTAGCACCTGAATTGCGCGAGTCCTTTCCGGCCAGCCAGCGCATACGCCTGCCCATGCGGCCAGATAATCGCAGCCTGAATTTATCCAATACGGTGGCAGTCGTGGTGTATGAGGCCTGGCGTCAAAATGGTTTTGCGGGCGGCAGCTAAGTTTTGGTGAACAGTGTTTTCATTGCCACATGTTAATTACCTAAATTACCACACGGCACCCGAAATTTACTGCATTTGCTGAAAAAACCTTTAGCATGTTTGCAGTAGAGCGAATATCAGGGTCAAGACCGTGCAAAATCCGGCAACTGAGCAATTTGAAAATGATTTGCAACAACTGCGGCATTTGATTGATGCCCTGCCCGTCTGCATTTCTTATGTAGATGCCAATTACCACTATCAATTCATCAACCAGGTATATATAGACTGGTTTGGCATATCCCGCTCCGCAGTCATTAACAAGCATATGGCCGAAGTCTTAGGCGAAGAAGCTTTTCAACATGTGCGGCCCCAGGTAAGGCGTGCACTGTCAGGAGAATGCATCGCCTACGAAACCACGGTACCCTACCTGCACGGCGGTACCCGCAGTATCTCAGCCCAGCTCTTTCCAGTATTTGATCAGGACGGCAAGGTCAGGGGTTGCTATGCCATGATTATTGATATCAGCCAGCGCAAGCAAAGTGAAGAGCAATTACATCTGCATGAAGAGCGCTGGCAACTGGCACTGGAAGGTTCTGGTGATGGTGTCTGGGACTGGTACCCGCAAACTGGGATAGAGATATTGTCTGACCGCCTGCGCGAAATTTATGGCTATACAAAAGAAGACATAGCTGATTTGTCCGAAGAGCTGGACAGGCGTACCCATCCTGACGATCTGAAACAGATGGATCTGGACAGGCAAGCCCATTTTGATGGCAAGACACCCATTTATATCAATGAGCACCGGGTGCAATGCAAGGATGGCAGCTGGAAATGGATACTGACACGCGGTACGGTCATACAGCGTGATAGGGATGGCAAGCCAACCCGCGTGGTGGGCACCCACACCGATATTTCAGAGCGAAAGCAGGCTGAAGTTGCCCTGCGTGAAAGCGAAGAACGCTTGCGCATGGCACTGTCAGCTACTCATCAGGGCTTATATGACTTGAACGTGCTGACTGGCGATGCCATAGTCAGCCCAGAATATGCGCACATGCTGGGTTTTGCACATGATGGTTTTCGAGAGAATAAAAAGAACTGGGTAGCCAGGGTGCATCCCGAGGATATCCCCGCAGCAGCGCGCGCTTTCAAAGAACATCTGGAGGGCAGGAGCGATGAATATCGGGTCGAATTCCGGCAAAAGAAAGCTAGTGGTGAATGGGCATGGATACTGTCTGTCGGTGCGGTGGTGGAATGGGACAGGGATGGGCGGGCGCAGCGCATGCTGGGCACGGTGCTTGATATCACCGAAAAGAAAAAAACCGAAGCCCTGATCTGGCAACAGGCAAATATCGATACCCTGACCGGCCTGCCGAACCGGCGCATGTTTTATGAAAGGCTGGATCACGACATCAAGCTCAGCAAACGCCATAAGCTGGCGCTGGCTGTGCTGTTCATCGACCTGGACTTTTTCAAGGAGGTCAACGACACACTGGGCCACTCGACTGGCGATGCCTTGTTGATAGAAGCCGCGCACCGGCTACGCAAGTGCGTCAGGGAAAGCGATACCGTGGCCCGCCTCGGTGGTGATGAATTCACCGTTTCGCTGCCAGAGATGCATGAGGAAAACCGGGCTGAGACCATCGCGCAAAACATCATACGCAGCATGTCCACCCCCTTCCAGCTGGCGGGCGAAGAAATCTATTTGTCTGCCAGCGTGGGTATCACCATCTACCCGCGCGATGCCGACAATCTGGATGACCTCATCAAGCATGCCGACCAGGCCATGTATGCGGCCAAGGCCCAGGGCCGGAATCGCTTCAGCTATTTCACGCCCGGCCTGCAGACTGCTGCATTGGCACGTCTGCGCATGACGAATGATCTGCGCACTGCGATTGCTGAAAATAGCCTGCGCGTCTATTTCCAGCCCATCGTCGATATCCATAGCGGAAAAATACAAAAAGCTGAAGCTCTGGTACGCTGGCTACATCCCCAACGGGGATTCATCAGCCCCATAGAGTTCATACCCATTGCAGAAACCAGCGGCCTGATCATCGCTATAGGTGACCTGGTATTCCGCGAGGCACTGCGCTGGGTCAGGAGATGGCGCGAACTGTATCGCCCAGACTTCCAGATCAGTATCAATCAGTCTCCCATGGAATTCCAGGGTGACCAGGAACGTTATATCAACTGGATACATGAGCTGGCGCTACAAAACCTGCCTGGCCAGGCCATCAGCGTAGAAATTACTGAAGGCTTATTGCTGGATGCCAGCCAGAAAATCACCAGCAAACTCTTGCAATTTCGCGATGCCGGGATACAGGTGGCGCTTGATGATTTTGGCACCGGCTATTCTTCACTTTCCTACCTGAAGAAATTTGATATCGATTACCTCAAGATAGACCAGTCCTTCGTCCGTAACCTGGCAACAGATGCCAGTGATATTGTCTTGTCTGAAGCCATCATTATGATGGCGCACAAGCTGGATTTGAAGGTCATCGCCGAAGGGGTGGAGACGCAACAACAGCATAACTTGCTGAAACAGGCCGGCTGCGATTTTGCCCAAGGTTATTTATTCTCGAAACCCTTGCCACCGGAAGAATTTGAGCTTTTGCTGCAGCAACAAAAAACTTAAACACCCGAGCGCACTTTGGCCAGCAATTTGCTGGTAGAACGGTCATGCTCAAAATCAATGGCGGCCACCGTGCCACCATAGCCCAGCACAGCCTGACCTTCCGGTATGGCTGTCATATCGTAATCGCCGCCTTTGACATATACATCAGGATGCGCTGCCAGTACGGCTTGCAAAGCGGTATCTTCATCAAATTCCACCACCAGGCTGACAGACTCCAGTGCTGCCAACACCGCCATACGGTCTGCACAGGTATTGACGGGCCGGTCATCGCCCTTGCCCAGGCGTTTGACCGAGGCATCCGTATTCACCGCTACCACCAGCGAAGCACCAAATTCGCGCGCATCAGCGAGATAGCTGACATGACCACGGTGCAGGATGTCGAATACGCCGTTGGTCATGACCACGGGTTTGGGTAGCTCGAGTACACGTTCCGCCAATTGCTCGCGGGTAGTGAGTTTTTTTTCGAATTCTGGCATAAGAAACTTTGTGGGTATTTTTACGAAAACCTCTCACCACAGAGGCACGGAGACACAGAGGAAGCACAGAGAAAAGCAAAATCGTATTCTGTTGTAGGTTGGACCGGGCCTCGCTAGGCTACGTTTCATCAGCCCAACACTTTGCCTTTAATAAACGTATACGTGATTTATATGCTGAGTGTTGGGCTGATAGAGCGTAGCCCAACCTACGAATTGCAAACATTCGCGTTTATTTTCTCTCTTGAACTTCTCTGTGCCCCTCTGTGCAACCTCTGTGTCTCTGTGTTGAACGGTCTTGAATTTATAAAAAAAAGCCGCTAATGATTAGCGGCGATTGTACAGCTTCAAACCAGATTTATGCAGCACTAGGCAAGCTGCCAGGCAAAATAACCAGCCTTTGCGCAACTTCCTTGCGATAGCGGTTCAAGTCTTGCACGGTTTCGAAAGTACGCTCGAACAGCAGCGACATATTGTGCAGGATGCGATCGACGACTTTCTTTTCCCACACGCCATCAAACTTGATCTGGCCATCGAGCCAGCGTTCCAGCCAATCAGGGTCAGGCAGACGTGATTGTATGGTGTCGTTCGGGAACAATGCCTGATTCACATGTAAGTTGGTCGGGTGCAAAGGTTTTTCTGTACGCCTGGCAGACGCCATCAGGACACCGATCTTGGAAAATGCAGCACGGGCCACGTCGCCGACTTCGGCCAGGGATTTTTTCATGTAGCGCAGATAAGCACCGCCGTGGCGTGCTTCATCCTGGCTGATGATTTTGTAGATATGCTTGATGACAGGTTCGGTATGCCAGTCAGATGCACAGCGGTACCAGTGGTTCAGGCGTATCTCACCACAGAAATGCAGCATCAGGGTTTCCAGCGGTGGCGCAGGGTCAAACTCGAAACGTACATTGTCGAGTTCTTTTTCAGTCGGCACCAGTTCAGGATGGAAGCGGCGCAGGTATTCCATCAAGACCAGGGAATGTTTTTGTTCTTCAAAAAACCAGATGGACATAAAGGCGCAGAAGTCACTGTCGCCACGGTTATCACGCAAGAACATTTCTGTCGCTGGCAGCGCAGACCATTCAGTGATGGCATTCATCTTGATGGTTTGCGCCTGCTCAGGCGTCAGTTTGCTGGCGTCATATTTATCCCAGGGGATGTCTGACTCCATATTCCAACGCACTTGCTCCAAAGACTTAAACAATTCAGGGTAAAGCATGGTCAACCTCTGATAAAAATTGCGGAAATTAGAATAATTTTCCTAATTTTACCAGAGAGATGTGACGCCTTCACGACAGTGCCTTAATTGCTCAAAATTTAGGCGGGAATGCAACAGCTTGTGCAGTTTGCTTAACTTATTTCGTTTTCGCTGACTGCCTGCCTGACCTCATCCCTGTCCAGATTAGGTGCAAACTGTTGTATGAATTCATAGGTATAAGCGCGCAGGTAAGCGCCACGGCGTACCGCCAGACGTGTCACATTCGATGCAAACAAGTGGCTGGCCGAAATTGTCCTCAAGCCATGTGCACGTTGCACTTCTATGGCCATCGAAGCCACCAGACCCACGCCCAGACCCAGCGCCACATATTGCTGGATAACGTCAGAATCCATCGCAGTCAGGACGATATCGGTGCGCAAACCAGCCAGGCGGAAAGCATCGTCGATATGACCACGGCCTGTGAAACCAACGTCATAAGTAATCAGTGGATAATTCGACAGGTCTTCCAGCGTCAGTTCTTCCTTGCTCAATAAAGGATGACCTTCTGGCACGACGACAACGTGATTCCATTCATAGCAGGCGAAAGAGGCCAGGTCCTTGAACTGTGACAGACCTTCCGTCGCGATACCAATGTCAGCCTTGCCAGACAATACCCATTCAGCAATATGTTCTGGGGAACTTTGTTGCAGGGCTATGCGCACTTCAGGGAAAGCCTGACGAAAGCCTTGCACGACCTTTGGCAACACATAGCGCGCCTGGGTATGGGTGGTGGCTATCGTCAGCGTGCCTTTGGACTGGTCAGAATAGTCCTCGCCAGCCTGGCGCAGGTTTTCTGCTTCCAGCAGCAATCTTTCGATGATGGGCAATATGTCCTTGCCAGGTTCTGTCAGGCCGGTCAGGCGTTTGCCATTACGTTCGAAAATATCGACACCAAGTTCTTCTTCCAGTTCGCGGATCTGGCGACTGACGCCGGGCTGGGAAGTGAACAGCACATTTGCCACTTCAGTCAGGTTGTAACCACGGCGAGAAGCTTCACGGATGGAGCGTAATTGTTGGAAATTCATAAGGCACCTTATTTTTATTTATTATTTCGTATTTACTATTTATTGGGTATCGACAAAGACATGCAGGCGTTTAGGGCGCACTACCAGGGCTTCGCCGACTTTGAGTTTCAGTTGTTCATAGCGTTCTGTAGAAATCATGGCTTCGACCAGTTCGCCGTTGTCATCTCTTTCCAGTTCAAGCTGGGCCAGCGGGCCTATGCTGTGGACGCGGCGGAGTTGCACATTGAGGCCGGCAGCTCCGGGCGAATAGCGGTCTATTTCTAGTTCATGCGGGCGCACATAGCCAGTACCAAAAGCGTCACGGGTTTCGGCATGGCCTGGCGCTTCAAATGGTACGCCGCCAGCATCAAGTATGCCTTCATGGATGCGGCCACGGAACAGGTTCACATTACCCAGGAAGCCGTACACAAAAGGCGTGGCCGGATGATGGTATACCTCGGCCGGTGCACCTACCTGTTCAACTTTGCCATGGTTCATCAGCACGATCTTGTCAGCCACTTCCAGCGCTTCTTCCTGGTCATGCGTGACAAAAATGCTGGTGACATGCAATTCATCATGCAGACGGCGCAACCAGCGGCGCAATTCCTTGCGTACCTTGGCATCCAGTGCGCCGAAAGGCTCATCCAGCAAGAGCACGCGAGGCTCCACCGCCAATGCACGTGCCAGTGCGATACGCTGACGCTGGCCGCCAGACAATTGTGGCGGATAACGGTCAGCCAGCCAGTCGAGCTGCACCAGTTCCAGCAACTTGGTGACTTTCTCCTTGATCTCGCTTTCTGCAGGGCGCAGATGACGCGGTTTGACGCGCAAGCCAAAAGCGATGTTTTCAAAAATCGTCATATGCTTGAACAAGGCATAGTGCTGGAACACAAAGCCGACCTGGCGTTCACGCACATGCTGGGCCGAAGCATCTTGCCCGTCGAGCAAAACCTGACCACTGTCGGCATATTCCAGACCGGCGATGATGCGCAGCAGGGTAGTCTTGCCGCAACCTGATGGTCCCAACAAGGCGGTCAGTTCACCATTCGGAAAATCCAGCGAGACATTGTCCAGTGCGGTAAAACTACCAAAGCGTTTTTGTAATTGATTAACAGCGATACTCACGGTGAACCCCTTCTCTCTTTATTCTTGTGGCAATTGGCGGTTTTCATTGGTACGCCATTCGACTAATGTTTTCAGAGCCAGTGTCAACAAGGCCAGCAAGGTCAGCAGTGACGCGACAGCAAAGGCGGCGGTGAAGTTGTACTCGTTATATAAAATCTCGACTTGCAGCGGCATGGTATTGGTCTCGCCACGGATATGACCAGACACTACCGATACCGCGCCAAATTCACCCATGGCACGCGCATTACACAGAATCACGCCATACAGCAAACCCCACTTAATATTCGGCAAGGTCACGTACCAGAAAGTCTTCCAGCCAGATGCGCCGAGTACCAGTGCAGCCTCTTCTTCTTCGCTACCCTGTGCCTGCATCAGCGGTATCAATTCACGGGCGACGAATGGAAAAGTCACGAAGATGGTTGCCAGCACAATACCGGGCACCGCAAACAAAATCTTGATTTCATGATCACGCAGCCATTCACCAAACCAGCCCTGCGCACCAAACAGCAACACATAGATCAGGCCAGAAATAACCGGTGACACCGAGAACGGCAAATCGATCAGTGTCAGCAAAACATTCTTGCCACGGAATTCAAACTTGGCGATAGTCCAGGCTGCCGCTACGCCAAACACCAGGTTCAGCGGCACGGCTATGCCTGCGGCTATCAGGGTCAGCTTGATGGCAGACAAGGCATCTGCTTCTACTATCGCTGCCAGGTAAACTTCCCAACCTTTTTTCAGTGCTTCAGCAAAAACGGCTGCCAGTGGAATGAATAAAAACAGAGTCAGGAAAAGCAATGCGGTCACGGTCAAGACTATCCGTACCCATAGCGGCTCCAGCGTTGCCGCTGGGGTTATCACCGGCTCATGCCTGCGTGCAGTGATGGGCGCCTTGACCGGCGTATTGATGGCGGCTGTCGTCATGATCAATCCCTCCCTGCATTTTGGCGGCTGCGCGTCCAGGCCTGCAACGCATTAATCGTCAGCAACAGGGTGAACGACAGCAACAGCATGACCACGGCAATCGCCGTCGCCCCGGCATAATCATATTGTTCGAGTTTGGTAATCATGAATAGCGGCGTAATTTCAGAAATCATGGGCATGTTGCCAGCGATAAAAATCACTGAGCCATATTCGCCAGTAGCGCGGGCAAAGGCCAGTGCAAAACCGGTCAGCAAGGCAGGCAAGATACTGGGCAAGATCACACGCAGGAAAGTCTGCAGATGGCTGGCCCCCAGGCTGACGGCTGCTTCCTCCAGTTCTTTTTCAGCCTCTTCCAGCACGGGTTGTACAGTGCGCACCACGAAAGGCAGGCCGATGAATGTCAGCGCAATCAAAATACCGAGAGGCGTGTAGGCAACCTTGATGCCCAATGGTGTCAGCAATTTACCTATCCAGCCATTTGGCGCATACAGGGTTGCCAGGGTAATGCCCGCGACAGCGGTGGGCAGGGCAAATGGCAAATCCACCAGTGCATCGATGAGACGCTTGCCAGGAAACTTGTAGCGCACCAGCACCCAGGCAACGATGCCGCCAAAGAAGACATTGATCAGCGCACCCAGCAGGGACGCACCAAAAGTCAGGCGGTAAGATGCCATCACACGGTCAGAAGTGACGGTATTCCAAAAGGCTTCCCAGGTCATGGTGAAGGTTTTCAGGAATACGGCAGAAAGCGGTATCAGGACAATCAAGCCCAGATAAAACAGGGTAAAACCCAGAGAAAGCTGAAAGCCGGGCATCACCCGTCTTGCCTTTTTATTTGATCCTAAAAACTGCGCCATGCTTAGCCTTTATTACAGATATGACTATCGATGAGCAATCTTCCCAGTATTTTGTTATATAGAAAACGAATTTTTTCTTATGCCTACATACGTTTTTCGCATATAGATTAGACGTTAATGAGCAAAAATACCAAAAAATTATTTATAAGTCATTGAATTGACGATGAATCAGGCATTTTTTGGTTTTGCATACGCAGAAAGCGCAAAAACGCAAAAACACCTCTGCAAGCATCTGCATCGGTGATCTCTGCTGATCTCTACGTTAGTTGTTGAGATGGAAAATCTCAGGCGAGTTTGAATTCCTCTTCGTAATGGAAGCTCAGCTTGCTTTCTTCACGGCTTAACAATATCGCTTTGGGCAAATCAAACAAGAAACCCTGTAACAGATAAGGGCTGGCAGTCTGATTGGTCTCACGCAATGCCTGCAGGCGCTTCTGATTTTCTATGCGACGGAAAATAATGTGGCACTGGGCCCGGTCAGCCTGCTCCAGCAAACGCACTTGCGCCTCTGCATCATTGGCCAGACTGATATCAAGCTTGATGGATGAAGGCCGTATGCGGTCCAGCAAATCAACAGCTTGCTCCAGGCTGCCCGCATGCAAGCCTATGCGAAAGCCATTGCGCCGGTAATTCTCGGCAACGTGGGTCAAGACCCAGCGCTGACTCGGCGTGATCAAGGGCAGTTGCAAAACTATATCGGGATGTGGCAACTCCAGCACATCAAGGATACGGCGGAACGCCATGCCATGATTACCCTCCACTGCTGCCAGCAAGCGGCTATGCACACTCAGGTATAAATCCAGCTTGGCACTTTCTGGCTGCCGGTAAAAATTCAGGGTATGCAAGAGCCGGCACAGCCTGTCCAGCTCTACCGACTCATCATCATTAGCGGCGTTTTCCAGCAATTTCCAGATGTTCAGGCCCTGGTCATCACTGGCATAGCTGCGTGCATAGGCCTCATAAGCAATAATACGGCCATCATCTCCAGCGCGTATGGCCTGGAAGGCGCTGGTCAGGGTGGAATTAAAATAACGTCCGCGCGCACGCCCTTGCTCATCCAGCCACAAGTTGGTGGTGGCCAGCGTACTTTGCAGACGACTCAGGTAGTTTTGCAATGCGGGAGAATGCATGCCTGCCTCAGCTTAAAATTCTATCTATAACTTGGCAATAGAAACTTCTGTCGCTTTTACCAACGCCACAACTTCTGAACCGATGACCAGGTTCAAGTCTTTGATGGAGCGCGTAGTAATGACAGAAGTGACGATGCCTGCGGGTGTCTCGACATCGACTTCAGACACAACAGATCCTTCGATGATGGCCTTGATTTTGCCGCGAAATTGATTACGGACGTTGATAGCTTGTATGCTCATGATAATTCCTTATATTAGTGAAACAATCAGATTGCCCATGCAACCTGACTGACAGTCCTCAACAGCGACACATCACCCAGTTCGGTGTCTGGCGCGGCTGAAGGTTTTTGTAAAACGCGCTGCAAGATACGGTCTTCCAGCTCGGCAAATTTTGGATTGCCACGCGCCCGTGGGCGGGGTAAGTCGATTCTGGTATCCAGTGTGATCTGGCCATCTTCTATCAGGATCACGCGGTCGGCCAGGGCGATAGCCTCTTGTACATCGTGAGTCACCAGTACAGCAGTAAAGCCACGCTGCTGCCACAGGCTTTCAATCAGGTTTTGCATCTCTATGCGTGTCAGTGCATCGAGTGCCCCCAATGGTTCATCAAGCAGCAACAAGGCTGGTTCATGCACCAGCGCTCTTGCCAACGCAACACGCTGACGCTGGCCACCGGACAATACCGATGGCCACTCGTCAGCGCGCTCTGCCAGCGCGACTTTTTCCAGAGCCTGACGAGCCCTGGTCTTGTCACTGCCCAGACCCAGTGCGACGTTGGCGATAACAGACTTCCACGGCAACAGGCGCGAATCCTGGAACATCACCCTGGTATCTGGTTTTGCTTTTCCCTCACCAAATTCCAGGCTGCCGCTATCGGCTTTTTCCAGGCCGGCAATCAGGCGCAGCAAGGTACTCTTGCCGCAGCCGCTACGGCCTATGACGGCGACAAATTCACCCGCAGCTATCTGCAGATTCAATGACTTCAATACCTGCCGTCCCTGATACGATTTTTGTATGAGGCGCAAACTGAGTGCGGTACCGCTGCTACCTGTCGTACTCCCTGCGTTCTGGGCAGTTTCAGTCCCAGGTGCCCATTCACCTTTGGCAGTCTGCTCCCAGCCACCATCAAGTTCGTCGCGCAAGGCAATGATGTCTGGAACGGCACTGATGGAAAACTCTGAAAATTGACGCATCATGCTGCCCTCCCTTGATAGCCCGGATGCCAGCGCAGGCAATACTGTTCAAGCCCACGCGACAGTACATCGGCCAGCTTGCCCAGCAAGGCGTATAACAATATGCCGACCAGCACCACATCGGTTTGTAGAAATTCACGGGCATTCATGGTCATATAACCTATGCCCGCCTGGGCAGAAATGGTTTCTGCGACGATCAGCAAAACCCACACCAGGCCCAGCGAAAACCGCACGCCAACCAGTATTGAAGGCAGAGCACCCGGCAAAATCACATCGCGGTATAAAGCCCAGCCAGACAAGCCATAGCTTTGCGCCATTTCTATCAAACCTTTATCGACAGTACGTATGCCGTGAAAAGTATTCAGATAAACCGGGAAGAACACGCCCACCGACACCAGGAACAGCTTGGCCATTTCATCGATACCAAACCATAAGATCACCAGCGGTATCAAGGCCAGCGCAGGAATATTTCTGACCATTTGCAAGCTCGTATCAAGCAGTGTTTCTGCAAAACGGAAACTGCCTGTCAGCAAACCCAGCAACAGCCCCAGCCCGCCACCCACTGCAAAGCCAGATATCGCCCGCCATAAACTGGTCTTGGCATGTACCCAGATTTCGCCGGAAACAGCGAGAGTCCAGAATGCTTTTACCACTGCCAGGGGTTCAGGCAAGATACGGCTGGACAACCAGCCAGTCTGCGCTGCCAGTTGCCAGAACAGGATCAATGTTACTGGTACCAGCCAGGGTAAACCCCGCTTCAGCAGACGCACGCTGACCTGGCGAAAGACATCTGGTTTTTTTGCGGCAAACTGTGCTGCATGGGCAGAACCACCTTGCACATAGGTGGCAGCGAATTCGCTCACTTCAGTGATCATTGGTCCCATATTGCCTCCCTAGCTTTGCGATACCTTGGGGACGATGCCATTGGCCATGACTTCACCAAACGGGCCAGTCAGGCTGGTGGAAACACCGGGCACTGCCTTGCCTATCAGCGGGAATACCAGTTCTGAAAAACGGTAAGATTCTTCCAGATGCGGGTAGCCCGAGAAAATAAAGGTGTCGATGCCAAGCGCCTGATATTCCTTGATGCGTGCGGCCACAGTTTCAGGGTCGCCCACCAAAGCAGTACCAGCACCACCGCGCACCAGGCCTACACCGGCCCACAAGTTGGGTGACACTTCCAGCTTGTCACGCTTGCCGCCATGCAGGGCGATCATGCGTTGCTGGCCGACTGAATCCATTTTGGCAAAAGCTTTTTGTGCACGGGCGATGACTTCATCATCAACATAGCGGATCAGGTCATCTGCAGCTTTCCAGGCTTCATCGTTGGTCTCACGCACGATCACATGCAGACGTATGCCAAAGCGCAATGTTCTGCCATGTTTGGCTGCGCGCTCACGCATGTCGGCAATCTTGGCGGCCACTGCTGCCGGTGGCTCACCCCAGGTCAGGTAAACATCGACCTGCTCTGCGGCCAGCTCATGTGCCGGTTCAGAAGAGCCACCGAAATACAGCGGCGGATAAGGTTTTTGTATCGCCGGGTATAAGGTTTTTGCACCCTTGACGGTAATGTGCTCGCCTTCGAAATCATAACCGGCGTCACCACCTTCGCCAGCCAGTGACGCACGCCAGACGCGCAAGAACTCGTCGGTGATTTCGTAACGCTTTTCATGACCGGCAAATACACCATCAGCTTCCAGCTCACCCTGATCACCACCGGTGACGATATTGATCAGTAAACGCCCCTTGGATAAACGGTCAAAGGTCGCGGCCATGCGCACTGCCAGGCCGGGACTGCTCAAGCCGGGGCGTATAGCCACCAGGAATTTGAGTTTGCTAGTCGCACCTATGAGGCTGGAGGCCACCACCCAGGCATCTTCGCAAGAGCGGCCAGTAGGCAAGAGTACACCGTCAAAACCCTGGGTATCAGCAGCCACCGCAATCTGCTTCAGGTAGTCATAATTGACTTCACGCGCGCCATGTGTTGTCCCCAGATAACGACTATCACCATGGGTGGGAATAAACCAGAATATATTCAAACTCATTATTTTCTCCTGTATTTTTCTCGTATCAAAGTCTGCCGTATCAAAGTTTGGTGCCTGGTGGCAGCCATACTGCATCACGCACATTGACTGCTTTGGGTATCAATTTTTGTTGATAAAAATTGTCAGCCACTCTTTGCTGTTCATCGACGATGTTCTGGGTCAGATAGACGACGGGGGAACGTGGCCGACGTTCCAGAAAGCTGGCGATGGTCGGTTTATCCAGACCCGTGCTGGCAGCGATGATGGCGACAGCTTCATCACGATTTTTTTGCACGAAGGTGTCACTGCGCGTCAGTTCTTCAAACAGCACTTGTATGACTTTGGGATATTTGTCAGCGAAGCTGCGTGCTGACAAATAGTGAGACAGATTGTTCACCAGACCCTTGCCGGTCACCAGTATTCTTGGCGCTGCACTTTGCTCAATCGCCGCCCAGTACGGGTCCCAGATCGCCCAGACATCAACACTGCCACGTTCGAAAGCTGCTCTGGCATCAGCCGGTGCCAGATACACAGGCGTGATGTCTGACCATTGCAAACCAGCTTGCTGCACAGCGCGCAAGACGTGGTAATGTGCACTTGAGCCTTTTTGAAAGGCGATTTTCTTGCCCTTTAGATCTGCCAGCGTGCGTATGCTTGAATCAGGTTTCACCAGAATCGCGCTGACACCAGGCTTGGCCGGTTCAGCACCGACATACACCAGATTGCTGCCCGCTGACTGGGCAAAGATAGGTGGCGGTTCGCCCGTGGTGGCAAAGTCTATGCTGCCAACTGACAAGGCTTCCAGCATTTGCGGACCAGCAGTAAATTCAAACCAGGTGACTTTGACACCTTTCAATTGCTGTTCCAGCGCCTGCCTGTGTTTTAGCAAAGTTAGGTTGACTGAGCTTTTTTGAAAGCCAATGCGTAATTCTTTGGGCAAGTCATTAGCCGCAGCAAAGCTGGCCGCGGGCAGTATGCTGCTCAGAGCAAATGCCAATAACAAGCGTCGTATGGAAGACAATCTCATCATTAGCCTCAAGTCTTGACCGCGAATACCGCATCGCGGATATTGATACGCTTGGGTATCAGCTTCAGGTCTGCAAAGGTATCTGCTATGCTTTGCTGTTCCTTGATGACTTGCTCAGTCAATGGCTTGACACCAAAACCAAAACGGGAAGTGGATAATTCCACGATGCTGGTTTCCAACCCGGTTTGCGTTGCCAATATGCTGGCAACTTCCTTGTGGTTTTTTGCTGCCCAGTCATCAACCTTGGCCAGCTCTTCGAGGACGATGCGCAAGACTTCAGGGCTTTTTTGTGCATAGGGCCGCGCAGCCAGATAAAACTGGTGATTGCTGACCGCACCTTTGCCATCGACCAGTATTCTTGCCCCCAGTTGTTTTTCAGCCGCCGCCAGGAAAGGGTCCCAGATCGCCCAGGCATCAACACTGCCGCGCTCAAATGCTGCGCGTGCATCGGCGGGCGGCAGGAAGATAACTTCGACATCCTTGTAATTCAGGCCTGCTTTTTCGAGCACCTTGACCAGCAGGTAATGCACATTGGAACCCTTGTTCAAGACTATCTTTTTGCCTTTGAGGTCTGCTGCTGATTTCAAAGGAGAATTCTTGGGCACAATGACAGCTTCACCACCTGGTGCTGGCGGCTCATTGCCGACATACAGCAAATCTGCACCGGCTGCCTGGGCAAAAATCGGTGGTGCTTCACCTGTAGTACCAAAATCAATACTGCCTACATTCAAACCTTCCAGCAATTGCGGGCCAGCGGGAAACTCTGTCCATTTGACATCGACACCCTGGGCAGCCAGCCGTTTATCCAGCGCCCCTGTCCCCTTGAGCACCGTCAGTGTTCCATACTTCTGATACCCTATGCGCAGACTGGTCTTTGCCTTGTCCTGGGCAAAAGCTTTGGGCAACACCACGCTCAAAGCGGCCGCGGTCAAGGCTGACAGACGGCTCAGGGTAAGACGTTTTTCCTTGCTGGTAATTTGAATTTTGCGGCTCATGTTCTGCTTTCATATTTTGGACAAGACTTCCCCCTGCCGGGGTGCCAGCATGAAAGAAAGGTTTTTAGTAAATGATCTTAGAGCGGGTACTTGCTCAGTGCTGGTTAGAGCGGGTACTTGCTCAGTGCTGGTTAGAGCGGGTACTTGCTCAGTACTGTAGCAATGCGGCTATGTTTTGCCAGGGTCAACAAGGTAAAACCAGTTCTGCTTCTGTTCTTGCTGATGGTCGCAAAATACTCAGGCTATCAAGCAGGAGTTGCACACCATCATCTACTCTTTGCTGTATCGCCGTATCCAGTTGCAGGCCATGCAGCTCTGACCAGGTCACTTGTGCATCTGTCGCATAAATACTGGGCAGGACATGCCGGGCGGACAGGGACGCAAGTACCGGGCGCAAGCCATAATCAAGTGCCAGCATATGTGACTGACTGCCTCCGGTCGCAAGAGGTAATACCAGCTTACCGGCGAGACCATCCTGCGGCAGGATATCCAGAAAACTTTTCAGCAAACCACTGTAGGCCGCTTTGTAGATGGGCGTAGCGATGACGATCGCATCCGCCTTTGCCAGCAGGCTCTTGGCTGCCGACAGTTCAGGATCAGAAAAGTCGGCATGCATCAAAGCCTGAGCAGGCAAGTCCCTGACATGCAGACTGCTGGTACGCTGCCCCAGTTCATTGAGCTTGATACCCACGTGATTCAGCAGTCTGGCTGAACGTGAGGGGGAAGACGGGCTTCCCGATAGCAGTAAGATGCGCATGTTCTTGCCTCCTGTTTTTACAAAACTTATTTTTTGCCTGGCTGATAGATCTGATCAAAGATACCGCCGTCAGCAAAATGCTCTTTTTGCGCCTTGGTCCAACCACCGAAAGTGTCATCTATCGTAAACAGTTTCACTTTAGGGAATTGCGCTGCATATTTTTTCGAGGCTTTTTCTGTAGTAGGACGATAGTAGTGCTTGGCTATCGTGTCCTGACCTTCATCGGTATACAGATAGTTCAGATAAGCTTCTGCTACTTTGCGGGTGCCACGGCGGTCAGCTACTTTATCAACCACGGCGACGGAGGGTTCGGCCAGAATACTGGTCGATGGCGCAACAATTTCAACCTTGTCCGGGCCCAGTTCCTTGATCGCCAGCAGGGCTTCGTTTTCCCACGCCAGCAAGACATCGCCTATGCCACGTTCAACAAAAGTAGTGGTGGCGCCGCGTGCACCAGAATCCAGCACCGGTACGTTTTTATACAGCTTGGACAAGAACTCTTTTGCCGTCGCTTCGCTGCCACCCGGCAGTTTCAGGGCATAGCCCCAGGCTGCCAGATGATTCCAGCGTGCGCCGCCTGAAGTCTTTGGGTTAGGTGTGATCACTGAGACACCAGGCTTGACGATGTCTGCCCAGTCCTTGATACCTTTTGGATTACCCTTGCGTACCAGGAAAACGATGGTGGAAGAATAAGGCGAGGCATTGTGCGGCAAGCGTTTTTGCCAGGCTTTGTCGAGTAAGCCTTTTTCGGCCAGGGCATCAGTGTCATAAGCCAGTGCCAGCGTGACGACGTCAGCATCAAGGCCATCAATCACGGCACGTGCCTGCTTGCCAGAGCCGCCATGGGATTGCTTGATGGTGACATTGTCACCGGTTTTGGCTTTCCATTGCTTGGCAAAAGCCTGGTTCACATCCTGATACAGTTCACGGGTAGGGTCATAGGAAACATTGAGCAGGTTGATGTCTGCCGCCACTGCGCCAAATGATGCAAAACTTGCTACGATGCTTGTTGCGAGGATTATCTTTTTGATCGTCATCTCTAAGTCCAGGTAAGTAATAATTTTTATGAGGAATACAGGATAAAACGGCTCTATATAAATTAAAACGAAGTGTTTCGATGTTTTATATGTGTTTTTGGTATATGGCGCTCATCATGATGAAGAACGAAAAGCTCAACACGGAATGAGCACAGAGGCACAAAGCGAAAGCTGAATTAAGTTATATATCACTTGCGCCTGTTTCTTTTATTGAAACAATCATAACTGGCATTCATCAAACACTTGATCTCCAAGCTATTTATTTCCTCAGGACTGAGCTAAGATGACATTCTCTTTTTCAGGAGTTAGCCATGCTGCGACGCACACCAATTCAAGTTGCTGTTTTTCTGGGTTTGATTACTTGCTCACTGGGAGCCTGGGCGGATACCGGTGATGCCTGCCCGGCCGTGCTGAACCACAAATTCAAGCGCCTGCAAGATGAAGCGCCACAAGACCTTTGCCAATACAAGGGCAAGGTGGCATTGGTCGTGAATACTGCCAGTTATTGTGGTTTTACCAAGCAATACGAAGGCCTGGAAGCGATGTCGGCCAAGTATAACGACAAGGGTTTGGTGGTACTTGGATTTCCCTCCAATGATTTTGGCAAGCAGGAACCAGGTAATGACAAGCAGATTGCTGATTTTTGCTTTAATACCTATGGTGTGAAGTTCCCCATGTTCAGCAAGTCTTCTGTCATGGGCAAGGATGTCAATCCCATGTATGCACAGTTGATCAAGGCAACGGGCACGACACCAAAATGGAATTTTTATAAATACCTGATAGACCGCAAAGGCAATGTGGTTGCGGCCTACTCCAGCGTGACCACGCCAGACGACAAGAAACTGGTTGCTGACGTAGAAAAAGCACTGGCCGCGCAGTAATTCCTGCGAATTGATCCCTATAAAAGCTTGGGTACGTGGCCCAACTGACGTGATATTGCACTGGCACTGGCGCGCAAAGCCTGTGCCAGTTCGCCATTCCAGTCTGTATCAAAACTGCCCTTGGGGCCGGTGGCAGTAATCACCAGGCTCAGTGCCTGGGCATGATTGAAGACCGGCGCACTGAGCGCATTGATGCCCGGTATTGGCAAACCCTGCGCCCTTGCCAGCCCCTGCTCTCTTACCTCGGCTAATACGCTGGCAATATCCTGAGGTTTCATCTGCACACCAGCCTGCCCTATCACCAGCTCATCCCTGAGTTCCCTGGCAATCACCTTATCGACCAGTGCTTGCGGCAGGAAGGCAGAAAACACCAACCCCGTTGCCGTACCCAGCATGGACATGACCGAGCCCGCATGCATGTTCACATGGATGGGCCTGCTCGATTCCGCGATATACACGACGGTAGGGCCATGGCTGCCCCACACTGCCAGCGCTACAGTTTGATCTGTGTTTGCTGCCAGGCGGGTGATCTCAGGTATCGCCAGTTTGACGGGTGACATTTGTTGCAGGCTGACCAGGCCCATCTGCAAGGCAAAGGGGCCTAACTGATAAGCGCCCGTTGCCGCATCCTGCTCGACCAGGCCCAGTTTGCCAAAGCTGACCAGATAGGCATGTGCCTTCGAGGCTGGCATGCCAGCCTCACGCGCCAGATCACCCAGCGACATGGCACGGCCAGAACTGACCAGGGCATTCAGGATCAGGCCGCCGACCTCGATTGCGCCTATGCCGCGTCTTTCCTTGTTTTTCTCTGTCATGGCTGCCCTTTCTTTAGCTAGAATTGATTTTACTATTAACAAATGCATTTACAAATAACGAATTAATGCTTATTCTTGTTTTCTGTCGCATGCTTCTATTTTAAGCATGCCCTGCACCAGTTAAAGGATGTTGTCATGACCACCAAACAATTTGCCTCCCACGCTGACCTGGAAGAAAAGAAAGTCAGCTTCCAGCAATTATCTGAACATGCTTATGCCTATACCGCTGAGGGTGACCCGAATACCGGCATCATCATCGGTGACGATGCCGTCATGGTGATCGACACCCAGGCCACGCCCATCATGGCGCAGGATGTGGTGCGCCGTATCCGTGAAGTCACTGACAAGCCTATCAAATATGTAGTGATGTCGCACTACCATGCGGTGCGCGTGCTCGGTGCCAGTGGTTATGTGGCGGAAGGGCTGGAGCATATCATCGCCAGCCGCGATACTTACGACCTCATCGTTGAGCGTGGCGACGCTGACATGAAGAGTGAGATAGGTCGCTTCCCGCGCCTGTTCCGTAATGTTGAAAGCGTGCCTGGCCTGACCTGGCCGACAATTACCTTCAAGGGTGAAATGTCGATCTGGCTGGGCAAGCTGGAAGTCAAGCTCATGCAGGTAGGCCGAGGCCATACCAAGGGCGACACCATAGTCTGGTTGCCGCAGGAAAAAGTCTTGTTCTCAGGTGACCTGGTGGAATTTGGTGCGACACCATATGCGGGCGATGCCTATTATTCAGATTGGCCAAAAACCCTGAGTAATCTGGAAGCGATGAAAGCCGAGAAACTGGTGCCTGGCCGCGGCGCTGCCCTGACGACACCAGAACTGGTGGCAGCGGGCCTCAGTGAAACCCGTTCTTTCATCAGCGATTTGTTTGCCAGCGTCAAGGTGGGACAACAGCAGCAACATGACCTGAATACCATCTACAAAAATACTTATGCGGCCTTGAAACCCAAGTATGGGCACTGGGTGATTTTTGATCACTGCCTGCCATTTGATGTGACGCGGGCTTTTGATGAAGCATCGGGACATGTTGATCCGAGGGTGTGGACGGCGGAGCGGGATGTGGAGATGTGGAAGAGTTTGGAGGGCTAAGTTTAAGACTTGCCTACACAGAGAAACTTCCGAACTGACGCAACCTTAATATCGTAGGAGCGGCTTTAGCCGCGAAAATTTTACTGTCCCGGTTATTCGCGGCTGAAGCCGCTCCTACAATGTCCAGGTGATCAAATTTCCTTAGCTTTAATGTCGTCACTGGAGCCGCATTTTGCTTAGCACTTATCAATATCAAAAATTCCCTTTTGCGACTCCAGCGGAGTTGCAGACGAATGAAATCACACATCGCAAAGTTGTCATCGTTGGCGCTGGCCCTGTTGGTCTGGCAGCAGCGATAGATTGCAAGTTGCAGGGGCTGGATGTGCTGGTGCTGGATGATGATGACACGGTGTCGGTAGGTTCACGCGGCTTATGCTACGCCAAGCGTACGCTGGAGATACTCGACAGGCTGGGTGTTGTCGCGGCAGTGCGTAACAAAGGTGTAGAGTGGAATGTAGGGCGTACTTTCTTTCGCAAGGATGAGGTCTTCAATTTCAATCTCTTGCCTGCGCCTGATCACAAACATCCGGGCATGGTGAATCTGCAGCAATATTATCTGGAAGATTTTCTGGTACAGCGGGCGATGGATCTTGGCATAGAATTGCGCTGGAAAAGCCGTGTCACTGCGATTAAGCAAGGCGATGATTTTTCCACCTTGCAGATAAACACACCAGAGGGTGATTATAGTCTGCAGGCCGACTGGCTGATCGCCTGCGATGGCGCACGCAGCCCCTTGCGCCAGATGCTGGGGCTGGAAGTTGAGGGCAAGGTTTTCATGGACAGATTCCTGATTGCCGATGTGGTCATGAAAGCGGATTTTCCGGCAGAGCGCTGGTTCTGGTTTGATCCGCCTTTTCATCCCAATCAATCGGTATTGCTACACCGCGAAGCCGACAATGTCTGGCGCATAGATTTTCAACTGGGCTGGAATGCTGACCCGTTGGAAGAACGCAAACCCGAAAACGTGATACCACGCATCAAGGCCATGCTGGGGGACGACAGGGAATTTGAACTTGAATGGGTCAGCGTGTATACCTTCCAGTGTCGGCGCATGGAAAAATTCCGACATGGCCGCGTACTGTTTGCTGGCGATGCCGCACATCAGGTTTCTCCCTTTGGCGCACGCGGCGCCAATTCCGGCATTCAGGATGCAGATAATCTGGTGTGGAAATTGAAGCTGGTCGTTGGTGGCAAAGCACCAGAGAGCCTGCTTGACACGTATTCCGATGAACGTGTATTTGCAGCGGATGAGAACTTGCTCAATTCGACCCGCTCTACTGATTTCATCACACCCAAAAGTGCCATCAGCAAGTGTTTTCGCAATGCTGTATTGAGGCTGGCACAGGAACATGTGTTTGCGCGCAAACTGGTCAATTCCGGGCGATTGTCTGTACCTGCTATCTTGTCGGAATCGAATTTGAATACAGAAGACAGCGAAGACTTTGATACAGCTCTGCAGCCTGGTGCGCCATTTGAAGATGGGCCAGTCATTGATCAACACAAATCAGGTTTCCTGATCGATTATTTGCGACCAGTTTTTCATGGTCTGTATTTTTGCGATGCCGTATCTGACATTCCTGATGCACATCTGGCAGCGATTAAGGCTTTGGAACAGGAGGCAATTCCAGTAAGCACGCTCATCATCAGCAAACAGGAAGACACCCTTGATGACCACTTAACACTGACCGATATCAAAGGCCTGTTGCACCAGCGTTATGGTGCGGGCAATGGCAGCTATCACTTGCTCAGGCCTGACCAGCACCTGGTTGCTCGCTGGCAGCAGTTTGAACTTAATCAGATACGCCAGGCAGTACAAACTGCCTGCGGCAATTCATCAGGAGTGGCATAATGCCTTTGAACCTGCAAGCCAATTTCCATTACCCTGATAAATCAGCACAACGCGATTACAGTGCAGGCGATGATTTTTATCAGCTACTGATAGACAGCCATCGTGACCTCAGCGATGAAGCCAGTGCTGCACTGAATGCACGATTGATCTTGCTGCTAGCAAATCACATCGGTGACATCAGTGTCTTGCAGGAAGCCTTGCGCCTCGCTGCAACAAAACAAGAATCGGCTTGAGCAACTTAAGCCTTCCTCGCTTCATTCGACAAAAACCCACCTATGGTCGCATGCACCATGGCATCAACGATTTGCTCATGCGTCAGGCGCTTGTCGCGCAATAAAAACTCCATGGTCGGATCGCAGGCTCGTGAATACAGGGTATAGACCAGCACATCATCCGGCACCAGCGGCGTTAAAGCGCCCTGCTTTCTGGCCTCTGCTACCAGTGCGTAAAAGCGCTTGTTAACACGCAAGGCCACCATCACGTATTCAAGGTTCAGCATCAGGCTACGCTGCAAGGCCAGGCTGGTTGATGGCAGATGTGGTACACCACCTTGCAGGCGCAATCTTAAAGACCAGGCCAGGATATGCCTAATCTTGTCTATCGCAGGCATATCTGCCGCCAGGGTATCGAGTTCAGCCTGGGTCGCTTTCAAGAGCCGCGTCATGGCGGCCCCCGCGAGTTTTTCCTTGGACGAAAAATGCTTGTACAGGCTGCCCTTGGCGATGCCTACCGCATCGGCAACATCATCCATGGTCATCAAGTCATAGCCTTTTTCTGACAAAAGGCGATTGACGGCATCGATGATGGCTTCTTCCCGCGCATCAAACTGTTGTTTTTTAAAGGGAATCCGGATTTCCATTATTTTTTCTGCACAAATAAAAACTTTGTAGTATATTTTGTGACTGATCAGTCACAAATTGAAATTCACAGTCACATTCTAACTGAGCACAGTTTTTTTACCAGCGATTTTTCTTGCTCTGCCGCTGGGGGCATTGAGTAAAGAGCATGAAACGGACATGGAGCAGGATTGAATCCAAACAGGCGGGTTTTGCGTATGTATAAATAAGTACGTCAGGCAGGGTGATGCATGCACACATCACGCACGCCTCTGAAAAGTACCATTTTTACAACAGATGTATTGTTTGACATTTTTATTTACTCTTATTTATTAATCATCAGCATAATCAGATTATGAAAATCGCTGTCATCGGTTCCGGCATCTCCGGCCTGTCTTGCGCATACGAGCTTTCTAAAGCAGGACATGAAATCAGCCTGTTTGAAGCCAATGATTATTTTGGCGGGCATACTCATACCGTCGATGTCAGCCTGGAAGGCCAGACTTATGGTGTTGATACAGGTTTCCTGGTGTTTAACCACAAGACCTATCCCAAGCTCGTCAACTTATTCAAGGAATTGGGCATCTCCACAGTTGCGACAGACATGTCTTTTTCGGTCAAGATGCCGGTTGGTAAAAATGGAAGCCGCCTGCTGGAATGGGCAGGTGCCAATCTGGATACTGTATTCACTCAACGCCGCAATCTGCTGAACCCGGCCTTCATACGCATGTTGCGCGATATCCTGCGCTTCAATAAACAGACAACTGCACTGGCAACAACACAGGAGCATCCAGACTTCAAGCAGCCGCTGGGCAGCTTCCTGGATCAGAATGGCTATAGCAAAGAATTTCGCACCTGGTATTTGCTGCCCATGGCAGCCTGTATCTGGTCTTGCCCTACCGAGGCAATGATGGCATTTCCACTGTCGTCATTCGTCAATTTTTGCCATAACCACGGTTTGCTGCAAGTGAATGACAGGCCGCAATGGCAAACTGTCAAAGGCGGTGCGAGGCAGTATGTAGAAAAGATTTTGCCGGGCATCGCACACAAGCATCTGCAAACCCCGGTATTAAGCGTGCGCGAAAAAGCCCAGGGTGCCATTGCTGTACAGACTGAGCACGGCACCCAGATGTTTGAGCATGTCGTATTCGCCAGCCATAGTGACCAAAGCCTGAAGTTGCTGGCAGATGCAGATCTGGCAGAGCGCCAGATTCTGTCATCGGTCAAATACCAGTCTAACCGTGCAGTACTGCACACCGATGCCAGCGTACTGCCGGAAAATAAAAAAGCTTGGTCGGCCTGGAATTATCAAAGTGAAAGCGGTAGCGAGCCACGCGTCTGCGTACATTACTTGATCAATCAATTGCAGCCCCTGCCTTTCAAGACACCCGTCATCGTCACCCTGAATCCAATTGTAGAGCCAGCTGCAGCCAGCATCATCGATAGTTTTGATTATTCTCACCCGGTATTTGATGCGATGGCTATCAACGCACAAAACCAGCTAGCGAATATCCAGGGCAGGAGAAATATCTGGTTTGCCGGTGCATGGACAGGTTATGGCTTCCATGAAGATGGCTTGAAATCTGGCTTGCGCGTGGCAGGAAGCATACTCTCCCGCGCCGAAGCTGCTTACGAACACATGATACGCGCGGCCTGAACATGAACGCGCCCACCTCCACATCAACTGTCATCTTATGCACTGGCGAAGTGATGCACAAGCGTTTGCGTCCGGCAAAAAATGCTTTTCGTTATGGCGTGTTTTTTATCCGGGTGCCTGTACGTAACATTAATCATATGAGTACGGCAGCGCTGTTTTCTGTGAATCGGTTTAATGCCCTGTCTTTTCATGAACATGATCATGGTGATGCAAGCCAGCCACTGGAGCAATGGATAGATGCTTTGCTGCAAAGTGAAGGCATTGCAGATGCCGATGGTGAAATCTGGTTGCAATGCTTCCCGCGCGTATTTGGCTATGTGTTTAATCCTGTGTCTTTCTGGTTTTGTCATCGTCAGGATGGCAGTTTGCGAGCCGTAGTGTGCGAGGTACGCAATACCTTTGGTGAAAAGCATTTATACCTGCTGGAAAAGGGCGGCAAGCTGGCCAATGGCGAAGAATTACAAGCCAGGAAAATTTTTCATGTCTCGCCATTTTGCAAGGTCGAGGGCAACTATCGCTTTCGTTTCATGCAGGCGCAACAGGAGATTCCCGGACATGAATCTCCACACAAAAAACACTTGGCCCGCATTGATTATGCAGATGCAGAAGGCCCCTTACTGCTAACCAGCGTTTCTGGGCGTGAGCAGAGCATGAGCAATGCACGCATAGCCCGGGTCATGTTGCGGTATCCCTTCATGACAATTGGTGTGGTGCTGCGCATCCATTTGCAAGCACTGCGCCTGTGGATCAAGCGTGTACCGTTTATCTCCAAACCTATTCCCCCTACTGAAGAGTTAAGCCGATGAGCAGCCTACATCCCTCGTTAACTTCTGGCGCATCTGCAGCCAATAATAATACGGCACAAAATGCTCCACTGAACAGCAAGCATTTCCCGGCGCAAGCCAGGTTCGTGTTAAGCCTGCTTCACAAACTTGAGCACGGTTGTCTGACGATACAATTCCCTGATGGTCAGACGGCGAGCTTTGGCCGCACATCAGAAGGCTGGCAGCATGTGAGCCTCCATCTGAAAGATTGGGAGTTGTATAGCGCGGTACTCAAGTCAGGTGATATCGGTTTTGCTGAGAGCTATATCAATGGCCACTGGACCACCAGCAGCCTGACCGGACTGATAGAACTGATTTCCCATAATCGCCAGCAACTGGAAAGCGTCATCTACGGCAGCTGGTGGGGTAATCTTATATATCGTCTCAAGCATCTGCTGAACCGCAATTCCCGCACAGGCAGCAAGAAAAACATTCATGCGCACTACGACATAGGCAATGAATTCTACAAGCTGTGGCTGGACCCTTCAATGACTTACTCCAGCGCGATTTATTCTGCCGAGCAGGAACAAACACTGGAAGAAGCCCAACTGGCAAAATACCGCCGCATACTGCATCAACTGGCTTTACCGGAAAATGCCAAAGTACTAGAAATAGGCTGTGGCTGGGGCGGCTTTGCCGAAATGGCGATACGTGATGCCGGTGCACACGTCACCGGACTGACGTTGTCTGTTGAACAGCTGCAATATGCCCGTGCACGCTTGCATCATGCCGGTCTGCATGTGCAAAGTGATTTGCGCATAGAAGATTACCGCGATGCAAACGGCAGCTATGACGCCATCGCCTCGATAGAAATGTTTGAAGCTGTTGGCGAAGCCTATTGGCCAGGCTACTTTGAATGCCTGCAACGCAATCTGAAACAGGGTGGCCGTGCCTGCGTTCAAAGCATCGTCATTGCGGATGAATTATTTGACCGTTACCGCAAGGGTACAGATTTTATACAGCAGTACATTTTCCCTGGCGGCATGCTGCCATCCATAGAAAAATTTCATGCGATGGCTGCAGGCTACGGCATGGAAGTACTGGATACCTATAATTTTGGTCTCGATTATGCACGCACGCTGCTGCATTGGCGCCATGCCTTCATGGAAAAATTGACACAGGTCAAGGCCCAGGGCTTCGATGATGAATTTTTGCGTACTTGGGAATTTTATCTGGCGTATTGTGAAGCCGGTTTCCGCGCTGGCAGTATCAATGTCACGCAATTCACGTTGAGAAAAAAATGAACGTCCGATTGCTTGCACGCGGTTTTTTTATGTCACTGATGCTTTCATCTGCAGCATTGTTTGTGCATGCAGAGGATAAAGCCATCACTACAGCACCAGCGCATATCAGCGAAGAAATCCCACAAGCCAGTTTGCAGGGTAGTGGCAGTTTCCGCTGGTTCGGCTTGCATATTTATGATGCGAGCTTGTGGTCTTCACCTGAGGGCTATAAACCAGACAGCGACAAGCCACAAAAGTTTGCGCTGGATCTGGCCTATGCCCGCAACTTGTATGGTGGAAAAATCGCCGATGCCAGCATAGATGAAATAGAAAAACTCAAGCTGGGTACAGCAGAAAAACGTGAGCGCTGGCTAGCGCAGATGAAGAAGATTTTTCCTGACGTCAAACAGGGCACGCATATCACCGGCATCCACATACCGAACGAGGCTGCGCGGTTTTACTTGAATGGAAAATTGCTGGGCGAGATACGCGATGCCGAATTTGCTCACGCCTTCTTTGCGATCTGGCTGGATAAAAATACTTCAGCCCAAAGTTTGCGCACCAAGCTGTTAGGGAAAGCCACTGCTGGCTAACGCCTGCCAACCAATCACCACCACGGGAAGATATATGTTTACACGTACGTTCCATCGTCAATACCGGCTGTTCTTCTCCAGCCTCAATGTAGCGCTGCTCATGCTGCTGACATCCTGTGCCAGTCAATATGACCCTGGCCGCTACCGTAACGAAACCCCAAAGTTGGACATGCAAAGCTATTTCAATGGCAAGCTTGATGCCTGGGGCATTTTCCAGGACAGGTCAGGTGCCATCGTCAAACGCTTTACGGTGGTCATGGATTGCCAGTGGTCGGGTGATATTGGCACGCTCAATGAAGACTTCAGTTACTCCGATGGCAGCAAGCAAAAGCGCATCTGGACCTTGAAGAAAGTGGGCAATGATCAATTCACAGGCACTGCTGCCGACGTGGTAGGCGAAGCGAAGGGACAAGTATCTGGCAATACCCTGCACTGGAATTATGTATTGGCGTTGCCCGTCGATGGCAGTGTTTATAACGTCGATTTTGACGACACCATGGTCCTGATGGACGACAGGATCATGCTGAACCGCGCAATCATGCGCAAGTTTGGTGTCGAGCTGGGCAGCGTGACACTCTCATTCACCAAACGTAGTAACAGCACACCATGAACCCCGTCATCCGCGACTGGCGTGGCAAACGCATCTGGATCATCGGCGCATCCAGCGGCATAGGTGAAGAAACTGCCAGGCTGTTGCTGACACTGGGTGCCAGGGTCGCACTGTCTGCCCGCAAACTTGCCCAACTACAAAAAATTGCGGCTGACTACCCCATGGCTGAGGCCGTGACAGTGGATATCTGCGATCATGCCAGCATCGTGGCCTGCCATGCAGGCCTGATGCAAAAATGGGGCGGCATCGATCTGGTACTCATCGTTGCCGGCAGCTACAATGAAATGCGCGCGGACAGTGTTGATATGGCTGCAGTTAACCAATTGATAGACATTAATTTGCGGGGTGTTTATCAATGCCTGGATGTGGTCTTGCCTGCGTTGCTGCAGCAAGCTGGTGGTGGCATAGGCATCGTTGGTTCTGTTGCTGGCCTCTCAGGCTTGCCCAAGGCACTGGTGTATGGGCCGACCAAGGCGGCCATCATCAATTTGTGTGAGTCCCTTTACCTCGATGTGCGGCCAAAAAATATCGCGGTATATATGATCAACCCCGGCTTTGTAGAAACCCCGATGACAGCAGGAAATGACTTCAAGATGCCCGCATTGATCAGTGCACCTGAAGCAGCGGTGGCTATCGTCAAGGGCATGCAAAGGGGGGACTTTCATATCCACTTCCCCCATCGTTTCACAAACTGGTTAAGGTTGGCGCGCCTGCTGCCTTACCGTAGTTATTTTTATCTGGTCCATAAAGTCACAGGTTTATAAATGTCCAGCATTCATGTACCAGTCCAGGCAGAGCATCAGGACAGCCTGGATAAGCTCGTCAACTTCTTTGAATCCATCACACTGGCGGCCTGCCAGGACTTGTCTGGTGTCTATACTGAAGATGCCTATTTCAAAGACCCCTTCAATGAGCTGCGCGGACCGCCAGCCATCAATCAGGTTTTCCAGCACATGTTTGTGCAAGTTCATGAGCCGCGCTTTCGCATTACTTCTACGGTATTACAGGGTGACACCGCTTTTCTGGTCTGGGATTTTTTATTTTCGATGAAAAACTTCAATGCAGCACCGCAATGCATACGGGGCAGCACGCATATACGTTTTGCGGAAGATGGCCGGGTGAGCTTTCACCGTGATTATTGGGATGCGGCAGAAGAATTGTATGAAAAACTGCCCGTACTGGGCAGCTTCATGCGCTTTTTGAAAAACCAGGCGCGCAAATAAATTTATTTGCCAGCCTTGTAGGCCGGCAGATATTGCGCTAGCCTCGCCCCCATTTCCTGACCGAGCGCTTGCAAGCCACTCATGGGCCTGACCATGACTTCAAAATCGACGATCTTGCCCTCAGCATCAAAGCGTATCATGTCTATACCCTTGAGCTGCTTGTCGCCGACACTGGCACTGAATTCCAGCACGATATTCAAGCCATCATCAGAAGATAATTCACGGTGATAAGTGAAATTTTCAAATACCTTAACGACGGTACCCAGTATCAATACGACCGCGTGGGCGCTGGTATAAGGCTGATGCGCCATCGGAGAACGAAAGACCGCATCTGCATGCACGATGGATGGCAAGGCACTCAGGTCTTTGTTGGCAATCATTTCATGCCAGGTTTGCAGGGAGGCAGCAACGGCGTCAGGCAGCTTGTTCATTGTCATCCTTTTTATGTTGATTTCACCCGGCATGCTCCAGGCTTGATGTAAAAAGAATGATCTTAGACCAAATCTTACCTGTAGGTATTTGTGCTGTTGTAAATTACACCTACAGCTTGGGCTGCACTGGTTTGGCAGCTTCAGGTGTGCGTGACAACAGGCGGCTGGATGGGCTGTCGTCAGCACTCAATACATTCAGGTCGGCACCTGGCCTGGTGGCAGTAATGGGCTTGATACTGCCGCTGAACTGTTCCAGCAGCTTCTTATCGACAGGTTCAACTGCTTTGCCATCAGGATCTTGTTTGGCGGTAGTCCCGCGTTCTTCTACCCTGCGGTAAAAGAATTTATGTTGAGTGGAATCATGGACGACGCTTTTCTCTGGCTCTACCGGTACTTCGCGCTTCGCGATCAGGGATGAACCCAGGCTGGCATTCAGGAAACCACTCATCAGATTGAAGTTACGTGTAGAGAGACCATTGAGTTCATAACCACCACCGATATCACTATGGCAGCCGGCGGTCGTCACACCGAGGAAGCGCTTGTCAGCCGACAGACCCTGCGGAATGATGTTATCTGCCGGGAACAGGGATCGATGCTCGTCACCCGCCTTGATTTGCAGACCGCTGATGACTGAATCGGCAGGCCGCCTGTCCTTATGCTCCGGGGCACCCGTCGCAACCGGATCATACATGGCCAGGGCCTGGGCTTGCTTGCCGGGTTCCTGTAAGGGTGGTGCAGTGAATGTCACCTTGTCCTCTTTCAGGCCCAGTGCCAGCGGATAAGTTTCTATTTTTCTGGCATCCGGATTTTGAACACCTCTCTCATCCACCATACGGGTAAAACCTGCTGCCTGTTCAGCACCACGGCTGAAACCGACAGAAACTACGCTGATCCTGGCATGGGGATTTTCTTGCAGCCAGGCGGCAGACTGTATATCAAATTTTTGATACATGTCTTCCAGGCGCTCCTGGTAAGTGCCGCCTGTCGCTCCATCTATCACTCCCTTAAGCCCGCCCTGAGTACCCGGCCCTTCCTTATAGTAAAAGGCGATGTTGGGGTTGTCCATCCTGGCGTTTTCGATCTGCTCTTTCAGCAACCCGACATTAGTGATGTGCTTGGGATCTTTGATGGCATCGTTTCCTGTACCGTCAAACAGGGCAACGAATACGCGAGCATCCGGGTCCTTGGCATCATAAAGTTGCGGAACCTCGAAGGCATTGATCTGTGCCTCTGCCTTGGTATAGGTGGCCAGTTGCTCAGGAGTAGCCTGCTTAACATCAACGCCGTCAGATTTATCGGTCATGGGAAATCAAGGTCAAAAAGTCTTGGAAAAGGCCAGTGTCAGATGATCACGGTGCTCACGCGTTTGCTCATCTTTTTCCAGGCGCATCGTCACGAACATATATACATTCACTGTGCGGTCGTTCACTTCAATGATGATGTTTGGCTTGCCACCATACACAGGCTCGGCTTTATACAGTTTGGACAGCTCTTCTGTATGCAGAATTTTTCTGTCTTTGAATATTGCATCCAGATCAAGCGAATATTTGAATGGCGTACCATCCTGAGAGCGCCATTCCATTTCTACCGGGCCTGAAAAAGCATGATAACTGCCCGAGGTACCCCACTTGAAACGGCTAACGTCTTCTGGCGTCTTTGCCCTGAATGTCTTGCCAAAGCTGAGTCTGTGCGGTGAGCCTGCATAGACGATATACACATCACTGGCACTGAACACCTTGATATCAATATCATGTGTAGTAAATTTCAATTCTTCTTCATTTGCCATTGCGCTAGATCCCAATTGTGTTTGTAAGGCGATTGCCATCAAAAATCCTGTAAATCTTCGTTTCGAGAATTTCATGTCTTACCCGATTTGCATGGAACGCATGTCTTGAAGCGACCAGAACGCGTTACAGAATGACTTTGATTAATAGTGTTGCATACGGATTATTATCAGAATTTTAAAAATAATCCAGATTAGCGTGCGCATCGCCAACGCAAGAAGTAACTGTAGTTCTGACTTGCCTATAAATCCAGAAAGTCCGCACCATGCATGGCTCACTTGATTTTTGTTGCCAGCAACAGGGAAAGCAAAAGCACTCATGACAGACTTGATGGCAATAATTATACGTCGATGCTTTTTATTTTACAAATAAATATACGAATAAAAGTAAAAAACGTTTTAAGAATTAAAGCCATGAAAACCACACTTGAATGACAGGCTACGATTGCTCTTAATGGCGGCAATATTTTGCCGGGCTCTAGTGTTCCAGTATGAAAGACGAAAAAAAACGGACGCCGCAGCATCCGTTTTGTACAGCCAGCGAATATCGCCAGACCTGATCCTTGCTCAATCGTCGTCTTCCTTGATGTCATCCACGGGCAAATTATTGACTTTGTTCTGCAGATAACGGCTAGGTTTAAACTTGGGAACTTTGCGGTCTTCTATCATGACAGGTTCACCAGTGCGTGGGTTTCTGGCCTGTTTGGCATTTCTTTCAGCCACCTTGAAGGTGCCAAAACGGCTGATCTTGGCTTCGCCGTCTTCTACCATCTCCCGGACTATCTCGTCAAAGACGAAGCTAACGATGTCTTTTACTACATTTCTGGTCAAATCACCCTGATATTTGCTGTAAATACGCTCGACGATGTCGTGTTTTGTCATTTTCTGTGAAAGCTTTCTTATAACAGTGATCAACTGCCTGGTTTGCAGTCAAAAACTGCCGATTTTCTAAAAAGCTATAATATGCCTTCATAAATTGAAAGTCAAAGCGGGTTGGATGGGTAGAAAAATGCGCTGCCTGCCTGGTAGACAAGCAGCAGTCTGCAAAAATTGCTGCTCAGTTGTAAGCTGGAGAGTGACTTGCGAGGAAAAGAGATGCACTCGCGCCGCCCAGGGCGGCGAAGTATCAAAGGCCGGGGATGGGTGAGGCTTTGCGCACCGGTGCTTCTGGCTGCGCTTTGTTTTTATCTGCTGCATTGAGGCCAGGCACTGGTGTAGCCAAAACAGGAGCAACAGGCACAACTGCATTGCCATTGCGTGCCAGTTCTTGCAACTTGCTCTTGCCCTCCGCCTCGCTGATGATGCGCGCATTCGAACCATAACGCTGGGTTACTGTCGTGCTCTTGTTTGACCTCAGTTGCAGCGACAAATCATCCATCTGTGCTTTGGCCAAGACTACATTTTCCGCTGGCAAATTAGAAGTCTTCGGCATCATTGCAGCCGGGTCTTTTGTCGCCATCTTGCGCACCAGCCAGTTCGACCTCAACACATCCGGCAATGGCGCTGCTCTGGTCTGATCAGTCTTGAGTCCGGCTGACTCAAAATTTTTGGCGTAGTCAGCCTGCCTGTCGAGATTGGCTTTGAGGTAGGCAGCTGACTCATCCCGCATGCGTCGATTTTTTTCGAGACGAACCGGATCAAAGTATTTTTGCCGTATCTGCGCTTCCTTGTGCTCGAAATATGTTTTTTGTTGCGCAGTCATCTGTTTGCCATCACCACGATCCAGTCCCAGCAAATGCATTTGCAGCTTCTGCATCGTCGTATCCAGCGAGTTGTATTGAGGACTGGCTTCACCAGCCTTCAGTTCGGACTGGTATTTTTTTTGATACCCCTCAATTTGATAGCGTCTTTCAGGTGGCATTTTTGCCAATTTTTCGGCATTCGCCACCTGCATGGCTTTCAGTATCTCATCGCCATTCTTGCCCTTCATGCCATCAACGGCAGCCTGATATTTTTTGCTGTCCTCGGCCCGTAATTTTGGCACACTACCTGGGCCACTCTGCGTTTTTTTCTGTTCAGCACCAACCCTGGCACCGGGACTATCCATTTGCGTCAGATCATTGACTTGCTGGGCCTGAACGCAAACAGGCAGCACCATGCCGAGTAATAAAGACAGGACTGCCGCCTGACGTACACAGTATTTTTTTTGCTCTGGCTGAAGAGGGTGCGTGTTCAAATTCATTGAGACCGGCTTCGCAAAAGTATCTGGGCGTTAAGGTGAAATACTGCGCAATGCAGGTTCGCGCAATTTCTTGGTTTTCATCTGGATAGCAACTTCATTGAGTAATGCTGTCCTGGTAGCCGACAATTGCACAATATTTTCGGCCACTTCCTGTTTTTGGTATTGCATATAAATCTGGTAAGCGGTCATGACGGCAAGCTCATAATACAGGGGGAGCTCGCCTTTAAGCGAGAGTTCGGAATACCACTGCTCCGAGCCAAAGCGTTTTTTCGCTTCGCCGACTATCATTTCAGAAAATGACATTTCCTCGGCAAGGACAGGCGCAGGCATAGGTGGTTGTTGTGAAGCATTTTCGCCCGACTTGGCCAACTTGGCAGCATCAACAATTGCGACAGAATTGGCAACCGCAACAGATGAACTTGGTATCGTTCCTGTAGATGCATTCTGCGCCATATATTTGTCGTAAAACTCTCTGTCGAAATGATCTGTTTTGCCGTTATAAACATCGTTATCGACCACACCGGGCGGACGCACCAGACTCAATGGTGGTTTTCTCTCTGGTTTATCGACAGCGGGCTGATAACTAAATGAAACACCGCCGCAAAACGGGGGCGGTATGCGCATGGCCGTAGTTCTGCTGGGATCACCTTTGGTAATCACTTCCAGGTGGATATGCTCAGGATTGGGCAAAATTCCTGTATTGGAGGGAACGCCTAATTTGTCGCCGATGCTGATGGCAGAACCATTCAGCCTTGCCTTGCCATTAGCATCAGGCTCAAAATTCCTTAGATGGCAAAATTTAGCGGAGAAACCGTCAGACTGTTTAATGACTACCATATTACCGCAGCCACTAGTTGCAGGATAGGAATAATAAGTACCTGCTACCGGTGATACCACCATGGGATCAGGCAGTGCTTTTTTGGAGAAATCTGTACCATAGTGAAACTGCCATTTACCACGGCCATTAGGATTAGCATCAAAGCGCCAGCCGAAAGGGCTGCTGACAACCAGAGATCCAGATTTGATGACAGTTTGCAGGCAGGTACTTGCCGACGCCAGACTCTGCGTCATTAAGCTTGCACATACTGCCGTTGCCAGCAGATAGGGTCGGAGTTTTAATTTAGCCTGCATTTTTTTTCAACAATGGTTTTAGTATGGACTTGATCGTGTCTTTCTCATTACGCGTGGGATTTTCACGCTCCATCAGCGACACTCCAGCTTCATAAGCGATCTTGTCGTCAAATCCCAGTCCCAGGGTCGCCCAATTCAGGTATTGCCTGAGTTTTTCATTACGCAATTCACCCTGCGCACGTGTCGCAGCTGTCTGCACTGCCTTACATACTGTCTTGTCGTATTCACTGTTATGCATGGTATCGACACAGATACTGTTGTAAATAAAATGATGCAAAGTCAGGTAAGGTAAATCGAGTGTTACACCTTTATTCTGATCAGCCAATTTCAGACGGACTGCGGTATAGAATAAAATTTGCGCCGACACTACCTGGCCATTTGCTGCATACCACGCCATCTTTCTGTAAATCATCGCATAACGTTTATCTGGCTCAGTAGCGATAATGCCACCAGGACGCAACACCGCCAGCTTTGGATAAGCATAAGCCAGCGAAGTATCGATTTTCTTTACGGCATCTGTCTCCTTCAAGGAGAATGTCTTGCTCACTTCGGCTTGATTCTTGGCCGATTTTTCTATCATGTAAAACGAAAACCAGGGATTGTCTTCTGCCGGTTCACTCCCAAGAGTTGTTTGAGCCTGCACCATGCCAGCGGCAAAACAAATCAGCAGAACAAACAAGCAATTATTTAAAAACACCCGCATCATCGTTTAGCAATGTACTGCCTGGTCTTGGCATCAAAAGTAAATGAAAAATTCCTATCCAATTTTTCCAGCGCCGTGCCACCCTGGTTCAGTGCTGTCCCCGTCTGACGCAAGACCACATCTGGATAATCTGGCGTAACTGAGGCTGGGAAACTTACAGTGAACTTGCTGTCGGCACAAAGCTTCTTGCCCTGGCATGCAGCACCTTCCAAATTATTCAACAACACTTCTGCAGTCTTGAGTGCGCTTTGAGGTTTTTTGTCTGCACTGAATATATACACTTCTGCAGAGGCATATACATAACCACCTTTGTTAGCCGGCAGTAAAACTACGGCGACCTGGTTTTTTGTCTGCGACAAGAATCCACCAGCCCCGCTGGCATCTTCAACCGATACATTGGCCACGCCGCCAGGGCCGCGCACAGTAATCGTATCATTGCTGCACTTGCCAGATTTCTCGGGGCAATTACCGTCACGGATAAAGGTCGAAATCCAGTAGGTGTCCTTGCCGCTATCTGCAAGAGCAATGATTTTTTCGACACCTGCAGCCGACTTCGATTCCTGCCCCAATCTGATGGCATCTGCGGCATGACTTACCGTAGCCACTACAGCCAGGGTAATTGCGAGCATACTTTTTTTCATGGTTTCACCAGATATTCTCTATTTCTTTTTTTATGGCCAGCATCAGCAAGCGTTAATACCAAATTTCTTGCGCCAGAATTCCCAATACATCTGGCCATTGATCTGATCCAGCGGGACGCGTGGGCTCATATTGCCTTGTATGGCTTTTTTCCTGGCTGCAGATAAAGGTGCGCCTGTCGTAATATTGTCGTAGATCTGCTTGAAGCCGGCGGCACCCATATTGTGCATACCGTACAGGACAAATACAGGCGGCACACCCTTCACACCCTGCGGGAAAGTACTGCTAAAAGCAGCTATGTTGGCGATCGCATATTTTTTCGCCGCGATACCATTCTGATAGGGATCAAACACCTGCTCAGGCAAGAGCCCGCTCATGCCAACGTCAGCCAGTGCACCGGCCCCCATCTGATACAAGCCATAATAGTGAGCCGGGCTCACAGCACGCGGATTCTTGGTCGATTCTACATAGGCATAGTAATGCCAGGCAGACCGGGAAATACCAAAATTGAGCAAAGGCGTACCAGAGTCACCGTTGGCAAAGGAACTATTGATGGCAGCGTTCACATCTGCCTTGCCCATTGCCTCATATTTAGCGAAATCGGCACTGGCGGCGCAGCGTGCCTGCGTTTCCGGTGAGCCCGTTGTGGTTGAAGACGGGTCAAGATTAGGATTGGCATCAGCAATCTGATTGGCCACGTCAGCCCGCGCAGAATTATCCGCATTGAATGCCACCACTACTTTACTGCGGCGGGCAATTTGCGAATTAAGCGAGTGGGCCACGGTACTCATGCGCGCCTGTATGACGTCATTACTACCTGAAAATGCCTTCCTTGCGTCGGAATTATAGGTATCTTCATTGTAGTCAGTGGCTGGATAATTCCCCATGCCCATGACATTTTCTGACCATACCATGGCTGCCCGCTTTTCTTCTTCTGACAGTTGGGTAGTCTTTGCCTCACCAGTTCTGGTATAACCCGGCGGCATGACATCAAGATTCTGCAGATGATCAGCTGCTGCCGCTTCGCAAATGCCATTAAAGACATCGGACATACTGCAATAAGAAGTGGAATGGCGCAGATAGCTTGCCTCTGCATCCGCCATCCTGGAAGTACGCATGCTATTGATGATGCGTGTATTCATGGCATCGGCAGCTATCGCCGTACCCGAAGAAATCAGGGGGGTGACCTGCGTTTGCGAAACCAGCTCATTACAGACCTTGGTAGGCATAGTGGCACCAACTCCCTTGATCAGGGTAGCAGCCGCTGCTTCTTCCGGGCCGCGTGGAGTACTGCCTGGCAGGCCTATTTGGCTCCCATACAAAAACGACTTACCCTGCAACATGGCGGCTTCGCCATCATTCTCTACTTTATTACGTGCCCCACTGAGCTCAAAAGCAGCAGCTACTTTTGCGCCTGCACTCCAGGTCTCGGGCAATACCTGGTAATTAACCAGCGCAGTAGCAGCCAGGGTCACTGCTGAAACGGCGGCAGAAATCGCCGCGAGGACCCCAGTTGTTGCCTCTGTTATGGCAATCAACATGTCCGGCGACCATATCTCGCAAATGATGTAGCCTTCATAAATACAGACACCAGCCCTGGCCGACAAGGAAACAAAGAACAGGGACAATAGCAAAAAACTCAGGCCAGCCAATACATACCGCCGCAAAGCACTCTTCCTGGTGACAGAATGCTTTTGCGATTTTTGTTTATTGAAATAAGTCCGCATGAATGTCATCGCTCTTGGTATGCGATTAAGGAGTTGTGCCAATGGCACGCAGGGCCATTTCACGATTTTTCGCGTAATTCGGATTCATGCTCACGGCAATTTCATTCAGGATCGCAACTTGTGTTGCCAGATTTTGTTCCACCCTTTCCTGTTGGACATAGGATTGATAATCCATCCAGCTTTTGAAGGCCATCATCTTGTTCAATTCACGCAACAAGCCATTGGTATTGTACTGAGACAAAGTAAGGTACCAGGACTGATCGACAAAACGGTTTTCCACGAACAGCTTCATTGCCTGCAAAGGAGACAAGGCCGTAAGACCAGGCGCAACCAGGCCCATGGAATCAGGTGTCAGGCTGGGATCAACCTTGCGCATCAGGGCACCATTCTCCATTGTCGCCAATGGCACGGATGCCCGCGCAGCATAAGTATTATTGGCCGACAACCATTGTTTTCCAGCGGCAGTCTTGGACATTTCATCGACATTTTTTGGTGTATTCGGTGGCTCACCCACCACATTGACCGCAAAACGTGATGCCGCAATCAGACCTGCGTCGTCCAGAGGTTTATCAGCAGAAGCAAGCACTGTCTTGGAAACATTGACCGGTGCCTGATAATAGCGTTTGCCTTCTGCGTTGCTGTCCATATAAATCATATCGTCCTGATAGCGTTTGGCCATCTCTGAACGGATATCCGGTGCACCATTGCGGAAGTAGTTGACTTTTTCCTGCACACTTTGGGAGTCAGGTGACACACCACCTACTGCCGAACCCAGGGTAGTCGAAGACGCCAGGTCATAACAGTTGCGCTGGCCGTTCAGCATAGGATCTTTGATATTCAACAGGGCGATGGCGGCGGCTTCATTGATCTTGATGTCGCCATCGACAGCGATCTTGCCTTCTGCCAGAACTTTGGCCCTGGCACCATTCATTTCAATTGCAGCCTTGACCTTGGCGCCAGCACTCCAGATTTCAGGAATGATTTGCAGTTCGACGATTTCCGTCATGGCTGCAATAATCGCTGTAGCAGCAGCCCCAACCGCAGCAGCCACTTCTGCACCAGCAGATACTGCGCCAGCTGCCGCCAATGCGCCATCGCCGCAACAGGCGTCAGCACGCAAGGGAATTAAAGTGAACGGCACGGCAAGAGCGCATGAAACTGCAATCGCCACGAATTTTTTATTCAGATTTTTCATCGCTTAACCTTCACTCATAAACCAGGGATAGTCGATTGAGACTGGGCAGGCGCAGCAGGTGGCGGCGCCGGTGAGTATGCCGGGGGAGGATTTGCCGGCGCAGTACCGACATTAACAAAATTGCCGAAAGTATTCACACCAGACTGATTGATCCCTGAGTTAACTGTATTGACTGCATTGTTAACCGCACTATTCCACGCACCAGTTGCAGCAGCGCATATCTTCATGATGATTTCATTGATGATTTTGTCTACCAATTGATTCAGGAGTGCTTCGAATGCTGCGGTAAAGTTGAAGGTCGGGAAACTGGTCATCAATGAAATTGTTTGAATATTGGCCAGGCATGAGTTGATCGAGTCATTGAAGCGCTTGACAGGATCACCAGGTGCGGCAGCCGTCGCAACATTTTTTGCCGAATTATTGATCGCCGTATCCATTTGCGAGCCGCAATTTTTTTGTGACCGTGCATTTGTTTCGCTGGTACCCAGAGAGTTTGATGCACGCATATTTTTCTGCGTATTGGCATCCAGGACCGGCACGCTGGAATCAACCGAACCCACTGCACCGACAGTGGATACACTATCTGCACTGGCCATGACTGGCATGATTCCGATAGATACAATCAACAACCGGTACATTACTTTTTTTAAAATTTCCCGCATCACCATGCTCCTTGCTTTCATATCGTTATCTTAGCCACTCACGCGTTTTCAATTTACTTTGTCTCTGCAATCCACATAGCACGATCACAAGCCTGCAACTACAAACCCGGAATAGCCGAGGGAGTATTTAAAGGTGCCGGCGCCATAGGTGCCGGGTTCACAGGCGCTGGCCCCACCGTCACTACATTTCCAAAAGTATTGATCCCTGATTGATTGATACCGTTATTAAGCGTATCTATCGCATTACCAACAGCTGAATTCCATGCCCCTGTTGCCGCCGCACATATTTTCATAATGACTTCATTCACCAGTCTTTCGATCAACTGCTTTAATAGTGTTTCAAACATTTGTGTGAAATTAAAGGTTGGAAAAGTCACTAAAGCAGAAATTGTCTGTATGTTGTCAAAACAGGCATTCACACTATCGTTCAGTTTTTTGACTGGATCACTGTACGTCATGGCACGTGCCATATGCTGCTGTCCTGCTGTCAGAGCATCTTTTGCTTTCGTGGCACAGGGATCAATCGCTGCCAGATCTGTCTGGTTTGCCCCCACTGCTCCGCTCAGTTCCAAGGTTTTTTGTGCACTTGTATCCAGCGTGGTAATGGTCAGGTCACCTACGCCGGACATGCTGTCAGCAGCGCTGATACCTGGCATGAGCGTCGACAATGCCAGCAATGTCATCATTGCAAACCAGACCCGCCGCAGTAATTTTTCAGAAATCAATTTCATCAAGCCACCCGTGCGCCCTGTTCAATGGCAGTCTTTACAGCAGCCAGCCGCTCTGGTGCAAATACCGTTTGCAGCAAGGCTGTCTTCCTGGCGAAGCGCAATCTATCCATCATGAGTTTGAAAGCAACCCGGTCGATAGCTGTCACGCCCCCCTGTTCATACAGGCTCTGCGCCTCTTGCAGGAAATTAAATTCAATTTCAGGAAATCCGGTTTCTAGCCAATACACCAGACGCAAGGCCATTGATGAATGCAGATACGCGAGCACAACCAACAAGTCGTTAATGAAGGCGGCCTTTTGCCCGGACCGCACAGCCTGAGCCAGCATGGCCGGCATGGATGCCACCAGTGCAGCCAGTTCATCATCCAGGGATGCGCCGCTGTCCAGCACCCAATCCTCGGTCGCATCCATCGCACCAATAATATACGCCGCACCGGGCGACACCTCGCTCCAGTACGTTTGCAAGCCTTCACTTGTTAGATCAACCATATATTATCCATGCCAGAAAATACAACATTGACGCATTATAACTACAGAATTATTTAAAGAAAATACCCTTGTTCTTTTTACTTTATTTCAAAAAACCTTTATAAGTAATAAGTTTTTTAAAAATATTATTTTACTTGTCGAGTTTTTACCATCAGGTTATCATTAATAATTGAAAAAGTGAAAGTAAAAAACTTAATGGCGGTGAATTTGGACAATAAGTCAACATTAAGAAATGCAAATTCAACAACATCCGAAAGCGAGGCAACGGATGAATTTGGCGATCATTTGCAAAAACATAAAATGATAGAGGCAGCCCATCATGTTGCCGACATCATGCTGGGTCCGGTAGCCGGTGTACTGGTGGCGCACGCCCTGCATGCCGCAGATATGGCTGCAGAGTTGTACAACCAGCCAAATACGAATAATGCAAATGCCATTCCGTTAAACCAGCCGCATCTGACACTCAATGGGGTGCCGACAGCAAAACCGGTATTAGTACTTGATGCGAATGATGACCCCAGGAATCCAGGCCGGAAGCTGCACAAGAAGCCAAGTGAAAAAGTAGTCAACGAAAACGAAAACCGCTATCACGAGAGAGCCTTCAGCCAGGGTATGGATCTGACACCCGCCATTACCCTGCCTACCGGGCGACCGGATATGGCCACTGGCACGATGCGCAAGAAGAAACGTATTACACCGATTTAATCAGTGTCAGCAAAACCGGATTGAATCAGAACACTGTTATAGCAGACAGCGGACTTTACCAAACAGCATTCAGCCATTAAAGAGATACCCATGCGTACAAGCAAAAAACTCAATATTTATATCTTGCTGGCACTGGCCGCTACCTTGGTGGCAACCGGAGCGCATGCGGGAAATTTCTGGGTGCCCGAGGGCCAACAAAACGACTATTCAGTACAAATATTGCGGGTTGTCTTTGGTGATGTCGTTCTGAAAATTTATGAAGGCACCATCGCCGATAATAACAATCACATTCTTTCAAGCCTGTTAAGCAAGATGAATGCAGGTGTCCTGGTCATCGGCATGATAATCATGGCTTACACTTACATCGGTGGCGCGGTCCATACCGCCAAGGATGGTGAATGGCTGGGCAAAAAATGGGACACCATGATGGTCCCCCTGCGAACCGCTGCGGGTATGGCCATGTTATTGCCAACAATTGCTGGCTACTCCTTTTTGCAAGTTGTACTGATCTGGTCGGGTATACAGGCAGTTGGCCTGGGCAGCAGCATTTGGACCACGGCATATTCCACCATCGCCAAGCAGGTTTTTATTACACAGCCGTTTCTTGCGCCTAACAAGACCGCGAAACAAGCGTTCCTGATGGTGGCATGCAGGGAAGCTGGCCATAAATACGGCATGGAAATCACGCCATCGCCATCTGATGGAAAAATAATCTACGCCGCCGCAGGATCTCAAGACGCGGGTAGTGCTGGTTTTTGTGGCTCTATACAATGGAGTGCTTCCAGCACTTGGAGCAAGTTAAAAAATGCCTCTACCAGCCTGGTAGGTTGTGACAACTTATTTTCTACACAAGAAGGCTGTACCAAGATACTCGCGGATACAACGGCCCAGCCATTTTCAGACTTCAATTTTGCTGGTATCGATAGCGTCGAACTCTTCAAACCGTCTCATAAGAAAGAATTTGAAGATATCATGCGCGTTGAGCATGGGAAGATTATTACTGACATGCTCAACAGCTCGACCCTGAAAGATATGGCAATCGATTTACTGGAGGCAACCGATGCATCCAAGAAATTGATGCTGCCGGGGGGGATATATGAAAATACACTGGCAAACATACAGCTCCAATATGAAAAGGACCTGGTAACAAAAGTGCGGGAAAACATGAAGGCTACCCTTTTTCAGGGTGGGACTCCTCAAGAATTGTGGATGTTGAAAATGGGTGACCAAATGAAAAATGGCGGCTGGTTGCACGCAGGCTCCTTCTATATGAAGATAGGTAACCTGAACAACGCTGCGCAAAATGCCATCAATGGTGCAATCTCTACTGCCTATACGATACCTAACATCGCAGGTATGCAAAATGACGGTCAAAACTCTGCTTTCTCAGTTTTCCTGAACAATCTGCAGCAAACCATTATTGGCACGAATGACCTCGCCACCAAGATAGAAAGCGACACTCCAGCCAAATTTGACTACAAGGATATCAGGAAGACCTGGCACGCCTTGACCGATGGCATTTCAACTGGTGTCCTGAAATTTGCGATGGTAGGTGAAATCGGAAAAAATGGCATGGACCCGCTCGTACAATTAAAGGCAATTGGAGACACCACAATTCTTGCAGGGGAGGCTATGCTGGTGGAAGGATCCGGTGCTTTATTCAACAAGAAACTGGAAGAGACCAGCACCTTGTCCATCATCCTGGCCGCTCTGAGCGGACTCATGCTGAGTCTAGGCATGTTCCTCGGTATTATCCTGCCCATGCTTCCTTATGTATTCTGGGTTTCTGGTGTTGCCTGGTGGCTTATCTCTTTTGTCGAAGCAGTTATTGCTGCACCGATCTGGGCGATTGCCCACATGCACCCGGAAGGACATGATATTGCTGGCCGTGGCTCGCCAGGCTACATGTTTGTACTTTCCATATTGATACGTCCGGCTTTGATGGTGATCTTCCTGTTTGCCGCCATGCTGCTGATCAAACCCATCATGAATTTCGTCAATCAGGGTTTCTTTCAATCCATCTCGAATATGACGGAAGGTTCCATGGTAGGTATCATGACTTTGCTGGGCACCTTGATCTTGTATTCAGGCATAACCACCAAAATGATTATGACCGTGTTTGGTATTATCAATACTGGCCCTGACAATATCATGCGCTGGATAGGTGGCAGTGATTCAGTTGGATCTCAGGCCCATAATACTGCGAACAGCATCCATCAAGGTGCTGAAGCTGCAGGTTCAAAAACAAGCGAAATAGGAACGGGTATTGGAGCAAAACGCGGCGCAGTAGTTGCGGCGGCAAAGAAAACCCCAGCCTGATCCTTGATCATGAAGGTGTCATCCATTCCACCACCGGCTGGCGGAGTGGAAGACACCCCAGTTTTCACTATCTTGCCTGCACTTGAGACCTGATCAACTGCTGTGTCGCGAATCCCGTGACCAAATCGAATGACCAGAACTTGCCAGGCATCAGAAAACAGGGCCCGGTTTATTTTTTCAGCTATGGTTTTCCGTTTGAATTATATCGACAACATGATGCAACTAATTCGTGGAGTCAAAAAAAATGGCCTGTCTTTTCAGACAGGCCATTTTTTATTATATCAATTCACAACTATCTTTTAGTTCAAGCCTCACCCGGCATACCAGCCGTTGAAAACAGCTTCATGCTATTCAATGGCAATTGGGACAGGAACGGCAGTTTGGACCCTACTTCACGACCGCGCTTTGGGCGCTTTACCGTCTGACCATCCTCCCCTGGAAACTGCAACCCTGTGCCATCAAGCATATCCAGATTCAATTCCCATGATTTTTTAGACCGTTCTTTCCACACATGCAAGGCATGCTGGTAATAAGTCTGCGCCTGCGGCTTGCTCCAGCCATTGATCCTGGCTAATTGCGTCATGGCGGCTTCAAACTCATCATCACTTTTTGCCCGGCTCAGCTCTATATTTTTAACCGAGTGGCAACGTGGACACAAGCTCATCAACGCCGTGATTTTTTGCGTGCCCTTGAGCTCATCATATTCAAACACTTCATGGCACTCAACAGGATGCTGATGACCTTGCTCAAAACCATTTTCCAGGCAAATCTCACAACGATAACCGGCACGTACAAAAACCGCTTTTTTAAGACGATTGAATTCAGCGTGACCAAGATAGCTACGGACACTGGAAAAGCGGCTGGAAAAGGGGACAGGCTCGATAGACAGCACTGGACGGCTCACGGGCACTTGCAACAGATTTTCTGCGCTTGAAGCAGTAGTGACGATAGTTGGACGCAGAGCCGCCATTTTTTTCAATTCCTGCTGCAGGGCAGGCAATTCACTGACGAGCACGCCTATTTCACTGGCCTGCTTATTGACTACCCGGACATATGGAAATATAGCAGCCAGCTGCGTCAGGCCAAAGTTCAATTCATCCCTGAACAGTAGTCCTTGCTCTTCATAAAAATCTTCACGTGCCAGTACCCGACGCTGCGCCAGTGACAAGGGGCCAAGCAGGCATAAGCGCTTGCTTTGCGTATCAGGGTCATAGGCCACTACCATACGCAAGGTGTGCATCGTCAGGTCCGCCCATCTGGTCAGTGGCTGGGCTGAGGGTTCTGAAGATTTCAAGTCCTCATTCATGATTTCGTTCACTGAATGCTCCAAACTAAAACGCACTTATCAATCTTTATGTTCCGGGTTTTGCTGAGTCTGTTTCTTGAACCTGGCACCAGAGCGCCAACCCGCTACATCCGTCTTGAATCCATGTACGATGTTCCGGCCCAACTGGCGTAAGGAACGCAAGCACCAGACAACTATGCGTACGAACAATTTGCGCGGTCTGGCCGTCTCAGGATCAAGTTCAGATTGCTGATCAAAGGCATATACAACAAGACAAAGTAATACGACCACCAAAATCCAAAAGTACACCATTTCTACCTCACACCGTCTTTTTTACTTGCTGTCTTCATTTCCATGGGCCCTTCATTGTTGCAGAGAAGAATGTCCACATGATGAAAAATGCTGACTTGCTTATTTAAATTTAGCTTAAAAAGACAGGAATTGCCGTAGATTAATAATAACTATTCATGAATCTTGGCAAGCATTTAAGCCACATATCTTAACCTAGCGACCATATTCAGCCTATAGCATGAGGTCCAAACTGGTTTTGCTTTTGTTTCTATTTGCAAGCACCCTTGACAAAAAATAAAATACATAAATAACAAGGTACCATACCACTTGCTGACGCCGCCGACCTTTGTTGAGATACTTGAGATAATGCTTGAGATGCCGCTATGAAGCAGCAGCAGTTTTAACCATCGTTGCAACAGAAATCAGGCCGACGTTGCCACTAGTTGCATGGCATCTCTGTCAGCTTGTTTGCCATCGGTTTGTACACTGAATACCTACTCAAGTATGTAGATTAGCTCCTCAAATTTCCGTCAGCATTAGAGTCAGGAAACATTTGGTTTCAATTTTTTCTGATCATGCGTTCTATCTGATCGACTTCAGGTTGCTCAGGGACAATGAAAGCATTGCGTTCACCGCCACGCTGATAAATCAGCAGAGGAGTTCCTCTAAATTTGGTATCGCGCAAGAACAACAGATTCTGTGACAAAGACCGCGCCATCTTGTCATCTGGCGCGACCGACTTGATGGTTTTTCTGAACATTTTTTCGACGATATCGGTTTCACCGCGGTTCAACAAGAAATAGGCTGCCATCTGCGCAGATGGGCTTTGCATATTATTACCGCTCAATGAAATGACGGGTATCCAGCGTACGCGCAAGAGACCGCGCTGCACATAAGGCCGCAACATTTCCCAGGTTTTATGGCAATGCGGGCAGATAGGGTCAAAGATCACGTAGACAATATTGTTACCACTGCCCTCTTCTACCCATGCGGTAGATTTTTCTGCTGCGGCAAAGACCTTGTTCTTGAATTCGGTAGGAACAGTTTCCAACTCACGGATACTGGCAAGCATCTTACTTTGCTCAGAGACAGTCTTATCGACTTCGCTCGCCAGCGTTGGTGCCAATCCCGGGGGTGCAGCAGGCGCGGCCTGGGCGATGCCTGCCTGTTCAGCCAGCTCTATTTTGGTGATGGAGCCACCAGAAGAGTTAAACACCTCGCCAGCCGCCAGGAATTTGCCATTGGCAGTGACATAGAATATTTTCTTGCTGCCATTACGCTCTACCACCAGGCCCTTGAAGCCGGATGAAGAACGGAATTCTTTGACGATATTATTGCCCTTGCCCTGCATGATGCGGTTCCAGTCAGGTACCGACTTTGGAGCAACACTTTTTTGCGACAGGGGCTGCCCGTCTTCACCAAACAGCTCGCCCGAAAAAAGATAGTCGCCGTTTTCAGTCACATAGAATGTTTTTTCAGCACCGCCAGCTTCTACTACCAGACCACGGAACCCGGAAGGTGAAGAAAATTCCTTGACGACCTTGTTGCCACGCGCCGTCATGATTTTCTTCCAGTCTGTTGCTGCCATTGCAGACAGGGAAAGCGACACACCCAGCGCCATGAGTATACTTTTTACCAAGCGTTTCTTTTGCATTACATCATGCCTTCCATAAATTCGGTTTTCCCACTACGTCAGTGTGAACAAACCCACGTTTTTTATATAAGCCAACACCGCCAGCCCTGAGGCTGAGAGCTGCACCGGCGAGATCTTCCACGCTGACACCATCGAGCCAGCCATCAGCAGCGCCGGCATACACATGGCCAGAATCTGCTGCTGCGCCTTCGGTCTGGTCATTCGTGACCCAGGAGCGATAGCCAGAGGTCAGGTGGTAATAACCGTGTATGCCCTGGTTAAACCAGAAATGGCTCTGCACCGCCGTAATCAGCGCTGCCAGGCGCATATCCACCTGAACGACTCTGCTACTCCTTACATCCCGTAAAAACCAGCATAGGCGCTTGTAACCCTCGGCATCGATACGGCCATCCTTACCCCACAGCAAAAAGTCCGCACGTTCAGCCGCATGCCACTTCGAGGCTTCGCGCGTCAGATAAATCCGGCGTAATATGCGACCTTCGCCAGACTTCTCTGGGTAGTAAAAATCCGGCCTGAACAACTGTCCAGCTGCACCATTGGTAGCACCCGCTGTGGCAGGCAAGATCAGCCCCGCCGCAACAGCAAAGGACTTGGCCAGGAAATCACGCCTGGGTGCTTGCGCTGTGCTGGTTTCCAGGTGAACTGGCAGTTTGTTCATGTGCGTCATTACTTGGCAGCGTATTTCTTGCTGAATGCTTCTATCAGGCTAGTTTTGCCGCTGCGCTTTGCCGGTGTCGGCTGGCAGGCATAAGAAGCATTGGCGAAAATGGCATTGATGACATGCGCGGCATCATTTTGTGCCTTCGAGGCATTCACACCAAACAGCCTGTCCATTGCCACCAGAGCCGCATGGGTATGCTGCTGATCTATCAATATCTGCGTCTGCCTGGCCTTGCCATATTTCTCTTCCATGGCATACAAGTCACTCAGGGTGGTTGCGGTTTGCCAGCCTGTTTCATACGCATTTGCAGGTGCCAGTTGTTCGTGCATGCTGGCCTGTATATCTGCGGCCCACGGGGTGACCACTGCCTTGCTGGCGTCGTCAAGGCTATCATTGCTGCGGCCAAAGATGCTGATCAAGGCTCCATCAAATTCCTGTTCCGCTGCTTTTTTCTGGCCGGATCGTTTGCCAAACAGGGTACGTGCGGTGCGCTCCCTGACACCTGTTTCCTGTGTTGCTGACGCGGCCTCGCTTTCTTTTTTTACCGGAGCGGCATGGCTTGCGGGCTGGACAGCGGCGGGCGCACTGTCAGCGGCGGGCGTCGCCTTGGCGATGACAGGAGCTGCTTCTGCAACTACCACTTCTTTCTCAGCCGCTACGTCTTTCTCTGCCTGTGCCTTCGCTGCATCAGCTTTCTTTTTCAATGCTTCCGGCGACAAATCCCATTCTGCCATTTCGCCATAGGCAGGTGGTTTGACTTTGATGAAGTGATTCAGCCTGTATTTGGTCAAGAGATTCCGTTCATCGACCATGCCGCATGAGAACATGCGGGCACGGATAATCCTGGACTTGAAGAGGATATGTGCCTCACCCGGCGTCTGTTCTTTCAAGTCTTGCAGAGAGCCACGTGAACGCTGCTCCATAGTGGCATTCATATTGTCCATATAGTTGGTGGACATGCCGTTGGTGCTGGCTTGCATACCGCCCATGACCATGACATCAGCCATGCCTACGGACTTTTCAAAAATTTCATACGTACGCTCGGCATCTTCCAGCTTCATGAAGATCTTGATATTGCAGTTGGCGGCGATGGAGGCGGCATCTTCTTTCGACGCCTTTTCAAAGCCAGGCATATCCTGGCTGGCGAATACCATGCTGAAACCAAGGCTACGCGCCTGTGCAGGCATGACGGCAACACCGGGCACGGCGTAGGCGCCATATTCATCAAGTATCGTCACGAACGGCGACGGTGCATTGGTAGGCCGGTTGTCCAGCACTTCCATCTTGCTGCCTTCCATCTGCGCACCAAGAGTTGCAGCCATCATGTTTTTCAGACTCATGATGACGACTTTACCCAGATTGGCGAGCTCGTCCTGAGATTTTTCCAGTGCTGGCAGCAAGACCACCAGGATGCGGCGATTGACGACGACGTCGTACAGATCGACTTCACCGAGATTGGTTTTAAAGATATGACCCAGCGTGTCTGACAAGGAACCCAGCACACGGGTAAATTGCATTTGCAGATAGCCATGCTGTTCCAGCGTCGTAGCTGACTGGTCAGCACCTTTCTTTTCTACAAAGCCAGGCAGGGAACTCAGGTAAGCCTTGATGGCAGCCTGGGCACGGTCAGACAATTTAATGGGTGTGCCATCGATAGGGTTCTTGCCATTCGATAAGGCGACGATGTATTTCAATTGCATGAAGTCACGTATGACTTCGACGTCCAGCAAGATACGGCCCGCATCGCGCAGGGATACCAGCGCAATCATCAAACCGGTCAGCAAGGAAATTGCGCGGCCCTTCCACATATCGCCGCTGCCACCAGAATCACCCATCAGACCAACCAGCAATTGTGTCAGCGCATCCGATGCACCAAAAGCAAATGGATTGATGGTATTCGATAACTTGGTCAGTTGCGGGCCTTCAATATCACGTGAGCCGGTACCAAAATTGATGATGAGGAAATCATCTTCCCTGCCCATCGCACGGCTCATGGAAAAGATCGTGGCAAACAGGCTCGCATCGCCCTTACCATCGACGAAGATAAAGCCTGAACCCTGCATCAGAGCGTTATAAGCCATGGACACGAGGGCCACGGTTTTACCACTACCGGTAGAACCAAAGATCAGGATGTGAGTGCGCAGGTCATCATTATTGAACCAGAGTTCGGCATCGTCTTTTTTGCGGTTACCAAAATGCGAAATGCCTTTGGCCCAGGTTGGCTTGTCGGTTGCTGGATTAATTTCTTCAGGATCAATAATACCTGAGCGGCCCTTGCCATCGTTCGCAGCAGCGTCATAGTCCGTGGACATGGGCATACGGAAAGGCAGGCTGTAATGCTTGAAGCTGGAGCGTATATACAGGAATAGCAGGATGCCGAATACAAGAATGTATTCATGCCAGGTAGGCGAGATCATGGCGGCGGCGCCAATCACAAACATCAATATGCTGGCAGCTTCCGGCTTGAAAAGAATATCTTCTTTTATTCTTTGTAACTGCGGACGCGTATCACGACGTCTGTGATGGGCCTTGACCTCATTTTCCGGCTCAAGACCTGCCTGTTGTGGTTGGGCCATACTTCCCTCAATACTCAATTATGTCGATAACATCTGCCAGTAACTACAAGGGTGGCGCATCTGTCACACACCTGCCCTTTTCACTCGTGCACCAGGGTTGCCATTAAAAGCCGAAATTACCCTGGCTCTGCTCAGGCCTGGCTGCTGCGCCCGGCGCTGGTGCTGTTGGTACAGTTGCTGCAGGTTCCATCGCTGCACCCGGGCCACCGAGCATCAAGGATGGATCAGGCTGCGCGGGCATGGTTTGCTGCGGCTGGGCCATGAGCTCACTGCCGACAGTGCGGCTACGGTTGATGTTTTCCATTTGCCTTGCGACTTCCGGATTGCGCATTTCCATGCTGGTGGTGATTTCATCCAGGGATTTTTGTGGTGGGCGCTTGATCATGGGAATGGTCAGCAGCAAATACAAGACGATAAGTACGCCGAGAATTTTCCAGAACCGGGTTTTCCTGGCATTCAGTTTTGCCAGTTTGCGCAAGGCAAGACCTGCACTTTGCATGTTCGTGAAAGAGGCCAGCACCATGCCATGTTCCAGCCCATTACCCTGCCTGACGATGAGGTGGTAGGCATCATTCTTCAAATCACTGATCAGGCCACTTGTCAGTCTCGGCAGAACGCGGTCAGGCTGGACCGCAGGCGCCGGAGCTGGCGCTGCATCGGATTCACTGACAGCTCCCAGCGCTGGCTGCGGCGACAGGGTAGAACCGCTTTCTATGGAAAATATCGAAAAGCCCTGTTCTATGGACGGGAAGCGTATGACATTGGCCACTTCAACTTCGCGCGCACCTTCCAGCAAGATTTTCCCAAGCACAGTCAATTCATGGGAATTGAAGTTCTTGTTGACCTGTATAGCCTGATAGCTTTCAAAGCGATTAATCAGATTCTGTAACATTGCGTTTTCCTAAATAAAATCATATTGAATTCAAAAGCCATCACAGCTGGCTGCCGTAGGTATCGAGGTATTCATCCAGATAAGACTCCAGGCCGTCCAGTGCTGTCTTGACATAGGGCCGCATTACTTTGTTACCTGCCTGCAGTTCAGCCTGGTAATGGGCAAATATGCCGGCGGATTCCATCCAGCAGGTCCTGCGTCCCAGGGCGTTGAACATATAGAACAGCGTACGATTGACCGGCTTGAGCCATAAGAATTCAGCCGAGGCCACCACACCACTAGTACGCGCCTTATCCAGCAGGGCCAGCATGGCAGTCGCCATATAGGCATGGCGCGAGAGTATCTTTACGATGGCATCGGTATTTTTATATTTTTCAAAACAGGACAGGCCCAGTTCGGTATCGAATTTTTCCAGCGCCAGTTTGGCTGACAGATCATTGCTGGCGACACCGGCTGCCGTGCTGGATGCTGATAATTGATTCAATATCTTCAGCGCGGTTTTTTTGTCACCACTGATCTTGGCCATGAAGGAGCCCAGCAAAGCTTTAAGATATGGCGGCAAGTCATTGAACGATACAAATTTTGGCCCGAGTTGCCTGATCAATGCGACCTCTGCAGTAGCGCGGTCAAGACGGCGCTTATCGACGGGCAAACCGCTGACAGGCGAAATTTCTTGATAGATTTCCCACAACTGGTTTTTCTCTACCCACTCCTTGGGAGTCGTGCTCCAGGCCCAGCGGCCGCTTTCAACCGGTACCTTCAGGAGATTAGCGTCCAGCACTGGTGTAATGCAAGGCCACAATGTCACTTCTTTTTTTGCCAGGCTGAACATATCCCAGCGACGTTTGAATTTCTGCGATGGATGCTTGAAGAAAATATAGACACCCATGGCGACACATAAAAGCATGGCTGGTATTTTGGTATATTTGCCTATTAATTCACCGTTTGCAGCAAATTCGTTATATTCCACATTGCCATAAGACACGCTGCCCATCCAGTCGACTGCTGAACGCACATCAGCATCAAACAGGCCTATCAACGGCCCGGTCACGTAAGAACGGAACAGGAAAACTGCGCCGACAATGAAACCCTTGCCGACAAACCAGAGTATCAGCACACCTGCGGCAAACAGCAGCATGGCCCACAGGCCTTCGTTGGAAGTGTCGTTACCGGAATTACCTGCTTGTGGTGGCGGCATGCCCTGCTCCTGCGATTAAATATTCCCATCTGCCTTTGCTGGCATCATACAAAGCCAGCGACCGGAACCAGTTCAAAAATTCTGTGTCTCGTTGAATTGCCTGATATTTTTTATACACATTACCTACATAAGCCGAGCGGTAAGGCTCATTCGCCGAATGATATAAACCTATTGCACACCACACATCCGATTTGCAGGCGAGATACCTGAGCTTGAAAATATTTGCTCCTACATAGGCGTTCAGGCAATTATCTTTCAGCACCCGGTTCAATGGTATGCGATGCTCAGACAGATACTGCCTCCAGCTCGCATCATTAATCTGAAAACGGCCGTAATCCTGAGTACGGTTTGCATTACCTGAAGTGCGCACCGACGAACCACGCTCCTGGGCGTAAATTGCCAGCAATGCCATGGACGGCACCTTGTAATACTCAGAGGCGCCTTTAACACAGGAATAAAAGGCTGGTTCCGAGCTGGTATCCACGGGCGCAATATAGGCATCCACGAACTGGTCCTCAATGATTATTGTGGTTCTTGTTCAGATCGATGACCTTGGAAGACTCTTCTGCGCGCCTGCCTGCATCTGTTTCTGTTTTTTCACTCAAACCCGCACTGATATCCTTGACACTTTCAGACAGGAAGGGAAACAATATTCCCAGGTACTCAGCAAATGAAAACAGCGCCCGATGCCGTATCTGGGTCAGGCGAAAATGAGCCACCAGCCATCGCGTGCCTATCATCAGCATGACCGCCAGGGAAGTTACCAAATGCGTCAATGGATTTTCTGAATACGGAGAGGCGCAGGCAAACAGGAAAGCGACTGCTGTCAGCAATGCATAAATAGTCGTTTCTTTTTTCCTGTAATCAAGGAATCCCGCAATATCATCCTCGGTCCAGCCCAGACGTTCCTGAGCCTCATTAAAACTTTCTTCCCGCTCCGAACGTGCGCTGGTAAACAAACGCTTGAATGCACTGCGGGTAATACCGACCGCTTTCTGCGCATCACCTGAAGGAACAAGTTTGCGCCTGAGTGGCGATGCTTCTTTTTTTTCCGTCATTGGAACTCCACGAGCAGCAGCGATTAAGTATTTTCAGATTCAGGCTCTGGCATGGGGGTAAGCACCATCTGGAACAAGTCCAGCAAGCCATTGGCATTGACGATCTTTTTTTCTTCAAGTTCCTCCAGCAAACGTCCGTCATCTATCTCAAAGCGCCAGTCTTTCACTTTCCGGTAGCTGTACTGATGCATGCGTTCGATGGCGTCATGTACAAACAATAAAATGACGCTAGGTGAAACCTGCAAACCTGCATCTGACAACTGGGCGCGATACCCCGTGCGGCTCTGGAAACTGGGATCAGGAATCCAGTCAATGCCAAAACCCGGTGCCAGCGTACCCTCTACAGGTGCCACAGCATAATCACCCTCAAAAAAAGTATCTTTATAGTGCCGCTCTGCCAGGTATAACATGGCGGGGAACAAACCCTCTTCACCATATATCCACTCATTCTCACTATGACCATAGACAATGCCATCATGGACACGTCCATCGGCGTTATTGGCAAAGAAAATATATTGCGGCGCGAGCAAAGACTCCATGGTCTGACGCAATACAGGCAGCGCATTGATGTTGTCTGCTGCGCTCATGGCTACGGCATTCATTTGGCACGTATCTCCAGAATTTTCAGTTCGCAGACCTGGTTCATGGCATCCAGCGCCAGTTTTTTATCGACCTTACCTATCAGGCCCAGTTGTACTGCCCGGTTTTGCGGAGAAATGTAATACTGGTCTTCAATCAAGGTACCAAACAAAGTGCTGATGTGCTGCATGGACTTGCTGCCTGCCTCACGCACAAAGGGCAGGCGCATAACCTGTTCACTCAACTGCCTGGCTTTTTCTTCATATGGAGGAAAAGGCTCGCCACGTGACCCGGCCAGTAATGCACCCATGGCAACCTCAGAAAAACCCGCACAAATCTGGCTGGCCTGTGCCATCGAAAACACAGAAGGAGCACCGCTACCCGCATCTTTTTGACCAAAAGAATTTTGCCCATTGGCCACTGGCGCCACCGCAGTGTTAGCACCTGACTGCCCCTGAGGAGCATCCATAGGCCTGGACATGTCCAAAGCCGGTGCAGCAGTCGTGGACTGAGAATTACCGGACAAACCAAAGTCACCACTTACCGTTGCCGCAATCTCATCACTTTTGGCGCCATTGCCATTACTCTTACCAGCCATGCCGGTATAAGCAGCCACGGCGCAAGAAAGCACGATCAGCAACAAAGCTGCAACACCCGTATAGTGCAAGGCTCGGGGCTTGCCAGCACTCGCAGGTGCGTACATGCGCGTTGCCAGCATCAACAGACCCAGGATAAAGAAAGAAGTAGCTGCGTAAACCATGGGCTTTATTTACCTGAACGGAAATAGTCAGCGAAGGCGGTCTTGCCTGCCGCTTTTTCTGCTGCGATACGCTCTTGCTCATCACGTTGCGCTTCAGCAGCCTCGGCCATCGCATCTCTGAGCTCTATGCGGATATAACGCTCTTTTTCAAATACCGTAATCTGCACGCTTTTTGTACGCAAGCGCTTGGTGTCGCGATATTGGTGGAAATTATTTCTTCCCTCATCGGAAAAATAAGCCAGGTCTTCCATGGCGGCATACAGATTGCCAACAAAGCTGCCATCAGATTGCACGTAAGGGTCCCAACCCAGCGGAATGCGGGACTCAAAGCGAAAAGCATAACGATGCGCCCAGGCATCCACATGTTGCCCCAGGGTCTGGCCACGTTCATAAAACCAGGTGTAATTCATGGTCACGGGGTCTGCTTTGGCATGGTCTGCAGCTTGAGCAGGTTCGAGCTTCATGTCCCGCATGAAAGGTGAAGGCGACTTTGCCGGCAATTCGACTATGCCCTTGAAATTGTTTTCTGGAATAACTTCACGATACTGCGCTGTTGTTTGCCGCGTGGCGCACCCCGACACTGTCAGCGCTGCCATCACTACCACCGTAGAAAAAACTTTCACCTGTCACTCCTCTATACAGCGAATCCGACTTGATAATCCAGCGATACCGGCACACGTTCTATTAAATTCACCGCGTAGCCACCCGACTGCTCCAGCTTGACCAGACCGCAGCCATCGCGAAACAGGAAAGACATCGCGAATGCCTGCTGTCCATCCGAGCCATACATGCCAACCGCCCTGACTATCATTTCATTCATGACATAGCGGGTGTTCAGATGCAGGGATTTGATGTCATAGTCCAACACAACTGCTTCAGACACGGCGACATCTACCTGCAATTGCCCGGCTGGTCTTGATAAAAAAATCATGCAGTTGTGAAAGCAAAATGGCGCAACCACTTCTGCATCCAAAACCATCTGCACATCCAGCAAATATTGCACACACAGTTGCACTGCTTTTTGCAGGACAATCTTTTCTGCAGGCTTTATAGCCACAGCCACTTCACCAGTGTGCAGATTCGATTCCAGTTTCACAGCAAACACTCTACGCAAGTCAATAAAAAAGCAGCCATTGGCTGCTTTACTGTTCAATACAGATATATGCGATTGTATGCACCAGCTTTCTGCATGACCAGATCAGACTGGCAGCAGGCCGGAAGAATGCAGACTCAGGATGCTTTGATACAACCTGCCACACCGGGCAGGCTATCTGGCAAAACATCCCTGTCCAGTTGATTGCCAGCCATTCAATCGCGCTGGCATTCCGCGCAAAAGCGGCACAAAGCAATCATCAACTTTTAAATTCGCATTTTGTGGCGCAGGCAGCAGCACCACCCCCATATATGAGGCAAAGTTTAGGCGAATGAAAATCAAAAGTCAAACGATTTTCCGCAAGTACCTTTCAGACATCGAAAAACCTTCTGCAAGCAGGGCCGTGACGGCGTGATCATGCTCTTCCAGGCGATTGCATTTGATCGCCAGTTCAGCAAAATTTGCTGAAAAAGCAGGGATGGAACCGCCATATCTGGCATCAACTATCCAGTTAACAAACTTCTTTAAATTCCCACTGGCAATCTTTTTTTCTGACCACTCTTTAACACGCTCAAAATTGTGCAATACCAAAAGTTCAGGCCGCGGCACTTTGACGACAAATTCACCGATGGGGTCGGAACATATCTTGTCTTCGTAAAACTCATAACCACCATTGGTCTTGAGCATTTCATACGGTGGGTGCAGGGACTGCACCAACATCAGTTTAATATCGCCCTCACCCAGCTCCAGACCATAAGAGTACTCACCTGCAACAAACACCAGGGGCGGTCCCGATTCAGACTTGATCGCTTCCAGTGTGAACGCGCTTGAATAGCATAGCCCCGTCGCATTCTTGAAATGCAGGCTGGCCAGGCGTATCGCATGCCGCATCAGGATAGCCTTGCCATCTGCCATCTTGTCAGTAGGTATATATACGCCGTGTGCCACACGTTGTATCAGCGCTTTTTGTGCCAGGTAGTAACTTTTATTTTTTGCGATATTGGTGCCGACTATCATAAGCTCGGGAAACACTTCATCCACCACCACCTCCTTGGCAGGTGACTTGCGTCGTGCTGTCACTTTCGCTATTTTCTCTGGCACAGTTTTACTTGATTTCAATTACAGACTTCCTCGACAAAAACAATGATTACGAAACGGAACTCATTTAGTGAGCATGGACGAAATGGGTTCTAGTATATTCTGAATTAAGCCCCGCCCCACGAATCACATACACACTTAACAACAATCTGACTTTTAAGATCTTCAAGCAGATATCCAGCTACGTATTCAACTTCACCGCAGGCATTTGCATTTTTGACTTTGGCATGTAGATACAAGTAGCCAAGCAGGCATTATCCGGATCACTTTTGAGTCATGTTATGGCCTTTGCGGCAAATATCAGACGTCATTGTGTTACATTTTGTAAGACGGTCACAAGGTTTATGCCAAGTCCCCACATATGCCCGACAATGTGCCTAATAAAAAAGTCGCCTACGTGCATTATGCATTTCGCGGTGTCAACGAAACTGCTCAGCAAGCGTTTTTTGATGTGAAATTGCGCTTACGTTTGAATTCGATTTGGAAATAATAAACTTGCGCTTTTACCAGTTGAAAATCTGAAAAGCGCCCTCATTTGCACTCGACATGTTAAACAAACATGTTGCATTCATCCGGCTTGATATAAGAGATATTTGTTCAAAGAAATCAAGGTGGTTCAAGGTGTTCGCATCACCTGATACTGCGGGCTGCAATGAGGCAGGAATTGAAATACTGTAGTGCCGCAGCCGGAAGGTCAGCGTTTGACTTTCCTACTTTAATTTCGTAATATCTCGCGTGCTAAAAATAAAAAATTGCTTGAAGAAAGCAAGAGGACAAAGATGAGTGGCTCAACTATCGATCTTACGGAGGAAGATATTCTTGATGTACTTCGCCGTAATGGAGTTGATCCTGAATTTGTCGCTCCAGAGCAACTAGACCGCATTTTTGAATATGTCGAATCGGAAGAGGACCGCGTTCTTTCGGGGGTACTTTACTTTGAAGACCCCAAACAAATTCAAATGTATGCGCGTGTCGAAATCGCCAATATATTGCGCGAAAAAGGCATACTTGAAATCAAGCCCGAGCTTGCCATCACAGTCACTGGTGCCTGCCTGATCAGCACTGATATTTTCGAGCGCTACAATAAAATTCGTGCCGAAGTTGAAAAACTGGAAAAATTCGGTAATGTTGCTATCACTATTAATCCTGGTGTCGATGGTGATAAATCGGCACATCAGATCAGTGTAGATATTCATGAAGTCGCATTGGAGAACGTCAATGCGGCGTCTTTGATCACCGATGCCCTATCAGAAATTTCCAAGCGCGCCATGTTGGGTGGGAGCTTTCAAGTCAACTTCATTGAACAGCGTGAAGACACGGCAACTCACCAACGTAATATCGACAGCGGCATCATGCCAGCCAAACTGGAAGTCATCGACTTTGGTTACGGCAGTGACGGCGATGAGAAATTTGCCGAGCGCACTTACAAAGACGTAGAGGGTGATTTTTTCACACTGCGCCGCGAAGCAGGTGGCTATTCCCAGTTCAGCGTGATCGGCCCCTATCAGAATGCCAGCGAGAAGAATGATGCGACTGTCAGCACACTCAATGGCGATAACTGGACCAAGGTAGAGCCTGAGCTGTTTGAGTTAATCAATCAAAAGCTTGAACAAACTGCCGCCGCCAGAAGCACCCCAAAAATGTAATGCAAAAGTGCAGGCATTTATCTGGCTGCCACCTACTTTTGCCTGAGCTCTTTCGCGCTCACTGTACTCTTCTTGCTATCGGCAATGGCCTGCGCTACTGACTTGGGTATTTCTGTGCTTGAACTGGTGGCATAAAATGGCCAGGGGCGCGATGCCGGGCATTTATACTCTATCGTTTTCTTGTCTTCGGCCAGGCGCCAGGCTATCCTGGTCTTTGCTGACAAGCCCCTGCAATCGCCAACGGGATTCAGCACCTCGGCAGCCGCGATCTCGCCCTCATACCTGAAGGGATAGGTAAAACGTTCAATGGCGGCGGCAAAGAACCACAGCGTTGCCATCAGCAACCAGATTCTGACGAATAAAACAAGATCCGAAATTTTCATGAGGCAAGCCAAGCAGGCAAATTTGGTAGAGGATATGAGCCGCGACGGGTGCGCACGCAAGCAATCACGGCAGACAGATTATCTGCCTTCCTCATTTTACTTACAAGCAGGCTGCTACCCTGATACAACATCAGGCAGCTAGCGCATGAGACCTGCCAGCGTCCGGCTTATTTCATCGACAATGCAGCATCTTTCGCCAGTGATTTGACTGGCGGTTCTGTAACTGAAGACATCAGCATCTTTGAGGGCGTGAATGGCATATCCATCTTGCCGCCCTTGTCGAGTTTGCCCAGCCCCTCTTTCAACACCCCGGAAGACATGACAGACTCTGCGAGTTTTTCCACGCCTTTTTCCATCACTTTTTGACCTACATATTTTGCGGCCATGCTGGCCAGGACTGGCAATGCCATACATCCCCCCTATATAAACGTTAAATAAATGCCAAGTCATTAGCGCCAAAATTGAACACGAACTAGCTCCCGCAGGACCTGCCTCAGGCGCGAATAGACTCACGCCGCCCCAGAGCAGCTCCATACAGCAAGCCCTCCAGCCTGAAATAAGTCTGAATCTCGCGCACCATGGGTGCATCTGCTGTTGACTTTGCAATCACATGCAAGAGGCGCGATATAAATCCAGGCTCGGGCAAATGCCCAGGGTCTGACTGTTTGAAGAACGCAGTATCCACCATGGAAAACAATTGCATTTCATCCGGGTTAAGAAACGCATCACTGCTGGTGATCACTGCAAAAAAAGCTGCCAGTGTCCTGCACAGCGAGTAGCTGCAAGTATGCTCATTCGTCTCTGCGACTTTGGCAAACAGCTGGACAAAGACCTTGAGGCCGGCACCATCCTTATTGCGCAGGAAAGCCAGCAAAGCAGCCTGGTAAGCTTCGCGCGACAAACCATGCCTGACATGCTGCACACTCTTGCACAGGCCATCTTCAATGTCCCAAAACACAAACGGGGCAAAGAAATTGCCGCAAGCAGGTGGCAAACGGCCAGAGACATCCGACAGCAATAATGCCTCTTCATAAAAATACAGAGTGGGCCCGGCACCAAAGCGAATGGCATCCTTCAGATATGAGCTCAGAATTGTCATCGCGCGCTTGAAAGCCCGCACTTCCCGCGTCCCTAATATGGCCTGTGAAAATGTGTGCTGGATTTCTTTGGCAAATACCGTAGGTGCCACAAATCCGGCGACACGCAGCATATCTGTCGCATAAGACAAACCTGAATAAACTAAAGGGTCTGGTGTACCGGCATTATTCGAAATGATCTTCCCCACATCACCGAGTGCAGCAACCGCACTTTCAGTGGCAAGGGAAGAAACCATATCAAGTTCATGCCGCCACATCAGTCTCAACCTTTTCAGTCATTTGAAAATACGACAGTAAAAAAAGCCAATCGAGGCTCACGAGAATAGCGCACCTGACATCGTCACTCAGACAGAAACCCTGGCACCATACTCCTTTCGGCGTCACAAGCACTACAAGCTCACATCAAGCCACTGATTATACAAACAAAAGTAACAAAATCAAGAATAATATATTTACAAACAATTCTAATTATTGCCCCCTCTTGGCCGCGGATAATCAGCTAATAGCGGCAAAAAGAATGAATGGAAATTAAAAACTTGCTTGAAATATGCCGAGTATTACTAAATAATAGTCAATAAATTTAAGAAAATGCTGATGACCGACACACGGTTGCAATCAGCGTTAAGCAAGAAAACGCTGCGCAAATGCTGAACTGGCAGTCTGCGCCCCTTCAGACCAAGCAGGCCGCAGACAAAATGAATAATTCCAGCCAAGCAAGTGCAAGTACGAACTTAGTCAGACCTGGTGACACTGAGCGAGCGCCTGACCTCAAAGACCCGAATATCACGCCAGGCAGCATACTCGACATGGATGCTGATGGCCGGCGCGACACTAAGGAAATGAGCCTGCACGCTTTGTGGCATTTGCGGCATGGCGATGCCATGATCAATGGGCAAGTCGCCCACCCCACGCAGAATTGCGTACTGGCGCTACCTGAATTGCTGCCAAGCACCAATATTCCCGCCATGCCCGCATCACTGCCAACGCCATATACGGATAAGTGCGCACCAACGCCCTATGAAGACGAAGAATAATTGCGTTTTTTTGCATTCATATCCGGCATGCCCAGGCCTGAGGCAATAGAATAAGCTATCGTCAGCCGCCCTGTGCTGCCCCCCTGTTGTCCCCAATAAACAAGGATATGAATGAGCGAGCAATACAATGAAGAGAGCATGCCATGCCCGGTATGCCGCGAAACCATTAAAGTTGGCGCCTTAAAATGCCGCTTCTGCAATTCCAACCTGAAAACGGCTGCGGTTGATCAAGAGGCAGAGACAGAACATGTTCTGTATTCAGGACACCCGGCGGTGATCTATAGCGCCTGGCAATGGCTGGCCGTGATCTGCACCCTCGGTATTGCTTTTATTTATTACTGGATGGAAAGTATCTCAGTCACTTACCAGATCACGACTCAGCGCATCAAGATAGAGCATGGCGTATTGTCCAAATTAATGGAAAGCGTGGAACTGTTCACGATAGAACATTTTGATGTCTATAAACCTCTGGGCATGCGCCTGGCAGGTTATAGCAGTATCAGACTCAGGTCATCCGATGCCAGCTCGCCGGTCATCGGCATCTATGGCATTGATGACCTGGAAAAACTGGCCGATCAGTTGCGTGAATGCTCACTGCGGGAACGCAGCAGGCGCAAAATCACTTCGATTATCCAGACCTGATGCCTGCTCAAAATGCCGAGGGCTTGCCGGCATTTTTTGTATAAAACTCTTTCACCTGACTCAGCAAGGCGGCTTCAACCGCCTGGTTGTCGGCATACTCTTGCGGCAGGATCAGGGCGCGGTTGAACAAGATGAACACAGGCACGGAATAAACTCCATATTGCCTGGTCAGCATCTCTGCACGGTTCACGTCTGCCTTTATTTCAGCACTCTTGATGGTAGTGACGAATTCAGCCACCGGTACAGCCTCTTTTTGCAAAAAACTGCGGATAGAGTCAGGATCACCCGCATTCAGGCTTTTGTCCTGGATGGCGATAAACAGTTTGGCACGCAATTGATGCTCCAGCCCCATTCTGCGCAGTGTGTAAAAGATCGCCGCCTCTCTTTCACCCACCTTGCTGTCATTACGCCAGTTGGCAGAAAAAACTGCCGGTATCTGCTCGAACGCATAAATGCCTTGTTGAAACAACACAGATTGCTTGGCCTGCCAGCTATTAACGCTGGGCTCAACAGCACGGCAGTGCGGGCAGGTGTACATGAAGAACTCAAGGATCTTTTTATCTTCAGGCTGGGTTGCCATCGCTGCCTGCATCAATTCCTTGGATTTACCAGTATCTGTACAGGCATACATCAGGCCTGTCATCAGAAAAATTCCAGAAATTTTAAAAAAAATATTCCACATAGTCTTGTTTTGCATCCGTAAATCCAAATTTCACTGTAGTTTCAATATTGCATTGCCTATCAATACAAATTTGATGAATAAATGAAATAGTAATGCATTTTTCGGTCTGTTATTCTTTTTCAATAGCGATTTATTTTGTATTTATATTGAGTTAAACTCTGATAATTAAATGAAAATAATCATTTGGGTATGTTGATGTGAATATGTCGTATGCGCACCTGCCAGCCAGGATTGCGCACTCACCGTACTCATCTTGGCACAGGCACACAATCCATCATGCCAGTGAGCCACCTGGCTGAACTATGTAAAAGAACAAACGAGGTCACGAATGGAGTATTGGAAACTGGCCCGATGGCCGCATTGGGCTTCAGGCTTTTTCGCCCTGTTGGGTATTTTCTATGCAAAAAAACTGTTTAATGCCAATTATCTGGCGATCTCTTTCTGGTTCTTTTTTCCCTTTCTGCTGGCTGGCATCGCTTCAGAATTATTGATCGCTGCCATCAGCCTGAGAAAAAATGTCCGGCTGTTGTCCGATACTGAAAGACGACTGTCCCGGCATTTTGACTGGAAAGTCATTGCGAGTCTGGCTGTCGTATTGTTTGTCACAGCCACCGTCCTGTCCAGCTTATATACCAAGGGCATACATAGCAGCTGGTTCGTGATGGCCATGGCCGTCCTCGCTCTGCTATACGGCCTGGTATTGCGCCAGGTCTGGCTGGTCGATGTCCTGAGCTTCCCGCTGTTTTATCTGATCCCCGCCGTTGCCGGCACACTGGATACCATGCTGCCCCTGTTTGCGACTCAAATCGTGCTGGTATATATGTTTGGCGTGATGGTGTATGCAGTGAGGCTAACTTCGATGCTGGAAGTCTCCACAATTACCAATGAAGACCATAGCTACACAATGGCAGGCGGCATCTATGACCGCCACCTGATGGCTTATCTGCTGGGCCTGAGCGGGGCCACCTTTGCACTGGCCATGGCATATCACCTGATAGAGCAAGCCAGCAGAATGGGGCGCGCTTCGCTGGTCATCATCCCACTGATGATCTACGTGATCACCCATGTGACACAGCATTACCGGGTGTATGTGAAGGGCCAGGGTCCCGAGAAAAACTTCCGCGAAGTAGTCTGGAATCTACGTGTCAAGCTGTGTAGCTGCAGTGCGCTGGTTTTACTCGCTATCGCGGTTAACTGGGGTATCTGATGGCTTCCAAAGCACGTGTCAGCCTGGTATTGCTGAGCTATCTTTTGCTAGGCGGGCTACTGTTGGCAATGCCAGTCTTATTGCTGGTCGTAAAAAACATTGCGTATCGTTTTGAAATACTGGCTGGCTTTTACGTTTTGCTCTTTTTTGCATTCGTGATCAGAAGCTTCATGCTGGGTGGTGGCCTGGATTTGCGTCTGACTACCCAAGTCAATGATGTCTATGGTGCCAGCCTGAAAAATAAGCCGGACTGGTTTGTAGATTTGCAATGCATGAGTTTACTGCGGGTCTTTGGTGTATGGCTGGTTTTTCCAGCAGCATGGTCATCAAAAATTATTCAACAGGCAGATTTATTCCTGGCTTATGAACTGAGCCTGGATGCATGGATAGCGACAGTCCCGGCGACAGGCCAGACAAGCGAAGAAGGAGAAGTATCTTGAGTTACACACTTTTGCTACACACGCTGGAACAAAAGCGTGATGAAGATGGTCACGCGGGCTGCTACCGGGACGACGCCATCAGGGCATTGGCACAGGATGATATCTCATCCATGTTGCGCAAGGAACGGGGCATGGATATCAGGAAGGAAGACACAATGGCGAAGAACCGGCTGGAAGAATTGAACCAACTTTTGCAATCAGGCGGCAAACCTGATTTCTCCGCTTCGGATGCTGCCTGCAGCCCTCAGTCATTTGACGTCAAGTATGCCGGGGCAGTGGAACGTTGCAATCTTTTCCTGATACAAAAACAATTGACCAGCCTCAATACCCAGGCTGCCCGCGTCGATATGGCAGCCAGATTGACAGGCCTCGATACCAAAAATATCAAGACTGAGTCGCTGCAACTGCCGGAAAACCAGATGTTCGTCAAGGAACTAGAGACCTTCCGCAAACTGAGTATCAATGTCGCTGGTTTGCTGGCTTTCGATATTTCACGCCAGGAACGCTCAGAGCATCTGCAAAAGAACATACAGCAAATCGGTGTCAAAGCCAGAGAAATACTGAATGCCCTCTCCCCTATCCATCATGACTTGAAACTGGAAACAGAGGAAGCAAAACAGTCCAATACAGGAATCAGAAATGGAAATTGAAAATGCGTGCTTTTACCTGATCAAGGACAAGGGTAATGAAAAAATCGTGTTCACGCTGGCAGATGGGGTCAAGGACAGATTGTGCTTTATCGAGCATATGAGTGCCGGCCTGGAAGAGTCTTTTGACCCGGCCACATCCACTGTCATCAAACGCTTAGGGAATGCCACAGAAATATGGGATGACGAATTCTCGGCAAAAGTATTAAGCATACTCGTCAACGACGGCCTGGAACTAGACACGCTGGAATCCTTGCAGCTGGTACAACAAATACGTCAACAAGCACTGGCTTTGAGCGACTTGAATGGCATACGGGGCCTGGTCGCGCAATTGCACGAAGAACGCCGCGAAATCGAAGCCTCGCGCAGTAATTTATGGCGCAGCTTTGCGCATCGCTCTGCCATCTGAAGTACATAAAAAGTACAAAAAAAGCACATAAAAAAAGCGCCGCATTATTAGATTTTGCGGTGCTTTTTTTGTTTGTCGATGTCCTGCTTAGTCGGTAACGATAATCAGGCGCCCCAGCAACCTTGATTCCACCTGACGGATACGCTTGCCGGTAGCAATTTCAATTTCACGCAAGGCACCATCAAAGGTACCAAAGAAGGTACCGCCCATCTTGATATCCTGATCCTTGGTCTGGTAAGACAGCGAGTAACCATTCTTTGATGCCAGGCGCAACAGTGCGTTGCGCAGGGTTTTGTCATTCAATGAAATTTCCCATTTGGTGCGCGAGGCCTCCTGCACTTCCACATTCGCCTGCACCGGGAAAGAGATCACAGTGCTGTTAGCCGAAGTCGTCGCTACCTCAGTAATAACATTGTTATCCACTACAGAAGACGTACCTTGCGCTTCAGGTGCAGCAAATCTGGCCTTGGTTATAGCCGGTTTGGCTTCATCTGCGCCTGCAACTGCTGCGGGAAAATCCATCCTGCTCATTCTATAACCGCCTGCGGCAGGTCGCGGAAAGCGGTAATCAGCGCGTATCATTTTGCCTGCAGAGGCGGGCTTGGCATCACCTTCTTCAAAACTGATAGGTTGCGCCACTGGCTTGGCGGTAGTCGCATCCTGAGGCGCAGATGAAGGTTCTGGCTTGACCTGCTTGCTGCGGGCATTCAACTGTTCGAGCTTTTCGCGGTACTGTGTTTCCAGTGCTTCGAGCTGGGCCATTTTTGCTTTGGTCGCCTGCTCCACGCGTTGGCTGATCAAAGTGTCTATCGTATCATCAGACACTTTGACGCCGACATTGGTGTTGCCGCGATTGTCGCCTACTTCGCCCAGTGCACGCACGGGCACATCCACGCTCGCAATCGGTACGGTGCGCGCTTCTGTAATCGCAGCGTGCGCAGGCTGCAGACGCAAGGCGATCAGAGGCTCAGGGGTCTCAAATTGCTGCCTGACTGTCACATGGCGCAATATGCTCTTGTCCTTGCCCTGGCTAAACAACTGAGATGCATAGCTGCGGTTGGACATAGGCGCCAGAGTGATTTCGCGGCTTTCCCAGTTGATATCGGCAATCAGCTTGTGCTTGAGCAGCACACCATCGAGTGCAATCACCCAGGTCTGGGCACTGTTCCACTCTATTTTATTCCTGAGATTCACGCCTTTCAGTGCGAACACGCGCCAGCCCTGGCTTTCTGGAACGATGCCGCGCAAGCCTGAGAGCATATCCACGCCCTTGTTGGCAGCCACCGGTATCATTACCATCTCCATGTCGATGCGGCCATGGTGCAGGGTATTGGCAGTAGCTCCCACTACCCGCTCTTCACGGACATCAACGACTTTTCTCTGCGCACCTGATATCTGATAGACATAAGGTGTATTGGAATTGCTGACAACCTCAAAGCCTGCCATGGCGGCAGGCGCATAGGCCGCAAATCCAGTGGCAAAAATACTGGAAACCAGGATGCTCAATAAATTGCGTGGATATTTCATCAGTAAATACTCCAGTAGCGCAACGCTACAAAAATTAAATTCTCAGTTGGTGCTAAAACCTTGCCATCGCCAGGATGTGGATCGACACTGGCGATGAAGGTGAGCATCACTAGTGGACTGTAACAGTGAAATCGAGAGTGAAGGACATGTGCCCGGCGCATCAGGGTAAGATGCAAAACACAGCGATAGCGGGGCTATCGCGAGTATTTGCAACGCAGCCATGATCGTCGCGCACATGGCAGGCACTCCGATTTTCACTGTTACAGTTCACTAGCTACGGTAACGTTTCATCTCGTTCCAGTTCTTTGCATAACGGACCTTGCCACCAATAAAGCAGCGCACCAGGCGAAACACCACCATCGGCGAATACTTGAAACGCTCCAGTACTGACAGTGCCACAATCACGGTGATAGCCATCACAAAGGTGAACATATTGGCGTGCAATAACCAGAACACCAGTGGAAATACCGCAACATAGTTAATCCCCAGGAAGCGCAACTCCCTGGCCGAGTCGCGCCAGATTACTTTCGCGGTGCCGTCATCTATATTATTTGCCATCTCAACTCCTTATCATGATCATTCACTGCCCAGCATGCGTTCTGCCTGGCTGGCACTGACTTCATATTTTTTGTATTCAATCTCGGAAATCATGCCTTCACGGTAGTAACGTCTGGCCTCATCCACCAGCAACTGTTTTCTTTCCTTGACGATGGAATGCGTCAGGAAAGGCAGCATATTCACGTCAGCACCTACCTGTTCTATCAGACGGGTTTTCACGTCATCGTCAAACACCAGGTACTCACGCAAGGCAATACGCTTGAAATTACCGTCATCATTTTTCTCAGTCGAAGCGACCAGGCGCTGAGTCAGGATCACCTTGGTGGTATCGATCAGATCGACCATCTTGGATACCCGTTCTTCATGTGGGAATACATTCACCATGCGCTTCCAGGTCTGGCCTACCGAGTTGGTATGCAGGGTGGAATATACCGCCTTACCCACCTGGGCTGCCATGATCCCGGCATTAATGGTTTCATGGTCACGCATTTCACCGACCATGAGGATATTCGGATCACGGCGCACTGCATTACGGATAAATTCTGAAAATGATTTCAGGTGGCGGCCTATCTCGTGCTGGGCCACCATTGATGAATAGCGTTTGCATTTATCGAAGACAAATTCAATAGGATCTTCACCCGTCAATATGCGTTTGTTCGACTCCGGCTGTTCCAGGATGTAGCGGATGACCGCCGCCAGCAAGGTCGTCTTGCCTGAACCGGTTTCTCCCGTTACCAGCACCAGGCCAATTTCAGGGAACAGTTGCTCCATCAGTTCAGGAGGCAACTTCATGGTAGAAATTTCTGGTGGGTTTTCCTGCAAAGGACGCATGACGATTTCTACACCCGGCCCTGAAGGCGAGAGGCAACCGGTGGCATTCATACGAAAGCGTACGGATACGCCACGCTGCCCTTCCAGCTTCAATTCATAGGCGTAGTCAATTGCTTCGCCACTACCAAGTTTGGAGGGGCCATTGGTGCCATAGACCTCAGTGACGATGGTATTGAGTTCACTGGTTTCCAGGCTGCGCTTGGTGAGTTTGAAGATGGGCTTGCCTACCCTGACCTTGACCGGATCACCCGTCTTCAGATAAATATCAGATACGCCTATGTCCAGGCAATGCTGCAGTAATCTGCGAAAAGAGTTTTGCTCAAAGGTATTGGGCACATCCTTGAATGCATAACGTGCTTCGACCGCTTCGCGATCGAAATTGACATCCTGATTTTTTGCTGGCTTGGGAGCAAGTGCAATGGGCTGTACAAGCGCGGACATAATTAACTCGCTATCAAAAGCTGGGGAACAACATCCAGTCGTTAGAATTCAGATTGAATTCAGGGCGCTCGGTAATCGTCAGCGTAATATCATCAATCGATATGCCGGTCTTGCCATTGCCAGTGACACCAAGGCGATTGCGCGAGACAAAGGGCTTGGTCACCAGGTTTTGCAACAACAGATACTGATAGCGCTGCATGCCGGAAAAATCTTCATTCAGCATCGCCAGGTTTTGCCGGTAAATCGCATTTGCCTGATCGACACCCTTGTCCCAGCCCTCTGCCAGTGCCAGGTTCCAAACCCGCTTTTCTTCATCACTTTTAGGGAACAGGCTGGGGTGCACATCATTGCCTGGCGTACCGGCATCAAACACCAGATAATTTTCCCAGATAGGAATGGTGGTGATCAGGCGTGCCTGCTTTTTGATGCGGAAGCTGGCCTTGGAATAACGCAACACATCACCCTGGCCATCTTTGTCGCTCAGCAGGTTTTTTGCACCCAGTATGACTGGCGGCTGCATGACACAGTTTTCATTGGGACGTTCAGCAATCAGTTTTTGCGAATAGCGGTTTTTTTCTTCTTTGCCACAATCCAGCATCAATGGTGCAAAGTTAAATATCCTGTCCATCTCTGAACGGTGACGGTACAAAAATTCCTTGATCAGGATAGACCTGGCAACCAGGCCATTGCGTATGCCCAGGCCATAAGCAGCTTCGCGCACGGCTGCTACACGCAGGTCGCGGATATCACTGCCCTTGAATGGATCATCTTCACTGCGCTTGGCCTTGGCGATATTCTCTGCAGAAAAATCATCCAGTGTTGGCGCGGTAGATTCTCTGGCCGTATTGCTGGCATTCAGATTCACGGTGACAGGCTCGCCTTTGCTATCGTAGGCAAATGCAGAAGCGCCACATAGCGCAAGCAGGGATACAGCAGCAATTTGACTTAATTTGAACATACAAGACCCGTTATCAATATTAGTCAAAGAAGCGAACCAGCACTTTTCTTCTTGCTTCATCAACCACGATATCTGCACGTGAACCTGCCTGCAAACCAGCATCGCGTAAGATGGAAGCGATGGATTGTTCCCTGGCATTGATTTTCACCATGACAGGTATGGCAGGCACGCTGCCTTCGGGCTGCATGTATTCATAGCCAGAGCGTATTGCCATCTGGCGTGCTACTTCCTGGATCGGCCCGGCCTCCCAGACAAAGCTGATTTTCGCAGTCATGCCATAAGGTTCTTTGGTATTCGCCGCCTTATCCATTTTCAACTGTTGTGTGGGCGAGAGCTGGGCTTTTTCAACTGCAGCGCGGGTATTGCTCGCTTCTGCCAGCAATTGCGAATTGCGCTCTATAGCATCTGCGGTTGATAACAATTGCTGCTGCAAAGTTACTGTCTCTGACAAACGCGATTTCTGGTCCTCTGCCACCCTGGGGTTTCTCGTCTGGCAACCAGCCAGGGTTGCAGAAACAACTAACAAGCTAACAGCAAATTTGATCTGGTTCATGGATGAAGTCTCTGAGTTGCAAGCGCGCATTCAACGCGCAACATGTAAAGCCCTGGTGGCACAGGATTTTCATCAGCATCAGTCTGGCATGCTATTGGAAAAACCTGTTTATTTCCATTTCTACGAATGAAAATCAAAATAATACGAAAACTTTAAGACAATGATAGCATAAAATATTTGTAGATTTTGTTGAAATTACGGCGCTGAAACAGAGTATTTTTCAAGGCGCAGCAGATTCTGATTTTCTTGCAACAGAGTGCGCAATCATCCGCCGGGCTGTAATCTTCAGACGACTTCACGCTTACTCGGGCATACATTGCTTATGGGGAAATTGAGCACAAAGCATCGCTGGATTTGCTGGTGAAAAACAGTGCCATGGATGGAAACTGAGGTCGCCTCAGGCAAACGGACATTGGAGCATCAGACGCATCAAGCGCAACAGGCACGACAGGCACAACAAGCATGATGCGTATTACACCAGCACAAATAAGTATGCTCACACCAGAACGGACAGCAATTGCTGTCCGTTTTCAGTTCAGTAACTTATGTTTGATTCCGCTATACCAAAGCTGCTGCCCGCTTTTTCTCTTCATGATCCTTTTTATGGGAGTACGTCAGCAGTTCCTCAGCCATGGCTTCAATGATATTGGTGTCGTCATCCTCACCTATCATGCCGGTAGCGGATTTTCTGGCGAGCTCCCGGCGTTCTATCTCATCCATGGCTGATCCGTCAGGGAAGTTTTCTGCCAATACCCTTCTGGCCTTGGAAGATCCGATGGCTCGGTAGAGCTTGTCCCTGAGGATGGTGTCTTTACGCGTGGTTGAGAATGCCCATAATTCCATGGGACCGACAGTATTGGTCAGCAATTGCTCATTCCTGTGTTTCTTGGTCGAGAAAATTGCCAGGAAAGTCGAACCACCAGAACGCGGCGGGTGAACCCGGCCAGACTCCAGTGCATGACGGGCGGTTTTTGACAAACCAAAACGGTCACCAATTTCCTTGACCTGGGCGGCATCACCACCATCCAGCACAAAGATCGACGTCGCAAATTCCACCATTTCTTTATCAAAGTCATTCATGGATTGCGACAGCAGGCAAACCTGCACGCCCCACTTACGACCTTCACGCATATATACCAACACCTGGTCACGCACCACCGGTGAATTTTCTGTCCTGTGGAATTCATCGAAGACAACCCGTTTAGGATCTTCCTTGATTTCATCGACGCGGCCCTTGTGGTAAGCCTTGTAGAGAGGACGGCATTCCTGCAAATTCTCTTCATTGAAAAAGAAATTGCGTGTGCCGATGAACTGACCCAGCATGTACATGATACCGGTGCGGCGGTCGGCAGCAGCACCGCCGGATTTAGCCACTTCATCCAGATCAATCGCGACAATGCGGGTGTCACCAATATCGAACCTGGTAGTTGATGTCAGTACCGGATACTCACGCAAGACTGACTGTATCATGCGCGAAAACGCATCGACGATAGTTTCGGAAGTCGCCGTCTTTGGTTTGGTATACACGTCCCTGAAAGACTGATCCTGCACGACCGATGTCAGGTCATTCATGTTGGGTACGGCAAAGCGCTGGGCCAGGATGGCTTCATGCACCATGCCGTGCCTGAACAATTCGTCGGTGATATCCCACCAGGTAGTAATCTCGTCAGTGTGCAAGCCCAGCGACCTGACGGCGGCATCGACTTTTTCATCCTGATGCTCAGAGTAACGTTTGGGGCTTTTCTCTGGCGAATACAGGCGGTACGCCTCATCGACCACCATGCCGCAAATATCCGGCATACCATCGTAGGGCTCGGTCTTACCCATGGGCATGGTCAACAGAGTCAATAAGTTGACCAGGAATGCGCGCTCTTGCGGTATCGGGTAGTGATAGCCAAGCTGTGTATCAAAGGGATTGACGGCATATTCCGGCGTCATGCGCAGGCGGAAATAATTGGCCAGATGCTTGAGATTCGGTGGCAGGGCATCCTTGACCAGGGAAATCAGACCGCTTGATGAAGGGCCGATATCAATCACGGAAATGCGTGGCAGGCGCTTGAGGCCAGGCATCACGCAAATTGCCCAGTTCAACATGTTCGACAGTACAGACTTACCCGAACCTGGCTTCGCGAAAATAATATCAATCCAGGTCGTTTGCTTGCTGGAGCCAGGCTGATAAGGCCAGAGCTTGCCATCCGGGGAGCGGAATAATACTGCGCCTTCTTTCCATGAAGACGCCGGACGCTGCAGTGGCATCATATAGACGATGTCCGGCAATGGAGCTATTGCAGGCGTACCCATATTCTTGGTCGAGAAGCCGACCAGAGTGGAGGCGACTCCCTCGAACGGGTCGCCACTCTTGTCGAACACTTCTATGCCGCCCCAGCCTTCGATGGCGCGCGCCAGCCTTTGTTCGCGGCTGCGCAAGAGTTTTTCTTCACCGACTGGCGCCCAGGTGGCAAACGACATCGACACTTTGACGACAGTGCCACCTTCCATGTCCTGATAATTCTGCAAGGCCTGCACCGCATTATTGGCGAGCTTGTTATTTGAAGAGGCAAACGAGATCAGCGCCGCTATCATGGATTTCATGCCAAATCCACGTACGCCGCCACCTTCCATCATCATCGAATAACGCCATGGCAGGTCCGCCTCCCTGATGCGGGCAAACAATCTCTGGAAGGTATTGATGTCTTTGGGGAAGAGGTAGACATGCACAGGCGCAATGATGCGGTCACCTATGCGCAACCACTTGCCATTCAATTCTTCTGCATCACGCGGCATGATCTGGTGTTCTATGCGCGGATACAGGATGTCTGAAATATCGCGCGGATGCGGATTTTCAAAAGCACGCGGAGACAGCTTGTCACCCAGCAACCTTGGCCTCCACAATTCGTCGGTGTAATCAGCGTCGTAAGACATGCGAGCCACACGCAAGGCACTATGCGCATCAAGGATTTCACAATCCAGACCGGCTGTCTCCAATTCCAGCTTGACTGAACGCTTGAAAGAACTGTGTCTGTCGCGCAGTTCACGGATCGCGGCGAACAGGTACTGGCTGTGCTTCATGACGGGCACATTATGGTCTTTGTTGAACTGTACTTTTTCTTTGTTCGCTGAAGCGGATTCGGCCTTGGTCATGGATGATCCATGAGTCCACAGCACAAGGTAGCATTCTTCATGCGAGGTATATTGCGACATGTGCGCCACTTTGGCATCGAACATGTCCTGCACATCCATTTGCAGGTTCCTGGCTGTTTCCCTGGAACCATCAAGGGCATAAGTGATGTCACGCACGACAAAATCTTTGTCACAGCCAAAGACGATTTGCATATGGTGGCCTGGATTGCCGAAGAAAGCTTCTATCCCCTGCATCAGCGAGCGGTGAATGGAAGCAAATTCTTCGACGCCAACCAGAAACCTTGCTCCATCGACCCGTATAAAACTGATCAGAGAGCCGTCTTTGGCGACCAGGGTGCTTTCATCGTCTGTAGTCTCCAGTTCACAATAAACAGAAGCAGAGCTCCTGAACATGGAGCCTGCCCAATAGACGAATTCATCAACACCTTCAAGAACAGAATTTACAACCGACATACCTACTCCGATCAAATAGAACTATTGCATAAGGGTGAACAGCTCTCACAATTTCCGACACTCAGACTTGTCACGACAGAAGAAACTCAGCCACCATTACTCTTTGCAGACTATATTTACAAAAAAGCCCCGCAGACCATGCCTGCGGGGCTTTTTGCGGGCTTTCAGAAATTCCAGCCGCATACGCAAAAGCTGGCACAGAATTTTTTAGTAAAATTCCTCAAACGCAATTGCTACATTCCGGACATGTCACATATTCCAAAAACCGGAATGCCATAACTCTTCATATCTGCCAGATAATCAGATTAAGGAGTGCCAGCGCCACTGCCATAAGTGCTGTAATCGTAAGAAACCCTGGTGCTATTTTGTGAACCGCCCCACAGAGACTGACCTGCAGTAGACATCAAGGATGGCAGATACAGCAGGCCTGCAGCCACAGCCAGCATGACGATAGGCGTAGATAAAGGCGTTTGCTGAGGATTGTCTTTATGCGCCTTGAATTTGAACATGGAGCCACCTGCCAGCGCTACACCAGCCATATAGCAGGCACCTTGTATCATGACCTGAACACCATTGATGCTCTTGGACGCATTCATGGCAACGTCACCAATCGACGTACCCGTACCCGTCTGCGCGAACGCCAGTTCTGGAACCAGCGCTACTGCTACGCCCGCAGCCACGCCCAATGCCATGCCCAGCTTGCCTTTAATACTTTTGTTAAGTTTAATCATGGAAACACTCCTAAGCTTTAGAAATAGATGCAACAAAATCCGGTAACAACGTCAATAAGAATACCCTAGACAAAAAATGCTTTCAAGTTTTTATACAAACAAAAGTAAAAATATTTTCCTTTTTAAGACAATCTGCAAAAGCTTACTTCAAGGAGAGATAATAATGTTGCTGATACCCAATGTTCTTTGCAAAACTTCTGAAAGTGCAACGATATTCAGGCAGAAAGTACCACCAACCAGTAATACAATGGCGCGCTTGGCTGTGTCTTCTTTATGACCACCACCAGACCCCAGCATCTTGAGTGCATACCAGCCACGGACAAACGCAATCAGGCCTATCAGGTTAACGAAACCGATCACTACCCGCGCTGCCTTGATGCCATCCGCATCCAGTATGGAAGAGGTGGTATAAGTCATGATGGTGCTGGTACCAAAGGTGGAAACCAGGAAGGTGTCGATGGAAGAAGACAGATAAAACATGCCGGTTGCGGCCAGCAAGGTCATGACCACTGACATCGCCCCCTCATCGGATTTTCTCTCCCCTATGCGCTTTAACTTGAACATGGAAAAACCGAACAGGAACATCGCCGTCACAAAAGCCATGGCCTGCACAAAGTTCCATAGCCCGGGAATGCTCTCGCCAAACTTCAGCAACATCGTCAAGGCCGTCGGCCCCTGAGCAAAGGCTGGCGCCGCCAGCAAGCCGGCTGCCATGCCGGCAAGTAATCGTAAGCGCGATGCTGACATCAAAGTCCCCATAGCTGTCATCAGTTATTCATTAGTTATAAGTACGTCCACCAGCCTGGAAAGATTTTCTTTCGAAATCGATTCTTTCCAAACGGCCCAGACCTTCCATGTCACCACCAAGCTCAACCTCATGGGTCAGGCCATCACGATCACGATAAAGTACACGGTCACGCAAGATAGTCAGGCCTTGCAGGGACAGGGCCTTGGGCGTGGCATCCATTATCTGGGTACGGGCACCCGGGTTTTGAGCTTGTGCGACGCTGGTCTTTGTGGAAATGCGGGGCAGTTCGGTTGCGACTGTGCTTCCTGGTCTTGCGGTGTCAAACAACATGACACGACCGCCGCTTGACTGAACTTGCTGGGCTGGCTGGACAGACTGAACCTGTTGGCCTGACCTGATATTCGCTTGAACTGGTTCACGCTGCGCTTCCGGCAAGGCTCCAGATTTATTGGATGCATTACAGAAAGCACGTCTGGGTTCATATTTGCAGAGCTCAGCTTCCAGGCGCAATTTAGTCAGGCCGAGGTCATTCACACGCCCTTCCAGCATGCTGACATATTGCTCCCGCTTCTGTGCATCCTGGCTTGGAGCATAAGTTGGCGCAACTGCTGCGCCTTGCAGGACAGGCCTTGGTGCCATCGTATTTGCTGTTTGTGCGGGCACGACTACCGGTACAGGCACAGGCGTTGCAGCTGCGGCCGTAGTTGCAGCAGGTATAGCCGGGTTGCTGCCATTGCGGTTTTTCAGCTGCGCCAGCGCACCCAGGTCATCATTCTGGGGCTGGCTGGCTGGTGCGGCTGCGGTTTCAGCCACTGGCTTTTCTGTCGCTGCTACGACTGGCTTGTCTTTTGCCTCAGCCTCGCGCTTCTTGCGCTCAGCATCTTCCTTTTGATTTTTAAATGCCTGCTGCTGCCGCATACGCTCACCGTTTTGCGCGGCCTGGAATTGCATGTACTGGTAGTAACCATATACCCCCATGACGAACAGCATGATGCCGCCCATGGCGAGGTACATGGTCCTGTTATTGTTTTTTGCTGCCACCGCAGGCATGGGCACTACTTTGTTTTCTGGCTCTTTCTTGCCAGTCGGTGAGGAAGCTGCCTCGGCAATTTCATCATGCTCGCCTGAAAGGCCATCCCAGTCATTCATACCCATCATCTATTCCTTATCTTCAATTTACTTTTGGCTTTGCGGTCAAAAATGAAAATGCGTTTTACCAGCGTTACTAGCGTTGACCATACACAGGGATTTGCCCATACAATGCGGGCTGACCACCATAAGCTGGCTGAGGATAGGCAGGCTGCGGTACATACACTTGCTGCTGACCATACATGGCTGGCGGCTGGACAGGTGGCATAGGAAGCGCTGGTGCATAGGAATTCGCAACTGTGGCCTGCCTTGCACCATTTGCAGTAGCAGCGCCTGGTGCAGGCCCGCTATTGTCAGCATTGACACCTTCGACATAGACGATGTCAGCCGCGACCAGCAGGCCTATTTCGGTTTGTGAATATACTTCCAGGGTATTTGGCCTGTTGGTATACGGTGCCAGCGTACTGGCTACACGGTTCATGGTTTTTGCCGCACCACGTGCAATTAATTGCTGATTGGTGAGCTCTGAAGTGGTAACCACAGTCGGCGCACCGTTCTGACCATAAGCAATCGACGAATTCGTCTGCGCCTTGCCCTCGGCATAGCCCTGTGCAAAATCGACAATGGCAGCGAGACCGAACTTCGTCAGCAAATGTCTATCGACGTTATCAGCAACCGCAGCACGTTTCGTATCACGATCGACAGCAAAAATTTTGACGGGAATGGAACGTTCAAACTTGGGATGATTCAGGGATGTAAATTGAATCACGGCTTTTTCTGAATAAGGCGCAGTTTGCCCGGACTTTGCTCCCAGCAGCTTGCCACCCTTGAATGGCCCACTCAGGATGTAGGCGGTAATGGCACTAGGCTCGTCCGTATTCATGCCTATATCGATACTGCCATAGAAAATATCGCCAGCCCTAGCAAAGACCTGGCCTTTCTTTTGTGCTTCAGCCTTGCCAGCTTGCTGCTCATGGATATCTTTTTCTTTTTTCTCGCCCTGAGCGCTTTCAGTGCCCACATAGGCTGTGTAGAAAACCCTGGAGCCCGGCTCCCATACCTCATTGATCTTGGCTTTGTCAGCAGTCAGCTTGCGCTTCCATTCATCGACTTTTTTCTGTTGGGCAGCTTCTGCATCACGGATATCCTGCTCGCTAGGTTCGCGTGGGCTTGCGTACCTGGCATAGCCATTGTCTGCATTGCGGGCCGCATACATGCTGGGATCTATGCCGTTGCCAGTATTGGCAGCAGATGCAGGTGCGGCGTCGGGTCGCATCGTTGCAATAAAGGTCTGTCCGTTTGATTCTGCCCGCTTGGCAGCATCTTCGTTGGCAGTCTTGCGCAAATCAGACTGCTGGGCATCGACTTTATTGGGGTCAATGGCGGTTTTTTTATTCGCATCGGCAGGCAAAGCTGCGGTGCTGGTGGGTTCGCTTGATTCCTTGTTGATGGAATTTTTCTTGATAACGCCATTGACCGCCAGTGCAATACCTGCGACCAGGACAACGGCAACACCAATGACCATCATGCGGGATTTAGGATTTGCCAGGAAAGCCGCTCCACCTGTTTTCTTTTCTGCCATTTAAAACCCCGACACGCGTAATTCAACACTCTTACCTTCTTGCGCAGCATAGACAACTGGCGTGCGCGCAGGAAGCTCATAAACATTGGTACCATCAATCGAAGACATGGTTCCTGTCCATGATGGTGAGCGCACTGAAGTCTTGTTGGTCAGGCGCAAATACATTTTTCCATCCAGCATCCAGGCCCTGGCATCTGCACCTTCAACCCTGAGTTCCTGGGCTTTTTCCGGCACCACGCCATTCAACATGGAAAACATCGAGGACGAAGCCTCTGGCGGCATTTGCTTTTCTATAAGGGCAGCGGCATTCGGTCCGCGTACAGGCATTCTCGCATCCAGACGCACGTCAGTTTCTTTTTGACCGGTAACCAGGCGCACAAAAACTGGTGTGCTCATGCCCGCCAGGAACACTTTCAAATTGCCGTAGGCGTAATCCTTGATAGGCTCCAGGGCAATTTCATGCGGATTATTATTTGCATGAAATTCCACTGCAAACATGCTCTTGGAAGGCGCAGAAAATTTGACGACAGGCCAGGGATTGCCCGTTGAATCCGTGAACAGCAAGGACGAATTCTCATTGACGTTCAGGCGCATGACCGGTATCACCGAGCCTGGCTGCAGGTTCACAATGACGGAAGAAATCACCGCTCTATGCATCTGCCCGTCAGGCGTGCGCACCGAACGTTTGAAATCATCAATGCGGTCGTAATAGCGATTGATTTCATCACGACTGAAAGTCACGGTTTCATCGAGCAATTCATCAAAGGCCTGCTCTTTGGGATCGCGGAACTGCGGCATCTTGAGCTTGGAGCGTGGCCTCGCATAACCATCTGGTGATGGCAGCATGGCAGGGTCGCTATAACGGGCATTCAGTTCGGATGCGGTCAACCTCGCTGCACTGGCAGGACTGGCCTGTTGCACCGGTTCTACAGGTGCAGGCGGCAAGGCACTGGGCAGGGCCATTTCACCAGGCTTGGTTTGTGACTTGGCAGGCGGGGCCTCGGCACCAGTCTGCCTGGCCAAAGCGGCAGTACCAAGCAACCCCATGAGGAGTGCGCAGGCAAGCCGGATATTTCTGTTCATATTCATCATCAACGACCTCAAATCACCGCTCGAATGTACTGAAACTATCAATCACCACGCCACGCGGGTTCTCCAGTGGAGAAATGGCACGCAGGTTCATCTTGATGATCAGTTTTTGCTTGATTGGACTTTGTCCGAACGGTGTGTAGGTCACATCGATCGGCATTTCCACTTTCCACATATAGATACCATTCACCGGTGCCTCGCCAGTGATGACGGGACTGCTGGTAACAACAGCAGAAACCAGCATGGATTTTTCCTTGACAGTCTGCAATGTGCCAGATTTATCCAGTTGATCCATATACGCCTGCCAGCCCTCCGCACTGAAATAATCGACATTGCCCTGGAACTGTTTGCGGTAGTTCACGTAGTCATACGTAAAAATTGAGGTAACAGACTCAGCAGCCCAGGTCAGCAAGGCATTCTTGGAAATGGTGGGACGGCTGATGGGGCGCAATTCAATAATGCGCCCGTCATTTTCTGCTGCGATATACAGGGGCTTGGGAGGATTACGATAAACATCGTACAAGGCATACGCCAGCAGGATAGTCAGCACCAGCAGGCCTGCGACAATTTTCTGGATAAAGCGGTAGCGATCGAGATAAAACTCGGCGCGCGCCATATTCAGTTCAGGCTGCCCTGTGGTTTCCCTGGTATTGCCGCCTGCATGCGGCGTGTCAGCAGCATGCACAGGCGGCTTGGTTTCCGCCTTGGCTGGCAATTTTTGTTGAGCTATAGAGCCAGACATCTTGATCCTCTTACACGTTATGGATACGCTTATTCAACATTTACTGCTGCGCCTGCTGGCGCATTCGCAGCCTTGGCGGCCTTGGCAGACTTTACCTGGCCGACACTGTCAAATTGCCTCAATTTCACCAATAAACCGTTGCGCGTGGTGGCATACAAATCACGCTGGGGAAAACTGCTATAAACCAGGAACATTCCCACCACCAGGACTATGTCCAGACCAACCAGACCGATCGCCAAGACAGTCATGCGGCGGAAGTTATCCCTATAAAACTCAAAGCCATAACGCCTGGTCTTTTTGACCACAGGCTTCGGCGTTGGCTGTATGGATGTTGCAGGGTCTTTTTTCATGGAAAAATTTAGAATTCTTCAATTATCTTATCATGGCAATTTATGAAAACAAAGGCCAGATAAGGTTTTTTCGACATTTATTCCAAATTCTACCAGCTTTACAATTAAATTATTAAGACAATGATGGTAAAAAACATCTTGTTTGTAAAATGGCAGTGAAATACTGTCTGCTGGCACCCTAAAAGGGCATTTACGGAGGGAAATATTTCAGAAAAATTACATGAAGCGTGCCGCATCAATTTCATACACTGAGGAAATAATAGAGAAATGCCAAAGGAGTCTTCGTCAGCCATCATGGCTGCAAGAAACTTACTGCACATCGCGCGGCGCTACCAGCCCATTGGGCCTATTGACACCTGCGCAGCCACTCCGGCAATTACTCTGGAACGAGTGCGGCAACCGTCAGCAGCTACTCCTGCAGCATTTCCCTGATCATCGCGAGGCGATTCAAATACACGGCCTCGCCATTGGAGTCATCAGATATCGCAGGGGCAAAGTATTCATCTTTCATCTTGTCGAACAGGGTCTCCTGCACTGCCCTGACCGCCTTGTCTTCTGCGACAAACGGCAGCAGCGGCAAAGCCCGCCCGAAAGGGAAATTGGTCGCGCAGCGGTTCAATACTTGTATGACGCCATACAGGGCTTCCAGCGCTGCCGCCAGCTTTGCACCGCCATCTGCAGGCAAATCTGCAGCCATGGCGGGGCTGTTCTGCTGCAAATGTTGAAAGTATTCAGCGGCCAGGCCTGCTGGTGGCTGTATGGACTGGTATAGCAGCAGGGCACGTTCCACATGAGGTCTGTGCAAGTTGTGCAGAGCTTCGACTAATTGATCTATCAATGGCATGGCATGTATTCCAGGTGAACTATTTTGCGGTAGCTGATTGGCGGTAGCTTATTTAAGATAAATTACTCAGTCAGATTCACATTGCAGGTTTTCTTTTTTCCGCCCTGCGCCTTGGCTGCCTGATAGCGGATGTTGGCGGCCTGCCTGGATACATCCATCAGTGACTCCTTCATTTTCTCCACATCAAATTCTCGTGCAGGTGCGGGCTGAGCGCTGCCAATAACCATCTTTCCATCCTTGTTTTGCAGCACATCACTACCCGTAGTTTTGCTACTGACAGGCGCGCCATCGCAACTCATGATTTGCGGTTTTACCGTTGCTGATTTAGATTTCCCCAGCAAATCCACATTGACCAGCTTGATTCCACGCTCGGCAGCCAGCTCTTCACTCAGGGAACTACCCGCAAAGCAAGATTGCGCGACAGTTGCGAAACAAACCAGGAGATATAAATTTTTCACAAGCCCTTCTCCAACATTTTGACTTCATACGAAGGATCAATGATTTCACTACATTGCTTGATCACTGCCAGATATACCGGCTCATTTTTTTGCGCTTGTGCCTCAGCGATCAGGAAAAAGTTTTTTGACTCGCTAATAGATGACTTGAATCTGATATTGCGACCAGACGGACTGATTTTCTGCCCGGACCCTAACAGGTGGTACTTGAACATGCCAAACACATCCACCTCCATTTTTCCTGCATCCAGCTGGATGGGCCTGACAACAAAACTGACGTCTTCAAATAAGACCTGCTCGGCTATAGCCCCACTCTTCTTGAAGGCTACGGAAAAATATTTTCCCAGTATGAATTCGTAATTCGCCGACACTGCATATTGCTGCAAACGATTGACATTCATTCTGGCAAAGTCATTGTCAAATTCATCAAATTGCGATGAAAACGCATAGAAAGAATAAGGACCACTGACTTTTTTCTCACACTTGTGAGCAGCACCGCAAACCTGCCGCGCCACCTCACTACCGGCAGGCAGGCGATAAATGGCCAGCTCATATTCGTTATGGTGCTGGGGTACCTGACCTGGCAAGCTGGTTCTTGGCTTAGGCTCGGACTTCGTCCCGGCAACCGGTGCTGCCAGCACTGGCCACATGAGTGCAAGTGCACAAATGCCCAGGGAAATAGGTAGGCGCAACAAAGCTTTTTCCGTTCGTATTTAGCGATTGCGCCGGAACAGGCGGACAATTCCCTGACGCACAGCCTGCCCTGCTGTTACAAAGGCAAGTAAAAACACCATCAGGCAAAAACCATAGAATAACCAGGCCAGATAAGCCTTCAGTTGTGGGAACAGGGTATTGGCCAGCAGCCCGGTCAAAAAATATATACTTACCAGTAGCAAATGCAGCCGCCCGGTCGTCATTGATGGCAGGCGCAAGGCAAAGCACAGGGGCAATAAAAGCAATGCGCAGAAAATAATCAGGCTGAATACACGCTGCTCAAAATAGATACTGAGCATGCGGGTAAGGCCAATACCAAATAACAGGCAAATCACGGCACTGACAGCAAACAAGATTTGCATGACACTGCCAGACATGGCAGTTGACTTACTCGCAGTGGGGTTGGCGCTGATTGCGCCAAGTGTGCTAACTGTGCTCATGGTACTCACTCTTTACTTTCATCATGTACTTGTTTCCAGGCCGCAAACCGGGCCAGTTGCTGCATGAAAAAACTACGGTAAAAAAAATAACGTCCCAACTCATAGAAAATGACGCAGACAAAAGCACCAGGTATTGCCATGGCACCCGCGCCGGTAGCATTCAAAGCTGTGACCAGCAAAGCAAAAACAGCGATGGCACTGAGCATGCACAAGACCAGGAAAAACAGGGTCGTTGCCAGCCTACGAAATTTCTTGCGCAAGAATGATTGATACATCATGGCTTATTTACTTTTATTTGCTGTGATTTACTTACAGTTGACAAAGAGCTGGCAGGAACTGGCCTGTATCATTTTTTCGGCAATGCATTCGGTGAGACAAATTCCGTTTTTTCTTTCAGCTTCGGTGCTACACCGTCGTCAATGCAGATGCTGCGGAATGTAAAGCCCTGCGGCCGGCTGTCTTCATACGACTTCAACTCAGCTGGCTGCATCAAATCCTTGCGCTGGAACTCCAGAAGGTTCTTCTTGGCATAGGCATAGATCGCCTTATAGTCAGATACCTCGTATTTGGACGCATTCAATTGATCATAGGCGGAGAAAAAATTGCCCTGGACTGTTGTTGCCTCTTTGACGCACTCTTCCATTTGCTTTTTACGGATGGAGAAAAGCTCTTTTTGCTTTTCATTAAATGGTTCCAGACTGACATTAATTTCCAGCTCCTTGAGCTTGATCTGCCTGTCACTGGCAAAATGTCTGACAAACATCAGGTCAGTCGCGAGTACAATCAAGCGTTGCGAGCGCTTGTCATCAAGCGGCTCCCTGATCTCTGGAATTGTAATTTTTTTCTTGTCTTGAGCGTAAGCAATATTAGAAGTACTTAAAAATACCAAAGTGGCTAACAAAGACAGAGCGAGTTTATTCATTGACTTAACCGAATTTAAAAAAATACATACCCAGCAATAGTTTTTCATCAGAACTGCATAATTTCAAGGTCTCTGTATATTGCATCAAAATTGACACTTCCAGAGACAATTGCTAGCATTCGATGAGAAAAGTTTTTTTACCTTCATTTTTATAAAGGTATTTTGATGAGCTTAACAAATATTGCGGAAAAATACGAGAATGAAACTGAAAATTCTGTATTACCCGCATGGAAAAAAGAGTTTTTCCAGACCCTGAGCAAGAATCCGGCCGTAAAAACCATCTTTTTGCGCCTGGAAACCCAATATGTGCAAAAAAAGCAAGCTCACCACAGTCTGGTTCCTACCATTGCCTGGAAAGTGGAATTACCGTGCTTTCAGAGTAATTCTCCAGCGCAACTTGCCGAATTGCGGCGGGAACTGGTGGCTACGTTGAAAGTGAATGGAGTTCAGGTTGTCCACAAGACAGACGAATGGATGCGTCACTTGAAAGCCCATCATGAGGTAGGCATGTCTTACGCAAGACTGTGTGGCGTCGCCTGATGAAGAAGTTAATATGTGCGCTGACGGCCACTGTCTTGCTGGCCTCCTGCGGGAAAGTCTCTGCGCCAGCAGCAAGTGAAGGCATAGCCTCGCCCAACATGAAAGTGCCCCTGAGTCTGTTGCAACTGGAAATGGCCTGTGAAGACGTGGCTTCCATCATCATGGTGTCCATGTCCAACCGGCTCAGAAACGTTGATGTTTACAAGACACGCAGTTTTGCCCGCTCTGTTGCCGACTCTTTCGATACCCGCTTCCCGGAATTGCCTGCCGATATACGCCTGCAAACCCGGCGCATTTACATGCAAACAGTCAGTGATCAATATCTGGCTGAACAGGCCGTCATACAACAGCAGGTAGAAACTTTCCGTCAATATGGTGAAAATCAATTCAGGGATGGCGCGATCAAGGCTTGCAAACACGGCCTGGCGAATATCCCTCAGGGCGAGGCTTTGCCAGTATTGCAGTTAAGGAAATAAGACACTTTTGTTATCTTTGTTGGTACAGCAAATGCCCGGGACAGCATGTATCATCTTTGTTTGCCTGCTGTACAGCAGGCCAGTTCGCTATACGCAATCAATACGCACTCCCTCAGAAAAACAAAAATGAATACCCCGAACACGGTTAAATCAAAAATAAACAACATCCTCAATGAATTACCCCGTTTTGGCAGTTATGCGTTTGCCGACCTTGCTGCTGAAAAAGAGAGAATACGTGCCATCCTCGCAAAGATCCTGGAAAAACGCGAAGAAGAGCCACAACTGAGCGGCTTTGAAGAAAAAATACTGGCAAAGGCACTTAATGTCTATGAGCCTTATGTTGATGCCGCCATACAGCGCAAGCAGACGGGTGAAATCATTATCCGCCCGCTTCACACCATCGCCTCGATACAGCCGGAACAGATAGAGACAGGAACAGGTGAGAGATTATGGATCAAGTCTGTGCTCAAGACACGCTATGCGCTGGGCATGCCAGACGATTTGATACTGAAGCTCGAAAGCGTACGCGACTGTAATTTCCGCATCCGCATGGAAGAAGGCTTTACCAATCCTGATCTGCCAGACCTGAACGGACTGGCACACTCAGAACAATTCAGCCTGCTGCCTGAAGGCTATCTGAGCCGCGATGAAGATGGTGTGCCTTTACTGTATGCGACCGCCAGAAGCACCGTGCCTTTGTCGCTGGATATGCAGAACGTCGTCAAGATCGAATTCGCCAACCGCAACCATGGCGGTGAATTATGGCGTCACCCACGCTACCAGTTAAATGATGGCTGCTTTACCAGCCTCGACAGGCAAGGATTTTTATTGCGCTCCAGGCTGATGGCACATATCTCGAAATCTCAACAGCGTTATGAACTCAAGTTATATGACCATGGAAAACTGATTGCCGAGTCACGTAATTTTCAGACCAGGCATGCAAGACATGCGCTTGCCGAAAACGAAAACCTGCTCAGTAACGCCGTGTTGAAAGAAGCCATACTGAAACTGACACCCGGACCAGGCGACTTGCCCGAGGAAGGTTTTCTCGAAAAATTTGATGCCACGCAAAAGGATTGGTTTGCGTCAGCGCGTGCAAAAGAACTGGCTCAGATAGGTATGGATTTAAGTGCCTGAAGCCTGGGGCCTGGCCTGCAACTGACAAAGCAGGCTGCTTCAATATCAAATCAGCCTGCCAGCGAGACAGATGCAACTTTATTTCTGAAGCCTGATCAATCTTTGACCTGCAGCATGCCGCAGGCCCCGTCTTTTTTCCTGGCAGTATTGAAGTCCAGCTCCGTGTTTTGCAAGTTCATCACCATTCTTGCTGACCTTGCCTGATATTGCCTGACGAGGCTATGTTCAGTAGGGAAGTTTGCAAAACTGATGCTTGCCATGTCCAGCAAAGTGGCAAAATTGGCGCTGGTCATACTTGCCTTTTCCTGGTTCTTCAAGAGATTTTGCCACTTCGCGGCATGCTGTTCACGGTATGCCTGATTGGTCCAGACAAAATAAGGCACGCGCAAATTCTCTTCATTCAGGACGCCATGGCCTATGAATTTGCAAGCCTTGGTGGGTAATGATTCGCCATGGTCCGAACCATAGATCATGGCGGCATTACCCGGCAACAAAGCCAGTGCCTGCATGATTTCACCGAGTACATGATCGGTATATCGTATGCTGTTGTCGTAGGCATTCGAAGTCGCCTGCATGTCATCGATTTGTTGTGCATCTGCCTTGCCTGCGCTGCTGACAGGATATTTCTCAAATGCCCTGGGGTACCTGGCAGAATAAACTGCATGGCTGCCCATGGTGTGCAAGACGATAAGTTTCTTTGCTGATTTTTCTTGCAGGATATTTTTGAGCGGTCCCAGCAAGGCATCGTCATACACCAGACCCAGAGTTTCGTCTGATTCAAAATACTGCTGCACATCCGCTTCTGCCGCGAACAGGGTCGTGACATTGTTCAAAAAACTTTTCTTCACCTGTGTCGATAAAAAATAAGTCTTGAAACCGGCTTCCCTAAAAGCTGAAATCAGGGATTTCTGCCGCGCACCTTCCTGCATGATGTCGCGCCCGCTCAAATAGATGGGTATTGATCCCATCGTGAATGTGCGTGGGGTAATCATGTCACGCATGCTGACCAGTTCGCCGTTTTGCCTGGCTTTGAGCAGATTGGGAGAGGTATCGCGTTCATAGCCATTTATAGTCCAGCGGTCAAACCTGGCTGTCTCACCCAATACCAATACATAGGTTTCTTGTGTACCTGTGCTTGCTGCTGCAGTTACCGGCGCGGCGACCGTCGCACCAAAGCGGAACTGACTCAGCTTCTGTTCCATGCCGCGCATGATTTTTTCTTCGCGCCAGAACATCCATAACCTGACAGGCAAACCGTAAGGATAGGTATCCTTCACGGTAGAAAGCAAAGGCGGCAGATTGCCAACACCAAACAGTTTTTCTTTACCATCTTCGCTGATGGTCGGATAGCGGTTGGCATTTTTCTCTTTGAGGTAAGTACTGGCACTCATGGCACCGATATACCAGCCATATCCAGCGATGCAGAGCAGGCAAAGAATCAGGAAGCCACCAGGTTGATAAGCGCTGCGCCGGGCAAAATAGATGGCCAGTACTGTGCTGATTGCGCATAGCAAAAGCCACAGCATGACGGCCTGTATATGTTCCAGCAAATAATGGAAGGATTCGCTGCTGTCGCTGGTCGTGAGTATGGAATACAGGCTGGAGCCGGATACACCGCCGAACGCATAGGCAACATAAGCTTCTGCGCCAGCAAGTATGGCCAGCAAGGCTGTCAGCAGCCTGAGCACCCATGACTTCTTCCATAACTGGAAAAAAAGAAAGGAAACCGGTAATACAGACAGGATGATCTTGCCACCATACAGGGGCAGTGCTGCTGCCTTGGCAATGACGATGCCATTGGGGATGGCAAATGGTATCAGCAAGAAAAAGAAAGACAGCAACTCATGAGACAGACCGGTTTTAAGCTGATGCTTATCTTGACGTTGTTGCTGGCTTTCTTGCTGGCTTTGTTGTTGATTTTGCTGCTGATGCTGTAACTGTTCCATGCTGGCAGAAGTATTCATTGATTCTTGCAAGCGGGTACGGTGCACCAGCTATGACTCTATGATTGTTGCTGGTTATTGTGGTTTGGCAGCCGCAGGAGCAAGCATGCGCAGACGCATGACTGAGTTTTCATTCTTGAATTCGATACCATCCTGCGTCCAGGCACTAATCACACTGCGTGCCTTGTCCGACATAAGGCCAGTGTGCCCCTGTAAATTCTCGAAATAAATCACATTGCCTTTGATTCTATAGACACCGGACAATTGCTTACTCACATCTGGTGTAGTTTTGGCCCAGTCTTTTTTTGCTGCATATGAAGAAACACTGAATTGAAAGCTGCGGTTCTCTGCCAGACTCATTTTATATTCCAGCACCTGCTGTTTAGCGTCAACTACATTGACGAAAGTGCCTGGAATTATTTTTGCATCCAGCAATTTTTCTGCATTTTCCACCATCACCGCATATTCCGGCGTCTCTTTCAGAGGAGTATTGCCAACCGCATCAAGCTGATTTTTATTGCCCAAAAATTCAACAAGCAAGGCAACGCCTGCGACCAATACTGCCACCAGCACAAACTTGTTGATCAGACGCATGAAATTCTCTTTCCATTTATTAGCTAATGAAAGTAAAATTTCATCAGCATTGACGATAAAGGTAATGTTATCATTAGCTGACAAAAACTGGTCGAAAAACCGTCGTTTCAGGTTTTTTTGTGAACTCCAGACTGTATTGCACCAGAGAATCCGGGATTATGAACACCATACTTGTCGCCTTGCTGGCCAATATGATAGGCAATGAAATGCTGGCACCCAATCAGCCGCGGCCCAATGGCCTGCCGATACTGTACCGCTGTGAAGTGTATCCGCAAGCGAAAATCAATCCAGAAAATTTTGACATGGTAGTCACCCAGGGTCTGCGCAATTGCGTGGCCATGCGTGAAATGACTTTTCCCGAATACCTGGACTGGCGTGACGAACAGGCAAAGAAAAAACCGGCTGCGCCAACTTAGGCTCAGCTTAGCCTCTGCATTGACTTGATTTAATTGTTAGCAAGCCCGGGTTGCGCATACAATGCAAGGAGTCTTTCTGCAAAACAACAAATTATCAATCATCAGACATTTCATTAAAAAGGTCACTATTCGTGCTTTCTGAACATCTGAATGCCAGCATCTTTTCTGAAACAGAAATTAAAAAGCACTGTGCACGAATTATTATCGATGGCTATGCCATAGAGGCCAATGACGGCGTGGTCCCTACTGTTGCTGAATGCCTGCAGGCAGAAAATGGCCTGCGTATCATTGAGACTTATCTGGCCAGGGGCTATCCTCGCCAGTACTTCAGCCGTTGCGCCCTGCCGCGCGATAGCAATGATTTCTTGCGGGCATTTGCAATTTCAGACCGTTCAAAAATCAGGCTGTATGGCGACATACTGGGCTTCTCTGTTTTCTTTGGCAATTTGCCTATCACTGCACTCTTGCTTGAAAGTATGCACGACAGCCTGGGCAAAACCCATTTTGTCATGACAGAAGACAGCAGCCTGATCTCGGATGAAGAACTGAAGGCGCATATCAGCTACGACAATATTGCTGAGTATGCAGCCAATGAAAATGAACGCTGGACCATGCTGGAAGTAGCATTGGCAGCGCCAAATGGCGCTGTACTTGAATTGATAGAGAACCGCCTGAATACCGATACGCAAAAGATCATTTTGCGACAGCAACTGCGGCTGGAGAAAAACAGCCTGCAATCACCATTGTCGAAGATGGTGCGCTATTTTATCGACACCCAACGCATTGATAAAATCGCCATCATAGACCGCTTGCTGAAGGAGATAGGCAGCCCGGTCAGCTTTGCTGAACACTTTAGCGATATCGTGTTTGATGCGATACGCAAACGCTCTTTGCCACCGTCCAAGCTGGCATTGATACCAGGCTTGAACAAGAACATGGCTGACCGTAACCAGAATTCATGGTCGCTGTATCTGGATGCATTTATTTCAGACCAGGATCGCCAGGAATACGAAAAGCTGTTCGCCTGACAGGCTACAAAAAACTGGCAGGGAAGCCTGCCAGTTTTTATTCCACCCATTATCCACCATTAAATAGTTGCCGCCAGACGCGTACCCTGGTTGATAGCACGTTTGGCATCCAGCTCTGCCGCCACATCGGCACCACCAATCAAATGCACAGGCTTGCCAGCTGCTTCCAGCATGGCTTGCAGGTCACGCCTTGGTTCCTGCCCTGCACACAGAATCACATTATCAACTGGCAGCAATTTTTGTTCGCCACCGATGGTGACATGCAAACCCGCATCATCTATTTTTTCATAGCTGACACCGGCGATCATTTGTACTTCACGGTTTTTGAGACCTGTGCGGTGTATCCAGCCTGTGGTTTTACCTAGCCCATCGCCTACCTTGGAAGTCTTGCGTTGCAACAGGAAAATCAGGCGTTCTGATTTTTCCAGATGCGCAGGGCGCAAGCCGCCGACGTTTTTATAGTCAGTATCGATACCCCATTCTGCATAGAATTTTTCTGGGTCCAGGCTAGGGCTGGTGCCGCTATGACTCAGGTACTCGGCCACGTCGAAACCTATGCCACCTGCTCCGATAATCGCAACAGATTTGCCGACGGTTTTCTTGTCACGCAGGACATCAAGATAGCTCAGGACTTTGGCATGTTCTATACCTTCAATAGGCGGGACACGTGGGGTGATGCCAGTTGCCAAGACCACTTCATCAAAGTCTGCCAGGTCAGCCGCATCAACCTTGGTATTGAGCTTGAGCGTGACGCCAGTCAATTCGATTTGCTTGCCGAAATAACGCAGGGTTTCATAAAACTCTTCCTTGCCCGGCACTTGCTTGGCGATGTTGAACTGGCCGCCGATTTCAGAACCGGCATCAAACAGAGTCACGGCATGGCCGCGATTGGCTGCGGTCGTGGCAAAGCTCAGACCAGCAGGGCCAGCGCCAACTACGGCGATACGTTTGGCTTTCTCCAGAGGGGCATCGACCAGCTCAGTCTCATGGCAGGCGCGTGGATTAACTAGGCAAGAGGTGACCTTGCCACCAAAAGTATGATCAAGACAGGCCTGGTTACAACCTATACAAGTATTGATTTCATCTGCCCTGCCCTGCTCTGCCTTGCGCATGAACAACGGGTCTGCCAGCAAGGGGCGCGCCATTGACACCATGTCGCAATAATCTTCTGCCAGCAATTGCTCGGCAATTTCTGGAGTATTGATACGGTTGGTGGCGATCAGAGGGATATTCACCTGGCCTTTGAGCTTCTTGGTGACCCAGGCAAAAGCAGCGCGTGGCACCTTGGTGGCAATGGTAGGGATACGTGCCTCATGCCAGCCTATGCCGGTATTGATGATCGTCGCACCAGCCGCTTCTATGGCTTTTGCCAGTTGCGTGACTTCTTCCAGCGTTGAACCACCATCGACCAAGTCCAGCATGGACAGGCGGTAAATAATGATGAAGTTGGTGCCTACCTTTTCGCGTATGCGGCGCACGATTTCTATAGGGAAGCGGATACGGTTTTCATAAGCCCCGCCCCATTCATCATCGCGCTGGTTAGTACAGGCAGCGATGAATTCATTGAGTAGATAACCTTCTGAACCCATGACTTCGACACCATCATAGCCTGCTGATTGCGCCAGCGCGGCACAACGGACGAAGTCAGAAATGGTTTCTTCCACTTCTTCTGTAGTCAGTGCGTGCGGCTTGAATGGGTTGATCGGTGCCTTGATCGCGCTTGGCGCAACCAGGGTAGGCTGGTAAGAATAACGGCCAAAATGCAAAATCTGCATGGCAATCTTGCCACCAGCATCATGAACGGCCTTGGTGACTATCTTGTGGTGTTCTGCTTCTGACTCAGTGGTCAACATGGCGCCGCCATGCATGGGCCGCGCTCTTTCATTCGGGGCAATGCCGCCAGTCACAATGAGGCCAACACCACCACGGGCGCGCTCTGCATAAAATGCCGCCATGCGTTCAAAGCCATGATCGACCTCTTCCAGCCCTACGTGCATGGAACCCATTAACAGGCGATTAGGTAAAGTAGTGAAACCCAGATCGAGTGGCTTTGTCAGGTGAGGATAAAAAGACATGGCGTATTCCTAAATATAAAGGGTTCAATCAAGCCGCAGATGCTGAAAATACATATTACACAACTGAGTATGCAACTAAGTGCATAAGAGAATACCGAAACTGCTTTATTTATGCAACCAGTTGCATATAAAATGTCTAAAAACCACACCGACTATTTACTCTAAAACATGTCCCTGCCCCACGCCTTGCTAACCTCGATTGCCGAAAAGCCATGTTCGGGCTATGACCTGGCGCGGCGTTTTGACAAGTCCATAGGCTATTTCTGGCATGCAACCCACCAGCAAATCTACCGGGAACTGGGGCGCATGGAAAGCCAGGGCTGGGTTATCTCTAGCGAGGTTGAAGGCGGGCGCGCAGGCAAAAAGCTCATCGCAATTCTCCCGGCAGGCCGGGATGAATTACGACGCTGGGCCAGCGAAAGCAGTGCACCGATGCGACTGCGGGATGACATGATGGTCAAACTGCGGGCTGATGCTGCCATAGGCCCCTTGGGTCTGGCAGAAGAGTTTGAGCGCCGCCTGCAATTACATGAGCAGGAACTGGCAACTTACCTGGAGATAGAAAAGCGTGACTTCAGTGCCGCAAAGCTGTCACATGAACAGCAATTGCGCTACCTGATTTTAAAAGCAGGCATCACCTTTGAAGAAAGCCGTGTGCAGTGGACTAAAGAGGCTTTGCGCATCTTGAAGGATGGTGTAGAAGCGAAGTGAGCGAACTCCACTTCCTTATTTAGGTCGTGGCCGCTTCACATCTGCCTGCACCGCCTGCAAACGACCCGCACGCAATTCTGCGACCGCCTTGGCGACTGCAATCGCCACGTTGCGCGATTCCTGCTGGATGGCGACATCGGCATCCAGGGTTTCGTGGCTATTCGCATAGGGTTCGTAATAACCTATGTACCGTCCCAATCGCGCCTGCGTACCAGCATCGATGAAGCCCATCCAGTCCAGCCAGTCTGACAATGCGCGGCGCGAGTCTTCAACACCAGTCACATCACCATGCACGATCAGGCCATAGGCACGGCCTGCCAGATGCTGGGGGTAATTCCAGCCCGCCATTTCCAATTCCTTGGCCTTGGCGGCTTTTTTACCTGAGGTGGAAGTCGGGTCAGGGTTACCGCCATCGGCGCAGACCAGGCGGTCTATCATGAGCTTCAAGGGGCTGGGACTTTGGTACCAATAGACTGGCGTGACGATGATGACTGCGTGAGCGGCAGTCCAACGTTCATAAATTTCTGCCATCCAGTCATTGGTCTGGTTCAAGGCATGATTGGGGTAACAGCTGCAGGGCCAGTGACACAAGGGCATGGCAGTGGAAGCGCAGCCCTTGCACGGGAAAATATTCTTGCCATACTCCGAGGTCAGCAAACTCAGGTCTAGTACATCGGGCTCAATATTGGCTTGTTCCAATTCCTTTTTGGCGATTTGCAGCAGACGAAAACTCTTGGACATTTCACCAGGACAAGTACCGTCATTGCGAGCAGAGGCGCAGATCAGCAAGACACGCGATGGTGTCGATGCCTGACTCCACTTTGCCTGCGCGGCTTCCAGGCGGTCTTTGGTCGCCTGCCATTCCACTGACAGATCATAATCAGGGTCTGCATAGCCAGCGCCAGCTTTTTGCGTGAAAGGGGCTTTGCGCCCTTCATCATATGCATGCCAGGCAATTTCTTCCAGCCTGGCGATGGCAGACTCTTCTGCATCAAAAGCCGGATCAATAAAACTGGCCCGATAACGTTGCCCAAATTCTTCGCGGCTGAGCTGGGGTTTTACCTGGCCTAAGCGTATCTGTATCATGATGATGGTTTCCTGATGAAGTAAACGTGGTCAAGCGAGTCTGCCACAATCGTTGCAACGACTATTGCATCAAGATAGCAAATCTCTTCGTTACCCCTCTGTGTGTTAGCGAACAGATACGTTTGAAGCAGAGGGATAGTCTCTGTTAAGTCAGGTCGGGAAACGCTGAGGCGAAAGCCATGCTTTTGCACAATATTGGTCCTGGTCCTGGTCCATGTGAAGCAATCACTTAAAAGGAATGACCATGAGCGAAAAAACTGCAAGCGTACATTGGGAAGGTTCAGGCAAAACTGCTGTCGGCAATATCAGCACTGAAACCGGCGCGTTGAAAGAGTATCCCTATGGCTTTGCCAGCCGCTTTGAAGATGACAGACGCGGCAGCAATCCTGAAGAATTGCTGGGTGCAGCCCATGCAGCCTGTTTCACCATGGCGTTTTCATTTGCCTGCGAAAAAGCCGGTTTGAAAACGACTGATGTAGATACCAAGGCCAGCGTCAGGCTCTACAAACAGGGCGAAGGCTTTGTGATAGACCGTATTGCGCTGACGATGGAAGCCACAGTCGCAGGCATAGACGATGCACAATTCCAGGAAATTGCGGCGGGTGCAAAACGTGATTGTCCTCTGTCAAAAGCATTGGCCAGCGTTCCAGAAATAACATTGCAAGCAACTCTGCGTGTGGATACCACGCCATAAGCACAGCATAAGCACACCATAATTGCGGCGGATAGTTATACAAACTATCGAACTATCCGTCGTTCCCTGGTTCAGTACACAGCTCATACTTTACAGGAAGATGATTCCCGTTTCAGTGCGGAGCTGGAAGTAAGGGCGACCAGCCTGGATGAAGGTGTATCAGCCACAAGCAGCAAACCTGCTACATCATCGCCGGGCTTTTTGTCGGCCTTGTTTTTTTGTTCCGCATGATCCAGATGCACCTTCCCCTCATTGATATTGAGCTGGTATTTTGGATCAATTGCGGTAGCAATGGACAGATTTACTTCGCCCTTGGCAAGGCTGGTGCCGCGGTAAGCACAGCCTTCAAACAAACTCTTTGAGCCGACTTTTTCAGCAATCTTTTTCTCGCTGCCATCGGCATTCACGTGGGTCGATGCCTTGACTTCCATATTGCGCATCAAGTCATGAGAAGAAGCAGCTACGGCTTTGAAAACCTCGGTTAATGAGCCGGTTTTTTCATAGATCGTCTCAAATACTGCCTTGGGTTTGCCATTGATATGGGTGACCTCAGGGTTTTTCAATATGGTCGGCAGTTCCACCAGACCGAGGGTACGGTCGGCGCCGGCATAGCCACTGAGCGTCATGACCTCGCCCTTGGTGGCCGCAGCAAAGCGTGCCGAGGCATCAGCCCAGCGGCCATCCGTTGCCGCAAACATGAACTGGTTGGCCGGATGATCGCGCTTGCTCAGGACTTCATCGACTGACTTGCAGTTATGCGCTTTCGCGACCGCCTCAAGATAGTCTTCCGATTGCAGAAAAGCCGCTACCGGTGTCTTGTTGATCGCCCGTATATCCTCTTTATTGGCGACCATGAGTTCTACCAGGTCATTACTGGAAATGTCTTTGTGCACCATGCCGCCATACAACAGGGTGACTTGTCCATCAGAATAGATGGATACCTGGTTGGCGAGATCTTTCAATGAATCCGGCGTGCGGTAATCTTCGGGATGATCCTGCAGCAGTGCCATGGCTTGCTGATGACTGAGACCTGACATAAGCCCTCCGTCTAAAAGTCGAATTCTGCAACGTGTGCAGCATAGACAGGCGACAAGGAACCGTCGCGATAGGCCCGCAAGGCATCTTTGAGATCTGCCATGAAAGCTGTGCGGTTCGCGTCAAACTCTGTCTTGGCGTCTGCTTCAGGTTCATGCATGCCCAGCCAGCTCCAGCTGGTTTTCCACTTATCGTCAGGCAGGTCATGCCCTTCGCTGCTCAGGCGCAGGCTATACAGATTGCCGTTCCAGAAGTAGCTGAAGTTTTTGTGTGATGGCTGTTCACGGTCATAGGTCATATAGCGCAGATAGATATTACGCTCGCGGTCTATCACCCACCTCGACGCTGTCGCCATGGGAAACTGTTTGTCAATTTCGCGCAAATCAAAAGCCACGATATCCGCTTCAGGGATTCTCTCATAGACAAAGGCCACTGCCGGTTCTCCTGATGTTTCAGTTAAGCAAATAAATAAAAATGCGTGCCAGCGCTATCACGATTTAGCGACTATTTTCACAGATAAGCTAATAACAAAATCCTGAGCATGATGCAAATCTGCTTACACATTGTTGCGCTTTAATATAAAACATACAATTACTTGATTGACACGCTTACACCTGTCATGCACCATCCATTTACTTTCATGCATCATGCGCCCAGATACGACACCCTATTTGGGAACAGGCATAGCTTGACCAATTTCAACCACCTTCATCCAGCGACCACATGAAAAGCTCATCTTCCCTGAAAACCCTCAGCCTGCTCACCGTCAGTCTCGCATGTATTACAGCCCCTGCTATGGCTGCAGACTACAGTCCTTTTCCCAAAGCCGGTGTCTATGATGCCAGCGACAATGGCTTTGAACGTCTGTTGACGGTGAAGCCTGATGGCAAATTCACGCTGGAAGTGGCAGAAAAGGGCAAGCCCGGTAATTTGCGCAGCGGTGCGGGCGAAGGAAAACTGACGGATGCCCCGGGTGGCTGGAGCTACGCTGAAGGCCGTTGCAATATGACTCTGAAACGCGCTGCGGGCGGAATGCAATTGCATGTAGAAACCTGTGCCAGTGCCTGGGGTGATGTGCCATTCGACGGCAAATATAAATACCAGGGTGATGAAGTTGCCGCAGCACCCGTCAAGGCTGCACCTGTAGCAGTTGCCGCACCAGTTGCTACACCTAAAGCCGTTGCGCCTGCTGCCGCAGTTGCGCCTGTGGCGGCAGTTCCAGCTGCTGCCCCGACAGGCAATGGCTTGCCATCGCGCAAGGAGCTTAAGGACATCTGGTCTGGAATAAGTGTAGCTAATATTGGCAACAAACACATACTCGTCGCCGTTAAATCCATAGAAAATAAATCCGGTGTCCCAAATCCTATTGAGCAATTTTCCAGGGCTGCGTTTGTTATCGATACAAATATCCGGTATGAAGAAATGTCAGCCGCAGAGCTGGCAAAATTTCCCTTGCAGTTGATAGACATCCCACTGCCTGCTGTCGGTCCCAAAGAAGGTTTGGAATTTAAAAGCGATTGCGTCTATGGCAAATCCGATAAAGTGATCGTCATCAGCAGGACCGGCCATCCGACCATCAAACGCCTGGCTGCCTGGATGATGGATAATAATTTGAAGGTAGTAGAAATCAAGCAAATCAACAAGGTTAACTGCGCTTCTCCGTTCTACTGAAATTCCAGTCAGAAACTAGGGTCAGGCATATTTTGGCATAAGCCTTGTCAACCCGGCCCAATCTGTCAGCGTAATAAAGTCACAGTCAGAGCGCATGCCCGCTCATCAAACCTGCCGGTGGTGATCATTCAGCATCGGCACCCTGGTGATTTCATTTTTCCTTACTTGTTTTGCTAGCCCTGACAGCAGGTTTAGCCGTTGGCTTGGTGACTGCCTTGCTACCTGCCTTGGTCAACGTCTGGCCAGTTGCGGCAGTCTTGGTTTTACTTGCTGGTTTCGCTGCCGCTGGCCTCGACGCAGACTTGGCTGCTGGCTTGCTGCCAGTTTTCTTTGCCACTGTCTTTTTTTCTGGCACTTCTACTGTTGCGCCTGCCACCTCAGCCTGTTGCCCTTCCATTGCCTTGCTGACTGCTTGCTTGAACTGCTCTTGCAGTAGCCCCCACCAGGCCGCCGGGTTGACGAAAGGTGCATTGGTGTCTGTCGCTTCTGGAGCAGTTGTCGCTTTGGCAGAACCGGTAGAATTGGCAGATTGCATATCCTCTGCCACAGGCACCTCAGCCTGCACAGGGCTTGCTCCAGCTTCTGGTGGCATGTCTGCGCTATCTTCGTCCACTTCTTCATCGGGATCAGGTTCTGCGACTTTTGCCCTGGCGGCATGTGGATGCATGGGCCAGTCGGCATTGCTATTGCCTTTACTGTTGCCCGAATTGCTGGCTGTTGAACTTGTCGTTGCCTGCTCTGCCATCGCACCAGCCTGTTGTGCATGCTGTGCGAAACTTTCGCCCAATGATTGCAAGGCAGCCAGGGTAGCGCGCTGTACTTCCAGTGCCTGTATGGTGCCTCGCAGCATGTTCATGTTGACGGTCAGCCAGGATTCCACCGTCTTCAAATCCTGAATTTTTTTGTCCAGCTCATCCACGGACATGGGTGGAGCCACCATACCAGGTACCTGCATATTGCCCCAGAGTTTTTTGACGAAAGACAGGGTATCGCCCATGGCATTCATGCCGGGGATCTCAGAACCAGAAAACGGATTGCTCATACGACTTCTCCTTCATATTTTCAAGGTTGCTTTTATTTAATCTTAAGCATCTTGCATGAGCTGGGCAAGGCCGTCAATCGCGCATCAAAATATCGCTCGGTTTTAAAACCATAGCCACTGCCTTCATTATCAAAACGCACGCCACTCTCGCCCTTTTTTTGCATGACCGAGACATATAAGGGCTGTATCAGTTGATGGTCTTCTGCACGCATGATGGCGTCATGGAAGGCATTCTTGTAATGCGCGCCTTCCATGGCGTGGGCCACGGCTGCTGCTTCGGTCGTCCTGGCTTTTTCTATGGCGGTAACCAGCATCTCCACCATGAGCTGCATGCGCAGATGCACATAATCGTCGCGCGGGTCGGGATAGCGCTGACGGAATTGCTGATAGAAGGCGTCGCTGTCGGCACCGCCAGCATTGGGGTGCCATTCCGCCACCGCACGCACCCTGTCTATGCCTGCATCGCCCAGTGCCGCCGGTGCACCCAAGCCATTGCCATAGAAGGTATAGAACTTGGTCACCATGCCCGCCTCCTTGGCGGCCTTGACCAGCAGGGTCAGGTCATTGCCCCAGTTACCGGTGATGACCGCATCGGCACCGCTGGCCTTGATCTTGGCCATATACGGAGCAAAGTCCTTGATCTTGCCTATGGGATGCAGGTCTTCGCCAACAATCGCAATATCCGGTCTTTTCTCTGCCAGCATGGTACGTGCTGATTTATTGACCTGGCGGCCAAAGCTATAGTCCTGGCCTATCAGGTAAATCTTTTTGGCGCGGCTGTCAGCCTTGATGACTTCTGTCAGCGCATGCATGCGCATGTCGGCATGGGCATCGAAACGGAAATGCCAGTAACTGCATTTTTCATTGGTCAGTGCCGGATCGACCGCAGAGTAATTAAGAAAGAGCAGGCGATTATCAGGTGTACGCTGATTATGCTTGTTGATGGCATCCACCAGAGCCAGGGCAACGGCAGAGCTATTGCCTTGCACAACAAAGGGAATATGCTGGTCGGTTACATGCTTGAGCGCAGTCAGGGAATCTTCTACCCCCTGTTTGTTATCAAAGCTGCTTAATTGCAGAAGATGTAGGCCATCAGGCAGGCGTACACCGCCACGGGCATTGACTCTTTCTATGGCAATCTGCAAATTCCTTTGCACTGCCTCACCGGCATTGCTGAAAGCACCGCTGAGGCCGTCTATCATGCCTATGCGTATTGGGCTGAGGCTAGAGCTGGAGTTCGAATTGGAATTGAGGCGTACAGGATTTTGCGGCGTCACCGCCTGAACATTCTGCAGCAGACATAGTGTCAGCAGTACGGGAGAATATCGTTTCAAACAGCTAATTATTGTCATCGGCATCAGATTAATCCTGGCATGTCCAGCATGATTGCTGCAAAAAATGCCATTTTACTCCCTGACAAAATACCTCAGGTCATCCAAAATTTATCTACTGCGTTTACACTAGCAGGATGAATGCTACCACCCCTCACTTTGATACCATGTTGTTGACCCGCCAGAATATGCTGTTTTTGACGCTGGCGGTATTGCTGCACCTGTTTGTCTTGTATGGCCTGGACAGGGACGTGATGCCAGACAAGCCACGCTTGCAGGAAAGCCCCATCGCAGTGCAATTCAGGGATATCCCCGAACAGACGGAGCAAAAAACTGTCAGCCCCACCCCGAAACCAGGTCCACAAGCAGCGCCTGAAGCAACGCCACCCGCTGGGGTGAAAAAGACGGTGACACCTCTGCTTAGCCCTGAGCCGGAACCCGCCCCCGCGCCCGACCCGACTCCCGTAGCACCTGTTGAAGTGAAGGACAATACGCCTGTACTGGCAGCCGAGACCAAGCCTGAAGTCAAGGCCGAGGAGGCCAGCGGCACGCCTGGCCAGGACAGCAGCAATACCGAGGGACCGCAAACCTATCCTGTGCGTGCGCCCCAAACTGGCACGATCAGCATGCGCATCGTGCGTACGGAACCTAACCGCAGCCCGGTCTATGGCGATGGCGAAATTAACTGGGAGTTCAAGACTGGCCGCTACAAGATGAGCATCATTGCCACGCTGGATTTGTTGCTGACCTCCATCAACCTGTACCAGATGCACAGCGAGGGCCTGATTGATACGTATGGCATCACCCCTGCGACCAGTTCAGAAAAGCGGCGTAACCGCAGTGAGACGGCGACTCATTTTGACCATCAGAAAAAATCTGTCAGTTTTTCTTCCTCAAATAAAACGGCAGAAATAAAAGATGGCGCCCAGGACAAGGCCAGTTTCCTCATGCAACTGGCTGGCATAGGCTATGCCGATCCCGAGAAATTTCAGCCTGGCCGTGAAATCCGGTTGCAAGTCGCTGAAGAAAGGGATGTCACCACCTTTGTCTTTATTGTGACCGCGTATGAAGAAGTCGAGACCAAGGCAGGCAAGTTCATGGCCTGGCATATAGTGCGCCCGCCCTTGCCTGGTTCTTACAATTCCAAGCTCGAAGTCTGGCTGTCACCTGACCAGCACTGGTATCCGGTGCAAATACGCAATACGGAAAGTAATGGTGCCGTGACTACCCAGACCGCGACCAAAATCATCAGCATCACCAATATGGAAAGATAATAATGCGCACCGCAAGAGCCCCGCTTTTCACCCTATTTCTTACCCTGCTGCTGGCATCGGGCCTGAACAGCCCTGTCATGGCGCAGGGACATGAGACTGCCACCAAATATGCGACGAAGCTGCCACCTTCGGTTGAGCTGCAATACAGCATCAAGGCAAAACAAAGCGGCTTGCCGCTGAGTGGTTCAGCCTCAGTCAAATGGCAAACCGGCGACCAGAAATACAGCATCATCACAGAAACCCATGCCATGCTGGTCGGCAAAATACTCGATGCGAGCAGCGTGGGGAATATCGATGATTTTGGCCTGGCACCCGACAAGTTTGTCGAAAAACGCTTTCGCAAACCCGCCACCACGACCAGTTTTGAGCGTGACAGCAAGACCCTGCGCTTTAGTGCATCTGCTGAAACCTATGTACTTAAAGGGGGAGAGCAAGACAGGACCAGCGCCAGCTGGCAGTTGATTGCCATCGCCCGCGCCGCTGGAGATGCTTTCAAGGCAGGCACGGAATGGAAAATGCTGGTGGCTGGTCGCCGCGATGCCGACCCCTGGGCTTTCAAAGTCGTTGGGCCAGAAAACATCAAGACCCCGATGGGCGACATGCTCGCCATTCATGTCAGCAAGGCACCGCCTGCTGATTCCAAAGACCAGCAACTGGATTTATGGCTGGCACCCAGCCTGGAATGGTATCCGGTAAGACTGAAGTTCAGCGATGCGGATGGGGATTATGTCGATCAGGTGCTGGAAAGCCTGAAAAAATAAGTCCGAGCTGCACATCTACTTTTCATGTGCCTTGACAACCGTGACCGTGCATTCTGCCTCGGCCACGACCTGGGCAGAAACACTGCCCAGATAACGGCGCAAGGCAGAACTGCCACGTGAACCTATGATGATGTGATCGACCCGGTTGCTATGGGCATAATCGATGATCGCACTGGCCGGATCGGATGCCTCCAGCACATGAAAGGTAATCTTGTCGGGATTCAGGTTCAAGGGCCTGGCCCAGTGCTTGAGATCAACCAGTTGTTTGACATGGATGTTCTCACCCTGCTGTATCAGGCTCTCATCCATACCTATGCGGCTGACCTTGCGTATGGTCAGACAAGCCAGGCGCGCACCAGGTTCGGTTTGCAACATGCGTCGTGCAATATTGCGCAGGCTGGCTGCCAGAGCTTCTGAACCACCGGTCAAATCCAGCGCAGCGACGATGATGGGCGCGCGGGATAATTGATCTGCTGCGCTTTGCAACAAGGCTGGCTCTGCCCCGGCTGCCTGAAAACGCCGTTTGAGTACGGACAGATAACCATCCTGGCCCTGCTTGTCAGCACGCGCCGTTAATTGCAACTGATCTGGATGCTGTAATAAAAAAGCCAGTTGCGCAGCCGTATCAAAGCGCGCTTGTGGCTCCACTTCCAGGCAGCGCAAGATAATTTCCTGCAACCATGGCGGTATCTCACTGCGATGGCTGCGCGGTGGCAGGGGATCACGGTACAGACGTTTTTTTAAACCGGACACCGAAGTCGGATGACCAAAGGGCCGCTGCCCGGTTGCCAGGTGATACAGCAAGACCCCCAGCGAAAACAGATCGCTGCGCGGTTCATTGCGCACACCCATGACCTGCTCAGGTGAAATATACGGGCCTGTACCCATGGGCAGACGAAATTCTTCATCCAGCAGATCAGGCAACCTGTCATGCCGCGACAGGCCAAAATCGATGAGCACCGCCGTGCCATCGGGGCGGAACATGATATTGCTGGGCTTGATATCGAGGTGAATGACATGCTGCTTGTGCAGATCCTGCAACGCATGCGCAACCCTGATACCAATATCGACCACTTCGGCCAGCGGTAAAGGCGCGTCTTCAAAACGGCTGCGCAAGGATGTACCGGCAATCTGCTCCATGACAATATAGGGCTGGGCATCAAAATCACCAGCCCCAAAATAACGCGGCACATGTCTGCCCTTAAGCTTGGGCATGATCATTTGCTCGACTTCAAAGGCGACGATGGCGGTTGGGTCATCTGTTGAAAACAGCAGGGGCACTTTCATGATCAGCGGGCTTTGCTCTGCCTCACCCTGTGTCGATGCATGACGATTACGCAGGTCAGTGACGCGCCACAAGGCTGCCATACCACCGGTATGCAATTTTTCTTCAAGGCGGTAGCCGTCGAATTCCATGCCACTTTGCAGCTTTTGATGTGGGTGAGTGCTCATATCCAACCTGGCTCAATTCCCATGCAGCAGTCTGTGCCCCAGGGCCGGTGGCAGACCGGCAGCAATGATTTTCTGGCAGGCAGTTTCTGTATCGTAGGGAACGCGGTAATAAGTCAGTTCCTGGTCTTCAGTATCAAAAGTCGCGTAACAGGCGGCAGGGTTGCCATCACGCGGCTGGCCTGCCGAACCAGGGATGACCAGCCAGCGCCGCTGCCTGCTCAACGGTATGCCTTCTTCAGGTACGGGAGTGAATTCACCGGTCTTGCCAGTCAGGCTGATATGGAACAGGGTAGGCATATGCACATGCCCGCAAAAAGTGATACTTGCCTTGGTTGCATGCATGCTGCGTGTGGCTTCCATGACACCATCTATGTATTCCCATTTCTCCGGTGCCCAGGCATTCGCGTGGACGAACAGCAGGTCTTCCCACTCTATGCGGTAAGGCAGTTTGGCGATGAAATCGAGTTGTACGGCATTGAGCTGGGCGCGTGTCCAGTCGACCACTTTCCTGGCAGTCGGGTTCATGCCCTGGCGGTCTCCCTGCAACAGACCGGCATCATGGTTACCTATCAGCGCCCATGCCCCCTGGCTGACATATTCCATCACTTTATCCAGTACCCAGCATGGGTCAGCGCCGTAACCGACCAGGTCGCCGAGGAAAGCGTAGCGCGCCACATTGCGCTGTTGCGCATGTGCCAGGCAAGCTTCCAGTGCTTCACGGTTGGCATGCAGGTCGGTGATGATGGCAATCAGCATTGATGAGCTTCATTCATGGTGTGTGCGCTTATTCTAGTCCGGCAAGTTAACGGCAAGCTTACAAAGCTGACATTACAAATCAAAGTTACTGCTGCGGTAAAATTCATAACCACGGGCACGTAGAGCACAGGCCGGGCAAGTACCGCAACCATGGCCCCATGGGTGCATGTCGCCACGCTGCCCCAGGTAACAGGTGTGCGTGTCTTCGCGTATCAGATCAACCAAAGCATTGCCACCGAGTTGTTCTGCCAGTTGCCAGGTCTGTGCCTTGTTAATCCACATCAGCGGGGTTTCCAGCTTCAGGCGGGTATTCATGCCGAGATTCAGCGCCACTTGCAGGGCTTTCATGGTGTCATCGCGGCAATCAGGGTAGCCGGAAAAATCGGTTTCGCACATACCACCGACCAGTACATTCAAGCCACGGCGATAAGCCAGTGTGGCTGCGGTCATCATGAACATCAGGTTGCGGCCAGGCACAAAAGTATTCGGCAAGCCATTCTCTTGCATTTCTATGGCGATGTCTTCTGTCATCGCTGTATGCGAAAGCTGGGAAATCAGGCCCAGGTCTATCATATGATCTTCACCGAGGCGGCTTTGCCATTCAGGTGAAAACTGGCGCATTTTTTCTATCAGCACCGGCCTGACACTGAGTTCTATGGCATGACGCTGACCATAGTCAAAGCCTATAGTCTCAACGTGGGAATAGTGGGACAGTGCCCAGGCGAGGCAGGTGGCAGAATCCTGGCCACCACTGAACAACACCAGTGCCCGGTCTTTAGTGGTTAAATTATTCATAAATGACGAAAAATAAGGGTAAAGCTATTGTAAAAGAATGAAATACTTTGTGTATCAGCCAGTCTTGATGTTATGTTTCTGTTGCAAAATATGCTGAGGTCAGCCCACGCACTGCAATCCCGCATCATAAGCCAGGACTCTCTCGTGCAAGCTCATGAGTTTTTATAAAAAATTTCTTTCTTCTTCCATATTATCGGTCATCGATCAGGGCATGCTGAGTGCACTGAATTTTCTCATTGGCATTTTACTCATTAAATTGGTAACGAAAGATGACTATGGGTTATATGGGCAATTGTACGCTGGTGGTTTACTGGTTGGTCTGATTGTGGACTCCTGGATTACCGGTCCGCTGACCACAGTCGCGCCATCGGTACAAGGTGACACCCGCAAAGCCCTGTTGCGCCACTACTGGTATAAACAGGTGTCCTGGACACTGGCCATGGGTTCACTGGCCTTTGTGATAGTAGAATTCATCCCGGCGGCAACGCATTATAGTAATAAAAGTTGGATACTTGGCGCGGTGTTTGCCGCCTATCTGTTTGGCAATGGCATACGCGAATACGGCCGTACTGTAGGTTTTATACAGTCCGACATTACCTCCGTCTTGCGACAAGATTTTCTATATGTGGGTCTGGTCGGCATAGGCCTGGCTTCGCTGTATTTTAGTGAGCAATTTGACCTTGTCACAGTGTTTGTGCTGCTGGCTGCCTCGTCTTTCCTGTGCACGCTGGCCAGCCGCCAGCATTTCCTCGCGCACACATCCACCAATGTCAAAGCGCATGCAGAAGAAGAAATACGCCAGGCCATCAACGACCATCAGGAAACCATCTCGGGGCACGGACGCTGGGCAGTGTCTGGCGTCATCGTCGGCTGGCTGTCGAATTATAGCTACGTATATTTGTCCGGTGCATGGCTAGGAGTGGCGGCAATTGCCGACCTGAATGCTTCTCGCCTGATGCTCATGCCCATACCACTGGCAGTGGCTGCCTGGTCAAGGGTAGCCAGACCTGAAGCCAGCCGCCTGATGGCAGAAAAAGACTGGTATGGCCTGAAACGCCTGACCCTGTTTTCTATTGCTGGCGTAGAACTGGTCGTGCTGGCCTATGTCTCCCTGTTACTATTATCTTTACCATGGCTGGAAAGCCACTACATCGGTGACAAGTACAGCGGGCTTGATCCTCTGGTCATGATGTGGGGCGCTTATTTCGCTATCAATGCGGCACGCTGGGTGGGTACCTCCTGGTTATCAAGTGGTGGCGCCTACAAGCAAATGTTTTTCCTCGGCAGCGTGACACTCAGCATGGTGCTACTCATCACCGCCTACAGTATCCCGCGCATGGGGGCACAAGGCGCTATCCTGGCGCTGATCGTGGTCGAAATATTTGAACTGATCGTGGTCTGGCGTTTTATTCTGCCACGTCTGCAGAAACAGGCTTAGCCTGGTGGTCTGAACTGGCAATGGCATCAAAACGCTGCTGCGTGGATGCGGGCGTGGCGATGGCTGTCATGGCATCCTGCTGGCGATAACTGTAGCGATGCAGCAAATGCCTGCCGATGAAATCGACCAGGGCCAGCTGTGACCAGCGTGGTGTGAAGGTGTGGTCAGCCCCGCTAAAAAATTTCAGACTGATGCGCTCACTTTGTCCCAGTAATTTTGCATGCCTGCCAAATTGTTCAGTCATGACATCCACTGCCGTATCACTGGCTTCATAAATCAGTAGCAACTCCGTACCACGGGCTTCGAGATTCTTGAAATTACGCGCCACCTGGCCAAGAAAGAGATTGCTGTGCATCAGGCGGGTGCCCAATGATTGCCATTGCGTGCGCAAACGCTTGCCTATGCGGCGTAATAAATTGCCAGTGATCTGACGAAAATCCACCTGTCCTTTGAGTACGCGCTTCCAGGTATCCCCTCTGGCCATGGCATGCACATAATAATGGGTAGATTTGATGGTGGCTTTCTTGCGTGCCTCTATGGTATCGCCTGCACGCCACCGATAGGTCAGCTGGTTCATGAGTACCAGACCGCTGACACGCTCATCCATGAGCCCACTCAGATAAGCCATATAGGCGCCAGAGCATAAACCTGTCAGCACAAAAGACGGACTATGGTATTTGCCCTGCATGAAATACATGGCGCTACTGAGATCATCGACACTGGATGCGGCATGGACGTCGTTTTCCTGATCGTCCGGCGTAGTCTTGCTATAGCCTATACCAGACTTGTCAAAGCGCAGGACATAAAACCCCTGACTGGCCAGACTACGCGCCAGTGTGACATACAGGCGATGATTGCCGACCCGGTGGTTGGCACCGATATTGCACAGGATCACGGCTGGTAAGGCAAACGTATCTGCGCCTGTCTGGTGGCTGACTATGCCTGTCATGCCTTCAAACTCGACCAGTTCTTCTTCGACGATAGTATTGGCAATACGCAGGCTGGCGATATCATTCGACACGAGGACATCCCTGCTGGCAATCTCATGCAAGGGGAAGTAGCGCGCCAACCAGGCCTGCATCTCTTGCCAGATCGCATGTGGCACTTCAGTATCATGCGCGTCTTCACGCATCATCGCGGCATAGCCCGGCAATTCTGACAATTGCAGAGCATGGTCATGATGGTGCCAGGCCTGTACCAGCTTGGCCTCCTGGCCTGTAATATCATCACGTTGCTGCAAAAAGACCGGCATGGCTGGCGCTGGCAGCTTGCTCAAGTCCAGCTTGCCCAGGCTGCTGCGGGTGGCTGCGCTGAACTCATACCCGGTCAGCTCATCATCCGTCACCACATGATTGGGATCTATGGTTTGCTCGGTTTCCACGTCTTTTTGCAGTGAACTCATGCTGCGCAAGACCAGCATTTCACGCGCATAGGCGCGACCTGAGGTGACCGGTGCCATCAACATGAGTGCCTTGGCATCGATACTGGCTGCGACAGTCGCTGCCAGCAAGCCACCCAGGCGCAAACCAAACAGGGAGATATGCTCTACACCCGCCATCTGGCGCAATTGAGTCGCAGCCTGGCGTATATTGTTTTGCCACAGCTCTATGCGCTCGCCCCCGGTATCAGCAACATCAGCAGCATCACCGGTATTGTTATAGTCAAAAAAACAGACATCAAAACCGGCTTTTGCCAGATGCGTGGCGAGGTGCTTGTAAGCCAGATAAGACACCATATACTCATGCCCGAAGGGCGGGCAAAGCACCACACCACAACGGCGGCTGCCACCCGCATCGCGTATGCGGGCAGGATGGTACCAGCCCAGCATGGGGGTAGCGGCATCACCAAACCAGAAGGCTTGTGGCGTATATAAAATATCTTTGCTGGGATACTGTTGTGTTGCCAAATCTGCCCCGCTAAGTAACTACACTACTTGCTGCACTAATCGTACTATTTTCCAAAACCACCCTGACGCTCGTCAGCGCATTCTGTGCCTGCACCTGCCCAGCTTTGACAGACTTGCCGTCAATGGCAGCCAGACGCACTTGCCTGATGCTGCCAGGTGCCATATGAAAATAATTATCTTCAGGCAGCATGCCAGGGATTTGTATGGATACTGCCTGCGCCAGTTTTTGCGCACTAAGATGCAGAACATGATTACCGTCCGCATCCAAACTACAATGTGCACGCAAACCCACATCGGCCTGCACGGCAAATTGATGACCCTGCGGGAAATGGAAGTCATTGGCGATGATCTGCTCGCTGTCATACAAAGCAGCCTCCACCACATCATGCCCTGCGGGCCCGAAGCGATAGGCATAACTGGTATCGACAAAATGTGGCAATAGCGCATAGTCCCGCACTTTGATTGCACTATGTGCCGCCACTTGCACGGCAATGCGGCCATGGGCAACACGGCTTTCTGCATGACGGTAGAGATTCAGCTCCAGTTCACCCTCGAATGCCTGCGGCCCGTCATTGATGACGTGCAGGCAAATCCCATTCAAACCTTCGTCAGTGATGAGCACGGTCAGCGCTGCCATGGCGCGCTTCAGATAATAATAGGCCGCCTTGGGTTTGCCATGCGCATCAATGACACCCCAGCCTGCGCCTCGCCGCAGGTCACGCCAAAACCAGACCAAGGCGCCATGACAGGTCGAACCATTGCGACGCCATTCAGCGATGGTTTTCGCCATAACTTCGCCGGTCGTGGTACGTGCCAATGACAGATAGCGTTCACGTTCGGCATAACGCAGGCTGGCTGGATTTACCTTATACAGCTCTGCCATATAGTGATCGCGCACATCTTCAAAATCCCAGCCTGTGCCATTGTCACGTGGTACACCCAATTTCCATGCTGGATGCGGGCCTGGTGTCTCGCCATTGTTGAGCATGCTGTCGATCAGATCGTCGTCGGGCATATTCGAAAAACCCAGGCATTCCGAGGTAAAGCGCATTGCACTGCGGCGTGCATCATCAAGTGGCCGCAGATAAGCACCAACACCAAAGTAATGAGCAACGCCAGTATCAAGCTGGAAAGGCATGACACCACCGCTGGGGCTGGAAGGCCAGTACTGCACATCGGGCCTGTATTGTTCACACAGCGCAGGCAGGGTCTCTGCAAAAAATGCATTGCGCCAGAGTTCTGCAGGCTGGCCCAGCATGGCTGCCTGCTGCTCCACTTCACTATTGCCACATACCACGGCGATACAGGGAGAACCCTGCGTACGCTGCAGGAATTGCTGCACTTCGCTTGTGATGCTGGCGGCAAAAGCCTCGTCATTCGCTGGGTAATCCATATTCGCAAACATGCAGTCTTGCCAGACCAGGATGCCAAGCTCATCACAAAGTTTATAAAACGCTGTGGTCTCATACACCATGGTGCCGACCACGCGCAGCATATTCATCCCTGCATCGCGCGCCAGCGTCAGCATGTGACGTAAATCAGTGCGCTCATTTTGCAGGGAGATAATATCGACAGGCGTCCAGCAGGCACCACGACAAAATACAGAAACCTGATTCACATGCAAATTAAAGTCGCCGTCGCGCTGATCAACCTCTATCTGGCGAAAGCCGGTGTGACCAAGATCAAAAATCCGCTTTTCAGCCGTGCAGGAAACATGCAGTTCCAATGCATACAGTGCCGCATCACCATGCGTATGCGGCCACCATTTTTTGACTTCATCTATCTTGCATTGACCATGAATGCGGTACAGGTTTTTATCCAGCTGTTCACAATCCAGGATAAATTCATGTTCGCCAATGTTGATGGCACAGGCAGATACTGCCTGCTGGCTCTGCACGGTCAATTCAATATCCAGCACAGCATCAGCACCATCAATTCTGCTACTGATGTTTTTACCCGTGATGCTTACTGGGCTTTGCAGTTCCAGCAGGATAGGCCGGTATGGGCCGACTGGCGCAACCGGTGGTGACCAGCCTGGCATGCGCCCCAACAGGCTGGTACGCATCCAGCGCAATTGCTGTTGTTCGACCAGCCGGGTTTTCCAGCGCGGGCGCGGGCGGCGTTGCGCCAATTGGGTATTCATGGCCAGGAAGCGCAGGCTCAAACGACCTTTGCCACTGATGGCAAGCACAGCCAGATCAAGGCTGTGGGCGATGAACATATTCTCGCAGCGCAAAATGAGATCATCATTCCAGTAAACTTCCACATGCGTAGCCAGGCCTTCAAAATGCAGGCGGGCAGCATTGTCAGGCAAATCCAGCTCACAGAAATACCAGACATCGACTTCATCGAAATTGTCTTTGCCGTATTCAAATTTTCCTGCAGCACGCAGTGCACTGGCGATAGTACCTGGCACCTGCGCCGGTATTTGATCCGGTATTTGCGCAGGCAATGTGGATGGCGACACTGGATTATCAACAGCAACTTGTACAGCATGCCAGCCAGCAGAAATCGGAATGAATATTTTGTCTGTCATGTATGAATTCATCCGCCAGCCAGACTGCTATCCAGCGCGGCCATGCCCTGCTGCCAATGCACCGCCAGTTGTTCTACCAGCGGCACCAGATCAACGGCCTTTTTACTCATGACGGCTCTGGCGGTTTTCAACAATAAGGTCTTGGTAACTTCGGAGATGGCATCAAATTCCGTGGCTGCTGCCTCGAATTGCAAAGCCTGGTGCTGTTGCAACCAGCGCAGGTAATGTGCACCCAGACTAAAGCCTGCGCCGAGTTGACGCAGGCAAGCAAAAGCATAGGCATGATAAGCCGCCATGCCCTCTTCTTTTAATTGTTCTACATCACGGATAAAGACCGGCAGGAACAGACTGACAGGGTTATTACGCGGACGCCTGGCCAGATATTTGCGGAGGAGTGGCAAAGAAATCGCAGCCTGTTCTGCATCTGTTTTATTCTGTACCTGATCAAGGCGCACGAATTCGGCAAACAGCGGCATGAATGTCGCATCATGCGGCTTGCCTATCCTGAAGGTTTCTACGAAATCTTCGCCCTGCAATTCATGATAGCTGCTGTTGTGGAAGTAACCGAGCTTTTGCTGTTCAAGATCGATTTCCTGTATCGCTATCGTGGTCTTGACGTGATTCGTGCGGTAGTCCGTACCTGCCGTGTCGGGCAGGTAAAATGAATCTGTCTCCGTCAGCACCAGGCGGCCACGGCCCAGTTGTACTGTGGCGTTATTCAGCAAGCCGCGCCATACATTGAGTTCCTGCACATCGATGCCATACAGGGCAAACAAGTCTTCATGCGGTGGTTTGTAAAACGTCCACTGATCACCATCAAAATCATTGGCAAACACCATCGGCAAACATGCCAGCGGATTTAGACCTTGTGCATGCAAGACTTCTATCCAGACATCGATATAGCAATTGGTTTCTGCCCAGGCACGATCAACACCATGCAGGGCATGGGGCCGATAGTCACTGGCGTTAATCAAAGCTAAAGCGTGAAGACTCATGGGCAGATCATGACCACAATATGTCGCGGGCAGTCTGAGGCCAGTTCTCTGGCTGCATACCGTGCGTCTTGAACAAGGCCATGACTATGCGTTCCAGGCCAAAACCCAGGCAGGCAGTATGGGCCAGTTCACCATTTTGCTGATAAATCTCAAACAGCTTGCCGAAATGATCCTGGTGATAATTGAAGGAACATACCGCGGTCGGTTTGGCTTCGGAGATCACAGGCACCAGCACTTCAAACTTCAATTGCTGTTCACGCTGGTTTGCTGCCAGCATGCGGCCACCACGGCCAAAAAAAGGATCAGAGGCGACATCTGAATGCGCAGGCAAACCCAAGGATTTTAGAATATCCAGGCCACGCTGCAACCAGATATCCCGCCAGGCTACGACCATGTCCGGCGTGCCGACACGGACAAATTCACGCACGCGGAAAGACTGCATGCGCGTTGGCTCAGGCGAAGGCTCATTCCTGAATACCCAGTTTTGCATATCCACAAGACGGCCTTCTGCCGGAATAGTGCCGGTGAAGCTGGGATACACCGGGTAGCAGGCAGCAGGCGTCAAACACACTGCGGTCATGGTTTGCAGATGCGTCCAGGGGCGGCCTTCATGGACGTTTTCCATCAGTTCGTTGTGCTGGGCTTCATTACCAGTAAAGCTGAAGATGGTGCCAGCCAGTTGCGGGAAAGAATCCAGGTATTCACTACGTTCCAGCACCTTGCGGTCCAGGCAGGGCGGGAAAGACATCTTGACCGCACCATCATTGGCAGCCACGCGACTGACATAATCATCAAAACGGCGCAGCACATCTTCAAACACCGGGCCACGGCCAAAAATGCCTTGTACGCCGACGGGAATGATATGCCCGGCAGCGACCAGGTCGTCGGTCAGGCCTTCAGGAGAAAAATCGATAGACATGTCAGCCTTTCCTAATCGTCTTTAAGTACCAGCAGCAAATTGGCATTGGTGGCCAGGATGCGGTCATTGCCGACCATGATGGCGGCTGAATGGGCATCGCGCAGGTGGCGGCTCATGCTGAACTTGCTATCATTTTTATAGCCGAGGATGCCGCAGATGGACAAGGCCTTGGTGACGATTTGCGGCAGTGCCTGGGTGGCATCTATTTTCAGGTTATTCATTTTTAGCGAATAGCCCATGGAAGTCAGCACACCAACCGCCGCATCATCTGCCACAGCCAAAGCTTCATATTCAGTCAGGCAGGCTTGCACGGACGTGCGCAGGCTTTGCATCATGCTGACCAGCTCAGCCAGGCGCAGAGCTGTCGGCGGTACGGTACCGGGATTGGCACGGGCCTGGCCACGTACAAAGGCCCTGGCTTTATTGACGGCCGCTGCCGCACAACCCATCCAGCAACCACCCCACAGCAGATGCGATACCGGCACCACGGTTTGTGCTGACATGTCGCCAAAGGGGACATCGATAATTTGCGCCACATCGCCAACAGAACTCATGAGGAAGGGCGGGCTACAGGTACCGCGCATGCCCATGGTGTCCCAGCCACCTTTTTGCTCCAGCGTGTAATCTGCCTTACGTACCAGAATTAATGACTGATCACTGTGGGCAGCATCAGGATTGCGTCTCGCCGTCACCAGTAAATCATCGGCCTGGGCACCATAAGAAATCGTGGTCGCATCCTTGACCAACTTGAAGCGCTGGCCATCCACCTCAACCGCACAATGACTGCGGCGCATTTCACCACCGACACCGACTTCTGAAGTCACTGAAGCAATCAGATACTGGTGCTGCACCAGTTCGCGCAAATAATTCTGGTACCAGGGCTTGTCGAGCGCATGACGGACTATGCTGATCACCTGTATCTGGTGCATGGCATAGATCATTGCAGTGGCAGCACATTCGCGCGCCAGTATTTCTACGATCTGTACCAGTTCAGTCAGGCCAACACCTGCACCACCAAGCTCTGCAGGCACGTAGGCACTCAGCAATTTCTCACGCTTGAGTGCAGTCACGGCTTCGATGGGGAAGCGCGCTTCCTGATCTACGGCATGAGCATGAGGAGCGGCAAATTCTTTGGCGACCAGCCTGGCCGCCAATATCATGGGAGTGGCCGGGGTATCCATATCATGCCATCAATTCTTGTATCGCTGCATCGATGGCATTGATGCTTTCAAACACGCTGCGTTTGAGCATGCGGTCAGGGAATTCCAGATCAAAAGCATCTTCCAGAGCCAGCATGACATTCACGCTCGCATGTGATGTCATACCTGCTTCATACAGGTCAGCATTATCTGCAAGGCTATCAATATCGGCGGAAAATTTGCCATGCTCTTTTAATACCTGACGTATCTGTTCTTTGCTCATGGTGACCTTTCTTATCTTTTTTTAGCGAACAAATTTTTTTCGAAATTAATTCGCAAATAATTCGCAAACGCAATTGAATGGCACACCTGTCACAGGAAAAGAACTGAAGGAAAAATTCTAATCCATGGTTGCAATGAGACAACAGCGGGCATGCCTTAAAGTTAACAGGATAGCCGAATGCCTATACAACCGAAGTTAAATTTGGTTACGTTTTACTTGCCGCAAAGAAAGAGAGAATACAGAAAAATCTGCACTGAAAATTGCCCGCCCCACCTGCACCTGCAGAGGGCGGACAAAGAAAACCTGAAGTCGGTATGTAGAATAAAACAGCAGGAAAAACGGCTTATTTGGTACGCAGGATCAGGCTGTTATTCGCATCTTCCTTGTATGCATACGAGACCTTGCCACGCCTGATTTCTCCTATGAAAAGCATGTTCCTGGCGACTGCTTCATGGTCGTTTTTCGAGAAGGGTTTTTTATAGCGTGAGATGACTGTGGAAGTAGTGTCGTACTTCATGTCTTCGAGTGCCAATTTGATCTTGTCACCATCCGTAGAATTTGCCTGCATGAGTGCCAGCGTCAGCATTCTCAGGGCGTCGTAAGTCTGTGCGGCTGATACAGCAGACGGGATGGATTTAACATTATTTATACGGAAGTAGTTGAGCACGAATTCATTACTACGGCTGCTAGCGTCATTTTCTATGAAGGTCACCGGCATGCGCGCACCCTCGGCATTATTCCCTGCGAGTTCAACAAAGCTGCGTTGCGACAGGGTCCAGGAACCTGTCAACGGCACATTGAACTTGATCTTGCTCATGCCATTGGCAACCATGGCAGCCTCCGAACTCAGGCAGTACAGCATGACCACTTGCGCACCAGCCTGCTTGGCCTTGGCCAGTTGTGCGCTCATGTCCTGGTCACCAACCTTGAAGCTCTCAACCGCGACGGGTGTGATTTTACGATTCTGCAATTCAGCCATCAGGTTTTCCTTGCCAAAACTGCCGTAAGGGCTGTCATCATGCAGGATGGCGATCTGGGTCAGCTTGCGCTTGTCGATGACGTCTGCCAGTATTACTGATGGCTGCAGACTATCACTGCCAGCGAGACGGAATACATAACTGTCAGGGATGGCTGGTGGCATGAATTGCTTGGTCACGGCAGCACCGGTGGCGGCGCTGATGATGAGCGGCTTTTTACTTTCCTGGAAAACCTTGGCCGCCTGCAGCACCACGCCGGTATTGGCATAGCCGACGACGGCGACGACCTTTTCCTTGTCTATAAGTTCTTTTGCCATGGCGGCACCGATTTCAGGCTTGGCTTGGTCATCACGCTCGACCAGTTCTATGCGCCGCCCCATGACACCACCTATCTGGTTGATGTCTTGCAAGAACACCCTGGCACCACCGCGTATGCTTTCACCCATATCGGTAGAAGACTTACCGGTAAACGGGCCTATGATACCTATGCGTATAGGCGCTTCTTCAGCATAGGAAGTCGCTGGCAAGGCCAGTGTCAAAAAAAGTCCGGCTATGAGTGCAGAAGTAATACGCATACCTGAGTCTCCAAAATAATTGTCTGTTTGCAATAGTTTGCATCAACTTGGCCTGTTAAGTATCAGATTTTCATGCTTGCTTACAATTTTCAGACAGACTTGCCTGAAATTAAGAGAAATGGCACATTACGCAGGCAGGCCAGGTTTATTTATACTTTTTATGACCTATCTGTTAAGGCATTCTAAAACTCACGATCTGAAACTTAGGATCTGAAACTTAGTATCTGAAACTTACTAAAGCGCTTCATCATGCATCCAGCCAATCTGATACATCAGGCAGCAGAGCTCATCACCCAGGCAGACAGCCTGGTGATTGCGGCTGGTGCAGGCATGGGTGTCGATTCCGGTCTGCCTGATTTTCGTGGCAGCGAAGGCTTCTGGAAGGCCTATCCGGCGCTGGGTCAGGAAGCCATCCCCTTCTATGAAATTGCCAACCCGGCAGCTTTTCGCCGCCGCCCCCTGCAAGCCTGGGGATTTTATGGACACAGGCTGGCGCTCTACCGTGAGACCCGTCCCCATGCGGGTTTTGACCTGCTCAGGCAATGGGGAGCCAGCAAACCCCATGGACTAAGCGTATATACCAGCAATGTAGATGGGCATTTCCAGCAAGCGGGCATGGAAGCCGCGCTGATCCATGAATGCCATGGCTCCATCCATTATCTGCAATGCCTGCTACCTTGCCGTGACAGCATCTGGCAAGTGGATCAGTTTATGCCAGAAGTCGATGAAGTCAATTGCCAGCTCATAAATACTGCACCGGTCTGCCCACATTGTGGCGGCATGGCGAGGCCAAATATCCTGATGTTTGATGATGCTGACTGGAATTCACAAAGGCAGCAGCAACAGGCAGAGCGGCAATCAAACTGGCTGAGCAAGGTCAAACGTCCTCTGGTCATAGAAATCGGGGCAGGCACGGCTGTGCCCAGCGTACGCAATTTCAGCCAGCGCATGCAAGCCCATTTTGGCTGTCGCCTGCTGCGCATCAACCTGCGCGAGCCACAAGTGCAGTATGCCCAGGATGCAGGCCTCGCCATGGGTGCGCTGGAAGCACTCAATGCGATACAGGCGGTGCTGGAGCAATAAACTCAGACGATCTGCCTGCCGTCACGCCATGCTGCGATGACAACAGGCAAGTTATCCAGCATGCGCACGCGGATAAAATCTGCCTTCAACCCCACTGCGATCTCGCCCCTGTCATGCAAGCCCAGTGCCCGTGCAGGGGCACGGCTGACGGTGGCAATTGCCTTGGGTAAAGCATAGCCATCTTCCTGCAACATGAATGCTGCCTGCAGCAGACTGGCCGGTACATAGTCAGAAGACAGAATGTCGAGCAAATCATACCTGGCCAGTTCGCTAGCCGAGACATTGCCTGAATGCGATCCACCGCGCACGCGGTTGGGTGCGCCCATGACGATGGCCAAACCTTGCTGCCGCGCCATTTGCGCAGCCAGCAGGCTGGTCGGGAATTCTGAAATACTGACGCCGTCAGCCACGCCTTCATGCACGTGTTCTGCAGTCGTATCATCATGAGAAGCCAGCGGGATGGGGTGTGCATGTTGCTGGCATCGTTGGATGACGAGCTGGCGGTTTTCAGCCACATGCCGTTGCTGGCGTTCCAGCAATATGCCCAACATCTTATCGACTTTCTGTTCACTCCAGCCGCGCTTGCCAGTGACATAAGTACGGTAATGCGTGAGATCTGTCCATTGACGCTGGCCGGGCGTATGGTCCATCAGCGATACCAGTTTAAGCCTGTCATCCTGCAGGAAGGGAGAGAAAAGGTGTAACAGATCCGGCTCTGCCAGTTCGAGGCGCATATGCAGGAAATGTTCGGCACGCAATAAACCCGCCTGCTCCGCAAGCCGCAAGCCTTCTACACAGGGTTTCAGGGTTTGCATGCGCACACTGTCGGGATCGATATCACCTACCGCTATCGCGTCGAGCACGGTAGTAATGCCAGAGGCTGCAATTTGTGCATCATGCGCGAGTATCGCGGGCATCACAGGCCAGTGCACCTTGGGGCGTGGCATCAGGTGCTTTTCCATATTATCGGTATGTACTTCAACCAGGCCGGGCAACAGATAATCACCCTGCCAGTCTTCACCTGCAAGACCAGCTACACCATCAGCCAGTTCGCTGATCTTGCCATGGCTGACGAGCATGGAACCACTAAACATGCGATCAGAGGTGACGATGCGCGCGTTGCGTATTGTTAACATTGCGGTAGAAATGGAACTGGAATCAGTTGAAGAATTCATGGTGATAATGTGCTGTCAGTATGCCGTCACCTTAGCATGATTTTGCCCATGAGCCAGCAAGGTCAGACATCATCACGGGTGGCTCAGCAATCCATATCAAGAAAACATCTTGTTAGCCGAATCATCACATTTAAGCAATATAATTTTACCTTTTTTACTAAATCTTGTTTAGCTGATGCGCCTCAATTTCATACTTTGTCTTGTACCATGACTGTTACAGTCGACTTGCAAGATGCGTAAACTCTCGATGTTGATCACATAATAACGGGTGGAAAATATGATGCGAAAAGCAATTGGTGGCATGACCGCCATGATGTGCCTGGCCCTGCCCCTGCTGGCACAAGCAGGCGATACGATAGGCAAAATACGCAAAACCCAGACCCTGGTGATAGGTATTCGTGAAACCGCACCATTTTCTTATACGGATGAAAACAAGCAACCTCTCGGTTATTCGGTAGATCTGTGTCTGAAGGTGGCAGAAGCCATCAAAAAAGAACTCAAGATGCCAGCGATGAAGATACAGTTTTACTCTGTAGATTCAACCACCCGCTTCAGCGCCCTGCTGGAAGACAAGATAGACCTGGAGTGCGGCAGCACCACCAATAATGCAGAGCGACGCAAAAAAGTCGCATTCACGATTCCGCATTTCTTTTCCAGCGTACGCGCACTGGTCAAAGCCGATAGCGGCATCAAAAACTGGCCGCAACTGCGTAACCGCACTGTAGTCACTACCAAGAGCACCACCACCGTCAAACTGCTCAATGACAGGAATGACACCAGCTCGCTGAACATCAAACTGGTAGAAGGCAATAGCGACCAGGATTCTTTCAAGATGGTCGAAGAAGGCAAGGCAGACGCCTTCCCTATGGATGATGTCTTGCTGTACAGCCTGCGCGCTGAATCCAAGGCGCCGGCATCTTTCGCTATCGTTGGCGATCCTTTGTCGATAGAACCCTACTCCATCATGATGCGCAAAGATGATCCTGCTTTCAAGAAGATCGTTGATAGCGAAATGCTGCGCCTCATCCATGACAATGAAATCTACCGCATCTATGAAAAATGGTTTACCAAACCGATACCACCGAAGAACATCAACATGAATATGTCCATGGGCTTCTTGCTCAGGGATTCTTTGCGCTTCCCTACGGATCAGGTTGCTGACTGATTTACGGTAAAAACAGGCATGACAAGATATGCCCTGTATTTTGCCCCGGAAGGCAGATGGTGGCAGCAAGGCAGTAACTGGCTGGGGCGCGATGCCGCCAGCGGCCAGTTACTGGCCCAGCCCACTATTGCCGGCCTGGATGCCGGCTTGCAGAGACAACTGAGCAGCGACGCCCGTCGCTATGGTTTTCATGCCACGCTGAAAGCACCTTTCCAGCTTGCTGATGATATGAGCGAGGCGGACTTGCGCCGCGCCCTGCAAGAAGTTTGCGCGCAGCAAAGCCTCATCCAGATACACGCGCCACAGGTGCAATGGATGGGTAAATTCCTGGCCTTGCGAGCTACTGGCGACCAGACTGCCCTGAACGATTTTGCCTTTGCCTGCGTGCGCCACTTCGATCATTTTCGTGCGCCCATGAGTGAGGTTGAACTGGCGCGCCGTCAGAAGATGCCATTGACCGCCCGACAAAATGAATTGCTGCTGGAATGGGGCTATCCGTATACGGCAGAAGAATTCCGCTTCCATATGACGCTGACTGACCGGCTGGATGCAGGGGCAGTTGCAGACCGTCTGCATGCTGCCGCCATCCAGCATTTCAGTCTGTCAGAATCCTTGGTCATTGATGGCATTGCCCTGTTTATAGAGCCTGAAGCTGGCGCAGATTTTGAGCTGCTGGCGCGCTTTCCATTTGGCTGAATCGCGTCTATCCCCCTCACATTGCGTATCTGGCGACATGCTCAGCCAATAAAGCCAGCGCATGGCGCACCTTGGCAGGCTGCTCATCACGACGTGGCGTAATCGCATGCATCACCAGGTCAGGCAATTTCCAGTCCGGCAAAACCGCTACCAGGCTGCCATTCGCCAAAGCCTGGTGGTCATCTTCACTGACTGCAATGCTGATCCCCCAGCCAGCTACACATAGCGCATGCAAGGCAGTGACCTGGGTAGCCCTGATCCTGACTGGCAGCTTCATTTCAATGTTGGCCCTGTCTGGGCCTGACAACTGCAAATGGCGGATAGATGCGCCACCGAGCCAGACATGTTGCTCCAGGTCCTGAGGATGCTGCGGCCAGCCATGTTCATTCAAATAAGCAGGCGCTGCGCATAACTGGGCAGACATGTTGCCCAGCTTGCGTGCCACCAGATTGGAATCCGGGAGATTGCCTACCCGCAGCGCAATGTCTATACGCTCATCAATCAGATCGACTACCGCATCATCGACCAGCAGACACAAACTCAGCCTGGGGTATTTTTGCAGCGGTGCCAGCGCTTGCGCCAGCATGCCGCCAAAACCTATTGGTGCGGCGATACGCAATTCCCCCTGCGGCTCATCCCTGTGACGGGCCAGGGCCTGTTCGGCAGAACGGGCAGCAGCCACCATGGCGGCGCAGCCTTCAAAGTAGCGTGCACCTGCTTCTGTCAGCGTCAGTTTGCGGGTTGAACGATGTAATAACGACAAACCAAGTTCAGTTTCCAGCGCCCGCAAATGCTGGCTGACTGCAGACGGCGTCATACCCAGCTTGCGGGCTGCACTCGTCAGCGAACCCGCGGTAACCACTTCGGCAAACAAGGCCATGCGTTTGTACTGTTCCATCTTTACTCCCAGACAGGCCATCATTAAGCCATCGATTTATTAGCACAGCTTCACAGTGTTATTGATTTTTACTATCTATTCAAGAAATCATTAAGTATTCAAACTATGCATCACAAACTAAGCATACACACAAAGGAGTTTCAAATGAAAATCGCATTAATTGGCGGCACTGGTTTTGTAGGCACACCCGTTTTGGCCGAATTGTTGAGCCGCGGCCATGCAGTCACCCTGCTGGCACGTAACCCATCCAAAGTAGCCGCGCAAGCCGGTCTTACTGTGGTAAAGGCAGATGTACTCGATGCAGCACAGGTAGCACAGGCAGTAGCGGGGCAAGATGCCGTGGTCAGCGCCTATAACCCTGGCTGGGGCGAAGCGCAAATCCATGACCTGTTCTTGCAAGGTACAAAAGCCATCTTTACCGGCATCAAACAGGCAGGCGTGAAGCGTTTGCTGGTGGTTGGTGGTGCAGGCAGCCTCTTCGTCGCACCTGGCGTGCAACTGGTGGATACACCTGGATTCCCGGCGGAATATAAACAAGGCGCACTGGCCGCTCGAGAAGCCCTGAACCTCATCAAGAAAGAAGATTCACTGGAATGGAGCTTCCTGTCGCCACCGATAGGCCTGGCCCCTGGCGAGCGTAGCGGCCAATACCGGATAGGCGCAGACAATCTGCTGCCCGGTGTTGCTGATGCACCTGCGGGTATTTCCGTGCAAGACCTGGCTGTCGCTATCGTGGATGAACTGGAAACGCCGAAACACATTCAGAAGCGCTTCACCGTCGCCAATTAATTTTCTTCTGATTACCTATCATGCCCAATGCAATTTCGACTACACCAGCATCAGTGAGTGCCAAAGCTGATGAAAATACTCAGCGCAAATTTTTATATGCCGTCACTGCACTGGGTTTGGGTGCATTTGCGATAGGCACAGGTGAATTCGCCATGATGGGCTTGCTGCCTGAAGTGGCTAAAGACCTGGCAGTCTCCATACCAGAGGCTGGCCATGTCGTCAGTGCCTATGCCTTTGGTGTGGTCATCGGCGCCCCCATGTTTGCCGTACTGACAGCCAGTTGGCCACGCAGGACTTTACTGATCGCGCTCATATTGCTATTCGCTGCCGGTAATTTTGCAGGGACAGTGACTACCGATTTCCTCTCACTGAATATCGTGCGCTTTATCGCTGGCCTGCCGCACGGTGCCTACTTTGGTGTCGCTACGCTAGTTGCTGCCAATATGGTAGCACCACACAAACGCGCCACGGCGGTGGGACTGGTCATCCTGGGCCTGACCAGTTCTACCCTGCTTGGCGTACCTGCCGCAACCTGGCTGGGGCAGGCATGGGGCTGGCAGGCTGCTTATATTTTTGTCGCCACGCTGGCGGTAATCAGTAGTGTCGCAGTGTATTTCGCCGTACCAGATGTGCCAGCAGCAAAAAAAGCGAATCCCAGAAGTGAACTTGCTGCACTGGCCAACAAGCAGGTCTGGTTGACTCTCGGCATAGGTGCAGTCGGATTTGGTGGCATGTTTGCCGTATTCAGCTACATCAAACCGATACTTACGGAAGTTACCCACATGTCGGCCAGCGTCATACCTTTGATACTGTCACTGTTTGGAGTAGGCATGGTGGTGGGCAGCATGCTGGGTGCGCGTCTGGCAGACAAAAATCTGTTGCGTGCCATTGCTGGCCTGTTGCTGTGGAATGCTGTGGTTTTAGGTGGCGTCTCTTTCGCGATGGCATACACAATATCAGCAATCATCTGGGTATTTCTACTCGGTACCCTGGTCGCTATCGGCCCAGCCTTGCAGATACGATTGATGGACGTGGCAGGTGATGCGCAAACCCTGGCCGCTGCCCTGAATCACTCTGCTTTCAATGTCGCCAACGCACTCGGTGCCTGGCTGGGTGGCGTGGTCATCACGATGGGATATGGCTGGACTTCAACCGGATGGCTGGGAGCATTGCTGGCACTGGGTGGGCTGGCTGTCTTTGGATTGTCGATCAAAAAATGAGATGACAAAATAAGTGCAGTATTCAGCCATCTCAAAAGCAGGCTAGAATGAGAACAGGGAAATGGCATAAAGTCAGGTTCACTATTTTCAGAGGTGCACATGTCCATCACACCAGAACAACTGCAAGAACTGATGAAAGAAGTAGAGCATGAAGACCCGATAGATTTTGCTGACCTGCCCTTCGAAGAAGATGAGCTGCGCGCCATCACTGCCCAGCACCTGTGCGACATGGCCGATGCGATGGAAAATTTCAGCAATGAAGACAGGCAGGTCACCTTGCTGGCAGTTGCGGCAAAGCTGGTGCTGGAAAACCTGGTTTTGCATGTGCAGTTGTTGCGCCAGCATGACATCCCACTGAGTCAGCAAGTCAGCAGTCTTTTGCAAAACATCAAAAAGAAATAAATCATCCATCATTAAACCGCATGCCAGAATCCACACTCGCTGATACCAGACCAGCACGACAGTTCCTGCTCATCCCCGGCTTCATGTGTGATGCCAGTTTATGGAAGTTCATGTTGCCCGGACTGGAGCAACTGGGACAAGTGCATTTCGCCGATTTGAATGAGGGAAGCAGCATAGAGGATATGGCGACACGCCTGCTCCCGGTATTGCCAGACAAGGCCATTATCATCGGTTTTTCTCTGGGTGGTTATGTAGCGCGCCATCTGGCCTGGTTGGCGCTTAAGCAAGGCAAAGCAATAAATGGCCTGGTTTTGCTGAACACATCAGCCCGCGCCAGCACAGCAGACGAAGACAATAAAAACCGTCAGCAAATCAAACTGCTGGAACACTATCCCTACAAGGGCCAGACCATGACAGCCCTGCGCCGCGCCCTGCATCCTCAGCGTCAGGATGATGCTGTCATGCTGACACATTTGCAGGCCATGTCACTGGCGCTTAGCAAGCAGGTCTTTTTGCAGCAACTGTCCATAGCTCGTGCAGATGGTCATTATGAGCTCACTGAAATTGCCTGTCCTGCGCTCGTTGTCGCCAGCAGGAATGACCAGATGCGCAGCCTTGCGGAATCAGAAAAACTAGCAAACGGATTGCCTCATTCCACACTGCATATCATCGAAGATTGCGGTCATATGTCGCCATTGGAAAAAGCACCAGAACTCATCACCACATTGCATGAATGGTTGTAGCAGCATGCAATTTGAGTCTCAATTATGGCAGCCAGACTGGTTCATGTTGTCCAAGCGTAGGTGAAGGTAATGCAAAATGCGCGGGTGTCAGGCTCATTTTTTCTACCGGCGCAATCGCCTGCACTTCTCCAAAACCTGAGCTTGATGTCTGCAAAAAACTGGCGATTTCATCTTCTCGCAATTCTGCAGCATTTTCATGCAAGCCACGTCTGGGCATGGCTTGCAGCCAGCGCCCTGTCTGTGCCAGAGATACCCTGACTTGCCAGCTACCACCTTCAACAGCTCGTTTTTTCAGAGCCAGCATGGTCGCATACGCCAGCAAATGACCAGTTGCGTGATCGAGTGCCTGAAAGGGCAGCTTGCCTGGCGCTGCATTGCCTGCCGCCCGCCCTTCTGCATCGGCAATGCCACTGGCCGACTGCACGAGGCTGTCAAAGCCACGCCGGTTTGCCCAGTGGCCGACATGGCCATACGCCGACAGGCTGACGTGTATCAAGCCCGGATGCAATGCACATAATTCTTCCGCAGAGTAACCGAGACCAGCGATAGCGCCGGGACGGTAAGCCTGCATGAATACATCAGCGCCACGTATCAGTTCATGTAGTTTTTGCCGTGCTTCAGCGTTTCGCAAATCCAGTTGTGATGAACGCTTACCGCGGCCAGTATCCAGCACCAGCGGCATGATATTGGGCAGATGTGCTGCGCTGATCGCCAATACATCAGCACCATGTTGTGCCAGTGTACGCGCACCTACGGGTGCTGCAATCACTCTCGACAAGTCCAGCACACGCACACCACTCAGAGGGCGCTGCCCGCCTTGCTGACTTATAGGTACAACGGGGCCATCAGCTATCTTCCTGACTTCAAATAATGGCAATTCAGCGATAGCCTGCGCCTGTGGATGTGCCTGCCATTCCTGCTCTGTACGTATCATGGCGGCACACATGTCTGCATCAGCAAGTACCTGTTCCAGCTCAGCCGCTTTCCAGCCTGCAATGGCTTTGGCGACTGCGGCGCGGTCTTCGGCACATTCCAGGATCGCCAGTACACCGTCCCGATGATGTGGGAAGTTGGTATGCAATTGTATCCAGTGGCCATCTCCGGCCTGGTAATAACCAGCAATCTTGCTCCATGGGTCATCAGCAGGTTTGCCATTGATGCTGAGATAGCGGTCGCTCTTGAACATGGCCAGAGCATGGCGTCTGTCAATCTCGATTTTCTGTGTAGCGCCACCGCGTGCCTGCCATAGTTGCGCAGCCATCAGGGCTTGTACGGCTATACTGGCAGCGGACACATCACCGACCGGAAAAGTTGATGGCAGTTGCGCGCCATCGCCGCTGAATGTTACCTGCTGCAAAGCCTCAGGCTCACCACCGCCCATTTCCCACAAGGATGCCAATAATGCTGCTGCCGACATGATGCTCTCCCCCAATAAAATCAAATTAGCGCACAATGCGATAAACCGTCCATGCAGGCAGTCTAGGATCTGTGTGTGGACATGGTCAATCTTGATTCTGCCTATCAATATAAATTAATCGTGGATAACACTCTTACTGCCAGACAAGCCGCCGAGTTACTCGGCATCAGCCTGCCGACCTTGTATTCCTATGTCAGCCGCGGCTTGCTGCAATCGCACCAATCCCAGGGACAAAGAGCGAAACGTTATCTGAAGGAAGAAGTATTGCGTCTCCTGGCCCGCACCTCTGATAGCAAGCGGGCAGGTGGTGCTGCAGAATCAGCGATAGACTGGGGAGTACCAGTACTGGAATCCCGGATCACACAGGTAACAAATGGCAGGCTGTATTACAGGGGGCATGCCGTCACTGAACTCGCAGGCACACATACGCTGGAACAAGTCGCACTGATTTTGTGGGACAGCAACATCCGCCCCGATCTCCCTCAAACTTGTTTGAATGATCTGACTACGCTATGGCCCAAACTGCTGGACATGACGTCGCACCTTCCACCCTACGAAAGAGCCATCTGCATCTTGCCCCTGCTGACTAAAACAGTAGAGGACATACCAGACATACATACTCACCAAAAGGCCATGTTATGGATGCACCTGACCGCAGCAGCACTATTGGGTATCGCACCTGACTTTCAGGCATTTCATCAAAAACTGGCAGCAGCGTGGCAGTTGAATGAGGAACAAACAGAACTGGTACGCGCAGCCCTGATCGTCAGTGCTGATCATGAATTGAATGTATCGACGTTTACCGTGCGTTGCGTTGCCTCTGCGGGTGCAAACATGGGCATGGCATTAGTGGCAGGGCTGGCGGCGCTCTCTGGCCCCAAACACGGGGGTGAAAGCCTGCGCGTCAGCCGCATGTTGCGTGCAGCGATGGCTACACCACCAAATGACATAAGCAGCTTCTTGTCAAAACGCCTGCGTAAGCATGATGCGCATGAGCATTTCTCACCCAGGCTACCGGGTTTTTCTCATCCGCTTTACCCTGATGGCGATCCACGCGGTGCCCTGCTGATGAACATGCTGGACAGGAACAAGCATGCAGGCTTGTTTGGCGTTGCAGACATGGCAGAAGACCTGACAGGGCAAAAACTGAATATAGACTTTGGCCTGGTCGCAGTTGAAATTGCCTGCCAGTTACCACCGGGTGCCGCGCAAATCCTGTTTGCACTGGGCCGCACGGCAGGCTGGATAGCGCACGCGATGGAGCAGGTAGAAACCGGCCAACTGATACGCCCGCGTGCCAGGTATGTGGGCAAGTTTCCTGACACTGGTGCCGTATAGATCAGGTTTCTGTAGCAGGCAGATTGGGCTCATCTGGCGTATACGCCAGGATATCGCCAGGCTGGCATGCCAGCACTTCACAGATTTTTTCCAGGGTATCAAAGCGTATCGCCTTGGCTTTACCGGTTTTTAAGACGGACAGGTTTTGTGGCGTAATATCGACGAGCTCAGCCAGGGTATTCAAACGCATCTTGCGCTGTGCGAGGACGACATCCAGATTAACAGTAATAGGCATCGCGTCCTCAGATGGTCAGTTCAGCTTCTTCATTGAGATCGACGCCTATTTCCAGCGACCACAGCAAGAGCAGGCAGGCACCCAGCCAGATGAGCTGGTCAAATGATTTACCAAAAAAATGAGCAAAGCTGCCAGTGGCTTCGTGCCCAGGATAAACGTAGCTCAATGCAATTGCCATCAACTCCACCACAAACATGATACCAACCAGTATCAGGTTAATGTTGAACGCTCTTTTTGCATGAAATACAGCCTTCTTGTTGAAGATTTCTCCTTCATGAAAACAGGTCAACAATTGCTTGATGTGGACCATTACCAGTTCTATCATGCCAAAGAAAAACAGCGAAGCAAGCACGGCTATCACTTTTAACTCAGTACTCAAACCCTCCCGCAGCAAGGAGAAAAAACCATCTTCGATGGTGACTGCTTTGGCAAGGTAAGCCATCACCGTCAAATCACCGGCAGGTGCCATCATGACGATGACAGGCAAGGCTATCGCCCCTATCGCGACGATGATCATGGTAAGTATGGTCAGAAACAGAAAATACCTGCTCAACTTGCGAATATTGCTAATCCTGGCATGTTTCTGCACTTGCATTTTGAACTCCCGATTGAATTGATGATGTGAATTTTACGTCATAAATTTCGAAATGCAATATTTATTTATCGTTTATCAATAAATAAATGCCGAAATATAATAAATCACAAGGATCAGAGAGAAAAAGAAAAAGGGCTGCATGAGGCAGCCCTTAACAAAAACCCAGTTCAAATCACATCATTACCAGGCGTAAGCAGCCTTCGCATAGTAGTAACGACCATTGAAGCCATAAGGCGAGAATGTGCTGTAAGGCAGCGTTCCGCCAGAATTCAAATTACCTGCCGATGTCACCTGGTCAGGATATTTGTCAGTCAGGTTATCGACACCGGCACTGATAGTCCATTTACCCAGTTTGACGCTGGCAGCCAGGTCCAGCACGGTATTGGCGCTGTAAGTCTGGTCCAGAGTTACATTGTTTTGCGGTGAGACAAAGCTGCCATAGCGAGTTGCCAGTCCATGGATATTCCAGTTGGCAAAGGCATAGTCAGCAGAGATGCTGAATTTGTCTTTTGGTGTTGCCTCGGTTGCGCGGTTGATGGTTTGCCTGTCTATCAGCAAGAGATTGTTTTGCGTCAAAATTGCAGGGTTGGCGGCGACATTTTTGACTGTTGTGTCATTGTGATTGTAGGCCACGGTAAAGCCCAGCTTGTCTGTGCCAGACAAGGGGATCTGGTAAGAACCAACGACATCAACGCCACGGGTCTTGGTATCAAGCGCATTGGTGAAATAACGTGCCGCACCAACCAGTACACCTTGCTGCGCCAGTACACTTTGCAAAGAGGCAGGCAAGACCAGATTACCTGAATACAGGATGCGATTATCAATATCGATCTGGTAAGCATCTATGCTCAGGGTGGCATTCTTGCTTGGCTGCAGGACTGCACCCAGACTGTAGTTACGTGATTTTTCTGCTTGCAGCGGTACTGCACCCAGGGCCCTGGCGGCAGCCGTGGAAACGCCAAATGTACCGGTATCCACCAATTGCGATGTACCGTTGATGGTGAGCAGATTAGTCGTCGAAATGGTGTAATTCTGTTGCGCCAGCGAAGGTGCGCGGAAACCATTTGATGCCGCAGCACGCAAGGCAAACTCTTTGGTGAACTCAAAACGTCCAGACAATTTGCCAGAAGTAACACTGCCAAAATCACTGTAGTTTTCATGACGCAAGGCCAGAGAAGCACTCAGTTGCTTGCTCAGTTCAGCTTCGATATTGGCATAGATGGATGCGCTGTGACGGCTGAAACTGCCTGCATTCGAAGGCTGGAAACCAGAGAAACCCTGGGCACCACTACCGAAATAAGAATTCGCTTCACCCGCACCAATTTCATATTGGTCGCGGCGGCATTCTGCACCAACGGCCAGCGTCAGCGGATTCGCCAGACCGGCAAATTCAAATTCTTTCGCTGCATCAAAGTTGGCCAGGGTCTGGGTATTTTTCAACTTACCGGCATAAAATTTCGTCGGGCTGGTGGCACCCAGACTCAGGTTGACGGTATTGTTGACGTCAAGGCTGAATTCGCTGGAACCATAATTGACACTGGCATCCCAGCGCCAGCCATCGGTACGGCCCTTGATACCGCCGACGACAGACACATCAGTATTCGTACCAGCCTCATTCGGCAAGAAGCCATTTGGATACAGCGTGGTGCGCAAAGTCGTGCCTGTGGTGTAGGCCGTGCGCCAGGTCGCTGCAGCATCGGTACTGCGACGGCTATAGTTGGCAAAGCCATACAATTCCAAGTCTGTCGCCAGTGCCAGCGAGGCATTGGCACCCAGATTGGTTTGTTGCAGTTTGGGGTCACCCTGTACCTGGTTGACCCTGCCATATAGAGGTTCTAGCGGATTACGGAAATCAGCACCGGCGCGGTTGGTTTCATTCTGGTTGCGCTGTTCTGCGGTAAAACGCGCCCAGCCCTTGTCGCCCAATGCCGTGCCAAAGTTGGCACTCAAACTGGCTTGTGTGCCATCTCGTTTGCTGTACTGACCGCCGCCAAACTGCACTTCGCCACCATTCGCCCCTTTTTTGAGGATGATGTTGATGACACCAGCAATCGCGTCTGAACCATATTGCGCCGCTGCACCATCACGCAAGACTTCTATCTTTTCAATCGAACTGATAGGGATAGTATTCAAATCAGCCGGTGAAGAACCGCGCCCTGCCGTGCCATTTACATTCACCACAGCCGAGGTATGCCAGCGCTTGCCATTCACCAGCACCAGAGTCTGGTCAGGCGACAAGCCGCGCAATTGCGCCGGGCGGCTAGCGGATGTACCGTCTGCCACTGCAGGACGCGGGAAGTTCAGGGAAGGCAGCAAACGGCTCAATACCGCTGCCAGCTCACCCGAACCTGTGGATTGCAAATCTTTGGAAGTTAATATATCAACTGGTGCTTCAGAGTCAGACACGGTACGTTTGATGCTGCGCGTGCCAGTCACAATCACGGTGTCTGATTGTGGCGGGATAATTTCTTGTGCCTGTGCAGAAAAGGCAGCCAGCAAGGCTGTTACCAGTAAAGCATTACGCCTTTTTGGTAAAAGTGAAGATGGTGTGGAATATGATGCTGTACTCATGCGGTATCTCTTTCTATGCTAATGAACTTTAGGTTGAACCGATATTACTTCCTTGTGCATAGACGACAAACGATTGTTTTCAGCTTAAAGCATGAAAAAATCATATAAGAGAAAAACCACTTATTTCCTTTCTTTCTCCTAAATGCCTTCAGGCAAAACGCACAGGTATCCTTTCTAGCAAACCACTGCCATATACTTCATACGATTGCATGGCATCCAGATGAATGTAACCTATGTGGCAGTGGCAAGTCGCTTTGCTACAAGCTTCTCGCTTGAGCATGCTTGCCAGCGGGTCTGTAAAGATATTGCCTTTGCGGGTCTTGATGAAATGGCAGCGGAACAGGTCACCATTACCTTGTATGGACACCACCTCACTGCCAGCCTTGCAGTCTTTGCCCATGCTTTCATACCAGGGCAGGTTGAATCTGAACAGGTAATCGATGTCTTCCAGGAAAGCGATTTCTTCTTCCGAGTAGTAATCCACTTCACGCTTGTAGGCATTGATCCACATATACACATCCTGCGGCAGGCGCTGGCGCAGAGAAGTAATTTGTGGGAAGTGTTGTTTTAGTCCCACTACACCGACGCTATGGCGTATCTGCAAGGCAGCCAGTTCATTACATTTCCCGATGAATTTTTCTTCGGTCACAAAATCGGGGTGATAGGTAGTCCATAAAGCCGTGGTCTGTTTATTGCAACGTGACAGCCATTGCGTATTCCAGGCCAGATTGGTTTGCGCCGCCACCTTGCTGACATGCGGCAGATGCGACAAACGTATCACTGCTTCCTGATACCATTTACGCACCAGGGCTTCACCGTAGGGTGTAATAAACACTTCCATGGGCTGGTCTGCACTGCTGTTTTGCTCTACCCAATCGACAAATCTGTCCAGGTCTTTTTTATCCAGCGCCTGCAGTTCACGGCTGTTTTTTTCTTTGGCAAAGGGACAGTATTCGCAACTGTAATTGCAATCTGTCAGGTGGCCGCGATAAATAATTTTCAGGCTCATTTGCTGACGTACTCCTGCATCTTTTGTTTGACGGCTGGCGAAATAAACCAGTGACCGATAAGATCAGAATAAGCCATGCCCTCACCATGCAACTGCATGCGCCCTGCACTCTCTTGCGCCAGCTTCATTTCCAGCAGGGTCTGTAGTTCAGGAAAATCCGCATACACATCCGTACCATAAATACCTTGGTAATGCGCAGCATCCAGCCCTTGCGCTTTCAATAGAGACTTGATCAGATAACGCCGTTTCCTGTCATCTTCTGAAAGACGTATACCATAATTTGCCGTCAAGAAGTCGGCACGTTCTTTGGCGACATAGTCATCGATGATCGCTGCAACATTGGGTTTGGATACGGCATATTCTGTCGAGTAATGCACATCTGTCGTGTAAGACCTCGCATTCGTACCCAGGCCTATCATGCCATCTTCCTGGCATGAATATTCTGAACTCTCACGCAGGCCAGCTACTGGCTTGCGGAACAGGCGCATCGAATCCTGCACATAACCGTTGGCCTGCAAAAAGTCACGCCCTATGCGGTATAGCGTGCTGCGTATGTCTTGGTTTTGTATACTGATATGCTTCTTGAATAGCGAAGTCAGGGGGCGCACATACAAGGGGTACAGGAAAATTTCAGTTGGTTGAAACTGTACTGCTTTTTGCAGCGATGCCAGCCAGGTTTCTGGCGTTTGCCCTGGTATGCCATAAATCAAATCCAGATTAAATACCGGGAACTGGTAGCTGCTTATTTTTTCGAGCAGCGGTTCCATCACAGTCTCTGGCTGCACCCGCCCTACCGAACGCGCTTCAGCTTCGATGAAACTTTGTATGCCTATGCTGATTCTTTGCACACCATGCTGCGACAGAAAAGTCAGCTTTTCATCATTGATGGTATCAGGTGAAATCTCGAAGGAACCTGGTGTGTTTTTCAGATCCACACCCAGCGTATTGGTGTACACCGAGAATAGCTGTTCCAGTTGCTTGGAATCCAGATGACTGGGTGTACCACCACCGATGGCATAACCGGCAAAGTTGAAATCACCGAGGCTATCCCTTACGACTTCAGCTTCCAGCTGTATCTTTTTAAGGTATAGATTAACCAGATCTTCCTTGGGATGCGACACCGTAAACAAATTACAGAATGAGCATTTCATGCGGCAAAAAGGAATGTGCGTGTAGAGATACAGCGCATGTTTTTTCTCTGTTGCCCACAATTCTTTCAAATCCAGTTTTTCTTCAAACGTCCTGTACGCTGTCTTGTGCGGGTATGAATACAGATAACTTTGAAAACGATTGGTTTCTTCCAGATAACGACGAAATGCATGAGCTATCTCTGTCATGCCAGGCTCCCTCGCATCAAATGAAAATCTGCATAGGGGATAGTCCAGACCTTTTCATGCCCCAGTCTATGGCCTGTATAACCATCTTCACCATAGGTAGTGCCGTGATCAGAACTGATAATCACGAAGGTATCACCCATATGATTGAGCGCCTGGAACAAGGGGGGCAACTGGCTGTCTATATAACGCAATGCCGCAGCATGACTGGCCAGGCTGTCGCCAACTGAACCGGGCAGGTAATGACAATTGGGTTGGTGTAGTGCAGATAAATTCATAAATAAAAAAAATTTTTGATCAGGTTTTTGTTCCAGCAACTCTATGGAAAATTCAACTTGATGCCTGCTTGATTCAGGATTGGTCACACCAAACTCTGGCTGCCAGTAACTTTCCTGGAACAGATTGGGCAGGACACAGGACAAGGGATTTTGTTTTTTGAAAAAGCCGACTCCGCCTATGCAGATAGTGCGGTAACCGATGTCAGCAAAGCCGCTGACTATGTCTGGCGTATCGAAACAATAGCTGGATGTACCGGTGGTTTCACTGCCCGCGAACTTCAATGAAAATAAACGCTCATGAAGACCCGGCCTGGCAGGCGTGGGGAGAAAACCGGCGAAGAAAGCGCAGTGCGATGCATAAGTAAAAGAGCCGGGCGCATGACGCTCTTCCCAGCCTGCAGGCAATACACTCGCAAGAAAAGGCGTGCGACCTGCTGCAAGCTCTTGTTCGGCAACGTCATAGCGAAGGGTGTCCAGAGTAATGAAGAGGACATTGCTCTTGCCTACGATCTGGTTCATATCATGCATGCCAGAACCTCCTCAAGATCATGGATATTGGATAACTCATGATCTGGCCTGATAGCGACGGTTTCGTTTTCAGGATTGATAAAAACTGTTTTCAATTGCATGGCCATGGCAGGCTGCATATCATTGATGTAGTCGTCACCTATCATGACTACACTGGCATGGTGACAATGGTTTAAGGCATGTGAAAACAAGCGAGTATCAGGTTTGGCATAACCCACCTCAGCAGAAATAAAGATATGCTCAAAATAATCTGTCAGACCTGCACGCTGTAATTTGCGACGTTGCATACTTGCAGAACCGTTGGAAATAATCATGAGTTGATAATCAGCAGATAAGCGCTCCAGCATCTCACTAAGCACACTATCTGGCTTCACAAAATCTGGCAGCGACATGTGATCTTCCCACAAACTTTCTGCGGTGTAAGTAAGACCAGGGAAACGCTGCAATAATTCCTGACAAAAGAGTTTACGGTCTTTTCTGCCATGGCAGTCCAGTGCAATCATTTCTGTTTGTAGCAACGACATATCTTCGCCAGAAAATGCAACCTGATTCCTGCTGATGAAATTCTGTATGTAAGCATCGAAGGCCGCGTCCCTGTTCACCAAGGTATTGTCGATATCAAAAAGCAGGCTGGCTTTGTTTGCACTAAGCATGAGCCAGCCTCTGCCTTTCCAGGACAGCATTGATTTCTGCCAGATAGGTATTCTCACCATTGTGCAACAAGTTAGGCAGTAAATCGCCAAAGGCATTGGCTTCCAGCAGCACGGGGGATTTATCATTTCTGGGTAACAGGATATCCAGTCCGGCATACATGGAGCGAGGAAATGCCTGCATGGTTTTTGCTACCAGGGTATCGATCTCTTGCCAGGTCGATGACGACAACTCCAGCTCATCAACAGCACAGCGCTGGTTGCCCAGATGTAGATTGGTCATGGGGCCACGACTGAGTCTGGCAATGGCATGCCGCCGCTGACCGGCGATACCTACTACCCGCAAATCATAAGAGCTGTCTTCATGCCGGGCCTTGGGTATCCAGCTTTCTAACATGGCACCCTGGGCGAACAAGAAATCGAGAATGTTCTGTATCTTGTCTCGCGCAGTATATTTTTTGATTTTCAGTGAATTGTAATAACGGTCGCCATCCAGGCCGTGCACGATCTCTACCGTAGAGTAAGCCTGCTCTTTGCCGTTTCTTTTATTGTATTCATAAGCGACGATGCCAGACGCCGAAGAACTGGAATTCAGTTTGATAAAAAACCGGCTGTATGCCTGCTTTTCTGCATAAGCAAAGAATTCATCGTAGCTGGAAAAAACCGGCAGGCCGGGTAGCGTATGGTCAGCCAATATTTGCTTGCATAAGGGCTTGTTAAACATGCTGACGATGTCGTCAGGGTGATTGAACCAGCTCAGCCCCACTATCTGCTGTGCTATTGTTTCCATCAATTGAGAAAATCCCCGGAACCATAGTCGCGGATGATAAATCCTGCCACGTTCATCTTCCAGTCCGCTAGCATTTTCCAGACCACCGAGGGCGAGTACTTTCTTTTCTACGGAAAAATTTTCACCGGGCGATTCTATCCTTACCGTGTCGCCATCCCTGAGTACATCAGGCAGTTTGCGCTCACCATTCAAGATGCTCAGGTAGGGGATGACCAGGGCAGTATCCTGCCCTGCTTGTTGCAATGCTTCCTGAAAAAAATGCACGCGCCGGTTTTCAGGATTGCCTATCAGTACAAAACGGGATTTCTGTTGCATCTGTCTTATTCTGTGACCGCTGGATAACGCCATTCATCTTCAGTGTCTTGCTGGTCAGTGACATCCACCAGAATAGACAATTTTTTGAATTCCTTGATCATGTCATTCGACAAATAATGGTAGTGCAAGTCCAGCTTTTTAAGCCCGGCTATCTTGCTGCTGTCCAGCAAGGCGCGACCACCGTCGTCGCTGAGTGTGCCCATGGACAGGTCCAGGGTCTCCAGTTGCTCCAGCACGGATGCCTGGGCAATTTCAATCGCTATCTCATTGGCGATTTCACTATCCACCAGGCCCAGGTGTTTCAGTTTGGGGAACAGGTCTTTTTGCATGAAGGGACGCAGGTCGTCAATCTTGCCATCAAAGCCGTATTCATCAACGCCGATATACAGTTGCAGGTATTCGAGATTAGGTAAATGGGCAGCCGCAATTTTTGCTATGACTTCTTTGGGCAAGCCACCGCACTCTATGGTTAGTGCTTTGAGATGTTCATGCTTTAGGGGCTGGGAAGACAAAACCAGATCTTTGGAACCCTTGATATGCAAGCGTTCCAGCGCGGGGAAGGCTGCAAACAGTTGGGTGTAATCAGCCTGGGTGATCCAGGATATTTCGCACTCTTCAGAATCCATGTCGCCGACAAACAATTCTTTCAATTGCGGTAGTTTGCCTGGATGGGCGATCAACAGGTCCAGGGATGCTTGCGGCCCTTCTTCATAAGCTTCTTCCCAGGCGGCGATCACCAGTGACTCAACTTCTGTTGCCTGGCTACTGTCCAGAAAAGCGGTGACTTTTTCCAGCAAGGTCTTGCCTTCTTCTGCCTCATCGTAACTGACGCCTATACGTCGCGCTATTTTCTTTGCGCTGGCACCGGTTTTTTCTACATAGCCTTTCTTGCTTTTTTCACTGATCAGCTTTTCCATTTCTTTTTGTGCTTTTTCTGGTGTATCAAAGCTGCTGATTTTTTCCTGGCCTGCGGTGCCTATCTTGCCGTACTTCACATTCAAGGTATTCGCTTCAATTTCTATCTGCCAAAACTTGTAAGACTTGGAATCCTGGTATTCAAAATAATGTTTCATTGCCTGACGCCTTTAAAATGTGCGGTTGGTTTCACGAAAGAATGATCAGCAACTCATTTTTCGCGTTGGTAACTGCAAAATATCTTGTCTTTCACACCAGATAATCGGGTTCACATTGCGCCTTGTCAAGCAAGAAAATCAATTGTTACATTGCATGTTTTGAGCATTTGTTTTCCTGTGAAGATGAGTCAATTTCTGAGACACAAGCGCCTGCCGAGACTGCTTTATTCAAGCTGTAGTGACAAAGTAATTAGTTGCCGCTGTTCACTACCCATTAAAAATATTTTAAAAAAAATTAGGCACTTCCAAAGTAAACGTGTATATTTCGTCCTGTACTTGCATCAAGTCCTTAATTTGTTGGTCCCAATTCCGCATAGCTTTATCTCTCTGGCTGTTCTGTCTTTTTTCCACTGGTTTTATCACTTGCTTACAAGTCCATATCGGGCGATTTTGCCTATGGTTTTATCAAAAGGAAAAAAACATGAGTACTCAAACAGGTATAGTTAAATGGTTCAACGATGCCAAGGGCTTCGGCTTTATCGCTCCTGATGCAGGTGGTGCGGATTTGTTCGCCCACTTCCAGGACATACAGTCCAGCGGCTTCAAAAGCCTGAGCGAAAACCAGCGTGTGTCTTTCGAGCGCACAGCCGGTCCTAAAGGCGACAAAGCCAGCAACATCCAAGTTCTGTCCTAATATCAGACCAAGGTCTTTATTGACCTTGTCGGGCGAATTGAATTTGCCCGGTCGCAGCGCTTTTGACTAGTTTAGTAATACCG